>CAYVXO010000011.1:0-47223 GCA_964454485.1 uncultured Rubrivivax sp.
CGCGGCCAGTCGACGGCCGCGAGCGGCGGCAGGCCGCGTTCGGCCGCGCGCGCCAGCGCCGCGCCGTCGGGCAGCGGCACCGAAGGGAAGGCGGCCAGCTGCGCCTGCTGCGCGCGTGCCACCTCGGCCATGAAGCGCAGGAAGTCCTCCATCGCGTGGCCGCGCGCCAGTTGCGCCAGCCGCATGCGGCGTTCGGCGAACATGGTCTCGCGCTGCGGCCAGCGCAGCCACGGCGTCTCGCCGCCGGCACTGGCGGCGATCTCTTCCGGGGTCATCACGCGGACGGTGGCGGTGGCGCTCATCGGGGGCAACGATTGTCGTTCGGTTCAAAAGGCCGCGGGCGCCTCGGCGGCGCCCGCGCGGGGGGCGAGGGGACGGGGCCCTACTTGCGCCCGGTCATCTGCTGGTACCAGTAGACGTGGAAGGTCCTGGCCCAGCCTTCGGTGACGGTGCCGCGCGTCATGCCGCGGATCGTGCCCTTGGTCCAGTAGGCGACGTAGATGTGGCCGATGACGGTGATGACGAACACCGTGGCCGCCACCGCGTGCAGCACGGCGGCGATGCGCATCAGCAGCACCGGGAACAGGCCTTCGAACCAGGGACGCCAGAACATGATGCCGGTGGCGAGCATGACGACGATGCAGCCGACCATGGTCCAGAACATCACCTTCTGGCCGGCATTGAACATGCCCGAAGGGGGCATGACGCCCTCGAAGAAGATGGCGCTCTGGGTGGTGCGGCGCCATTCCTCGTCCTGCTCGGTCATGACGTTCTCGCGCCAGTGGCGCATGAAGAACTTCGCGAACGCGAGCACGAGGAACAGGCCGATGAACGGGTGCAGGATGCGCGTCCACGAACCGCCGCCGAACAGGTAGCTGAACCAGTACAGCGCGGGGTGGAAGAACGCCAGCCCCGAGAGCGCGGCCAGGAAGAAGGCCAGCGCGATCGTCCAGTGGTTCAGGCGGTCGCTGAAGCCGAAACGCGGGAGGTACTTGGGCATCTGGTGCTCTCCTTCAGGCTTCCGCGTCTTCCTGGGCTTCCTTCGGCCCCACCTTCAGGTAGTGCACGAAGCCGGCCAGCACGGTGCCCACCATCGCCGCCATCGCGAGCGGCTTGGCGACGCCCTTCCACAGCGACACCAGCGGGCTGATGCTCGGGTCCTTGGGCAGGCCTTCCAGCTCGGGCCGGTCGGCGTGCTTGAGCACGTACATCACGTGCGTGCCGCCGACGCCTTCCGGGTTGTACAGGCCGGCGTTCTGGAAGCCGCGTTCCTTCAGCTCGCCGACGCGCTTGGTGGCGGTGGCGACCATCTCGTCCTTGGTGCCGAAGCCGATCGCCCCGGTGGGGCAGGTCTTCACGCACGCGGGCTCGAGGCCGACGCCGACACGGTCGCTGCACAGCGTGCACTTGTAGGCCTTGTTGTCCTTGGCGCTGATGCGCGGCACGTCGAACGGGCAGCCCTTCACGCAGTAGCCGCAGCCGATGCAGTTCTCGCTGACGAAGTCGACGATGCCGTTGGCGTACTTGACGATCGCGCCCGGCGCCGGGCAGGCCTTCAGGCAGCCCGGGTCCTCGCAGTGCATGCAGCCGTCCTTGCGGATCAGCCACTCCAGGTTGCCCTGCTGCGGCTCGACCTCGAAGAAGCGCATCACGGTCCAGCTGGAGGGCGTGAGGTCGGCCGGGTTGTCGTAGACGCCGATGTTCTGGCCGACCTCGTCGCGCAGGTCGTTCCAGTTCATGCACGCCACCTGGCAGGCCTTGCAGCCGATGCACTTGGACTCGTCGATCAGCTTGGCCACGTGCGGCGCGGCCGTGCGCACCTGCGGCGGCGGCAGCGTGGTGGCCGAGCGGGCCACCACGTCTTGGGATTGCAGACTCGCCATCGTCGTCCCCTCAGGCCTTCTCGATGTTGACGAGGAACGCCTTGAACTCCGGCGTCTGCGAGTTGGCGTCGCCCACGAAGGGGGTCAGCGCATTGGCCAGGTAGCCGTTCTGCGTGACGCCCTTGAAGCCCCAGTGGATGGGGATGCCGACGTGGTGCACCTTCTTGCCGTTGACGTCCAGGCCCTTGATGCGTTTGGTGACGACGCAGGCGGCGACGACCTCGCCGCGGTTGCTGCGCACCTTCACCTTGTCGCCATGCCGGATGCCCTTTTCCTTCGCCAGGTCCTCGCCGATCTCGACGAAAGGCGCCGGCTGTACCACGGCATTGCTGCGCGAGTGCTTGGTCCAGTAGTGCAGGTGCTCGGTCAGGCGATAGGTGGTGGCCGCGTAGGGGAACTCCTCCTTCTTGCCGAAGGCTTCCAGGTCGCCCTTGTAGACGCGCGCGGCGGGGTTGCTGACGGCCTTCGGGTTGGTCGGGCACATCAGGTTCACGCCCACCGGCGTCTCGAAGGGTTCGTAGTGCTCGGGGAACGGGCCTTCGTTCATGCCCACCGCGTGCAGGCGGGCCACGCCCTCGGGGTTCATGATGAAGGCGCCCACGCCCTGGTCGGGCGCGGCGTCGGGCCGCATGTCGGGCACGTCGGCGCCGCCGGCCCAGGACTTGCCGTTCCAGGCCAGGTACTTGCGGCTCGGGTCCCAGGGCTTGCCGTTCGCGTCGGCACTGGCGCGGTTGTAGAGGATGCGCCGGTTCGCCGGCCAGCTGTAGCCCCAGTTGGGGAACACGCCCAGCCCGGTGGGGTCGGCGGTGTCGCGCCGTGCCGAGAGGTTGCCCGTGGGGCCCCAGACGCCGCAGTAGATCCAGTTGCCGCAGGTGGTGCTGCCGTCGTCGCGCAGCATCGCGAAGCCGGGCAGCTGGTCGCCGGCCTTCACCAGCACGGTGGGCGGTGCCTTCGGGTCCTTCGGGTCGGGCGGGGCCAGCACGTCGGCCAGCGCCTTGCCGTTGATTTCCCTCAGCAGCTCGGCCGACTGCGGCACGTTGGCGTTCAGGTACGGCCACTGCAGCGCGGCCACCGGCTCTGGCAGCACGCCGCCTTCCTTCGCGTAGGCCGCGCGCAGCTTCACGAACAGGCGGGCGATGATCTCCGAGTCCACCTTCGCCTCGCCCGGCGGGTCGACGGCCTTCTCCTTCCAGCTGATCACGCGGCTGGAATTGGTGAAGCTGCCGGTCTCCTCGGCGAAGCAGCTGGTGGGCAGGCGGAAGACCTCGGTCTTGATGTCCTCGGGCTTGACGTCGTTGAGCGGGCCGAAGTTCTTCCAGAACTCGCTCGTCTCGGTCTCCAGCGGGTCCATCACGACCAGGTACTTCAGCCTGGCCAGCGCGGCCGAGAGCTTCTTCTTGTTGGGCACCGCTGCCAGCGGGTTGAAGCCCTGCACCAGGAAGCCGTTGAGCTTGCCCTGGTGCATGCGCTCGAAGATGGCCAGGATGTCGTAGGCCCCGTCGCGCTTGGGGAACCAGTCGTAGGCGAAGTCGTTGTCCTTCGTCGCCGCGTCCCCGAAGTAAGTCTTCATCAGGCTGGTGTGCCACTTCGGGAAGTTCTGCGTGAACGCCATCTGGTTCGGGCGCAGGGGCTTGCCGGTGCGGCTCTTCAGGAACGTCTCGCGGTCGACGTCGGCGTCGGTGGGCGCGCTGAGGTAGCCCGACATCACCTCGGAGTAGGCGCACATGTCGGTGATGCCCTGCACGTTGGCGTGGCCGCGCAGCGCGTTGACGCCGCCGCCCGGCCGGCCCATGTTGCCCAGCAGCAGCTGGATCATGGCCATCGTGCGGATGTTCTGGCTGCCCACAGAATGCTGCGTCCAGCCCAGGGCGTAGCAGATCGTCATCACCTTGTCGGGCGCCGAGGTGCCGGCGATCGTCTCGGCCACCTTCAGGAACGCGTCCTTCGGCGTGCCGGTGATCTGGCTCACCAGCTCGGGCGTGTAGCGCGCGTAATGCTTCCTGAGCTGCTGGAACACGCACTGCGGGTGCTGCAGCGTCTCGTCGACCTTGACGAAGCCGTCCTCGCCCATCTGGTAGCCCCAGGTGGACTTGTCATAGCTGCGCTTGTCGGCCGAATAGCCGCTGAAGAAGCCGTTGTCGTAGGTGAAGCCTTCCTTCAGCAGGAAGGTGGCGTCGGTGTTGAGCTTGACGTAGTCGAGATGGATCTTGTTGTTCGACAGCAGGTAGTTGATGACGCCGCCCAGGAAGGCGATGTCGGTGCCCACGCGGATCGGCGCGTACATGTCGGCCACGGCGGCGCTGCGGGTGAATCGCGGGTCGACGACGACCAGCTTCGCCTTGCGCTGCTGCATGGCTTCCACCACCCACTTGAAACCGCAGGGGTGGGCTTCGGCGGCATTGCCACCCATGATCAACACCAAGTCCGTGTTCTTGATGTCGGTCCACGAGTTGGTCATCGCTCCGCGACCGAAAGTCGGGCCCAGACTGGACACCGTCGGCGCGTGTCAGATACGTGCTTGCGTATCGAGTGCGACCATCCCCAGGCCGCGCGCGACCTTGACGGACAGGAAACCGGATTCGTTGCTCGCCGCCGAGCTGACCAGCAGCGCGGTGGTGTTCCAGCGGTTGACCGTGGTCGTCTTGCCGTCCTTCTCGACGGTCTTGACGAAGTTGGCGTCGCGGTCGGCCTTCATGTGCCTGGCGATGCGCGTCAGCGCCTCGTCCCAGCCGATGGTCTTCCACTCGGCCGCACCGGGCTCGCGCACCTGCGGGTGCAGGACGCGGTCGGGCGACTGGATCATGTCCATCACGCCGGCGCCCTTGGGGCACAGCGTGCCGCGGTTCACCGGGTGGTCGGGGTCGCCTTCCACGTGGACGATGGTCGACTTGACGTTCTTCGCCTTGTCGCCCAGCGTGTACATCACCAGCCCGCAGCTGACCGAGCAATACGGGCAGGTGCTGCGGGTCTCGGTCGTCCGGGCCAGCTTGAAGGCGCGCGTCTCGGCGAAGACCGCCGTGGGCGAGAAGCCCAGCGCGACGAGGCTGGATCCGACCAGCCCTGCGCCACTGACCCGGAAGAACTGCCTCCGGTCCATGTCCATGTGCGAATCACTCCTCCGGCCCCGCGGGGGCCCGCCAGAAATTGCCTGCGATCCAGCAGAGCCCGGGCATTCAAGCCCAGGCGGCGGGGCGGGGGGATCGATGGATCCACCTATGAATGCCGTTACATGAGTGGACCCATTCGACGAGCCGCGACAAGCTGTCGTGGAAGGGGGCGGCGACCCCTGGGCAAACCCGCGCCGTGGAAGGTCGTCAGCGCGAAGCGGCCGAGGCCGGCGCCGTGGGCACCACCACGCCGGGCGCGAGCGGGATCTCCTCGGCCGCGGTGACCCCGGTGACGAAGTAGCGCGTCTCGCCGAAGCAGCTGGTGGGCAGGCCCACCTTCTGTTCGTAGTGCAGGCTCACGCGCTTGCCCATCTGGCGGGTGATCTGCGCCGCGACGGCGCCGTCGCGCACCGTGAACTCGAACTTCTCCGGCGCGGTGCCGGGCATCGAGACGAGCGCCAGCTCGCCTTCCCAGGTCTTGCAGACCCAGCCCTTGTCACTGAACTTCTGCACCCAGCCGGCGCGTTCGCCCTTCGAATAGCTCCAGCTGAGCGCGGCCCAGAAGTAGGCCGCCACGAGGACGACGACGGCGACGAGGGCGAGCACGAGGCGCATGGCAGGCGGGCGGCAGGACTGGGGGCGCCGATTATCGCGGCGCCTGCCAGGCCAGCGCGGCCGCGGCCAGGTCCTCCAGCGCCGTGCCCACCGACTTGAAGAGCGTGATCTCTGCGGGGCCGCGGCGGCCGGCGGCGCTGCCGCGCACCAGGCCGGCCAGCGTGCCCTGCAGCGCAGCGCGGTCGAAGGCGCCTTCGGCCATCGCCTGCAGGCAGTCGCCCGACTTGGCCAGCGCCTCCTCGGTGTCGACGAAGACGCGCGCGCGGGCAAACGCCGCGCCGTCGGCTTCGCGCATCGAAGGCGTGAAGCTGCCGATGAGGTCGAGGTGGGCGCCCGGCGCCAGCCACGCGCCCCGCACCAGCGGCGCCTCGGCGAGCGTCGCGCAGCTCACGATGTCGGCCGCGCGCACGGCGGCTTCCAGGTCGGGCGCGACGCGGCCGCCGACGCGCGCGGCGAGCGCCGCCGCGGCTTCCAGGTGGCGGTTCCAGACCAGCACCTCGTCGAGGCCCGGGCGCACCGTCTTCATCGCCTCGGGCAGCAGCGAAGCCACGCGGCCGGCGCCCACCACCAGCAGCCGGCGTGCGTCCTCACGCGCCAGGAACGAGGCCGCGAGCGCCGACGCGGCGGCGGTGCGGCGGGTGGTGATCTCGCTGCCGTCCATCACCGCGAGCACGGCGCCGGTGGTGGCGTCGAACAGCGTGTAGCTGGCGTTCACCGCCGGCAGGCCGCGGGCGCCGTTGGCGGGAAAGACGTTGACGACCTTGACGCCGTAGAGGCCGCCTTCCTGCCAGGCCGGCATCAGCAGGCTGGTGCCGACGGTGCCGAGGGCGTGCACGTGGCGCAGCGGCACTTCGCAGCCGGTGGCGAACATCGCGCGCAATGCGTCGACGAGCGCGCCCATCGGCAGGCGCGCGCGCGTGGCCTCGGTGTCGAGGAGGCGGGTCACGGCGGCGCCGCTAGAAGCCGGCGCCGGGCTGCGCCAGGTAGGCCAGCTCCTCGGCGGTGCTGGCGCGGCCGAGCGCCGCGTTGCGGTGCGGGAAGCGGCCGAAGCGGCGGATCACGTCGCGGTGGCGGTGCGCGTAGTCCAGGCCGTCGGCCTGGCGCGGGTCCTCGGCCGCGAGCGCGGCGAACAGGCGCACCGACTCGTCCTGCATCGGCAGGCTTTCGGCATGCTCGAAGGGCAGGTAGACGAAGGCGCGCTCGATGGTGTCGAAGCGGCGGTCGGCACCGGTGGCGACGAGTGCCTTCGCGATCGACAGCGCGCGCGCGTCGCCGGCGAAGGCGCGCGCGCTGCCGCGGAAGAGGTTGCGCGTGAACTGGTCCAGCAGCAGCAGCAGCGCCAGCGGCGAGGCCCGCCACTCGGCGCCCAGCCGGTCTTCCAGCGCCGCGTCGACCGCGGCGCCGAAGCGTTCGCGCACCAGCGCGTCGAACGCGTCGCTCTTGCGGAACCAGGCGTCGCGCTTGTCGTGCGGCGGGGCGCCGAACCAGAAGTCCAGCGCGCCTTCGGGCGTGGCGTCTACTGGGTCCCCGCGCGGAAGCTGGTGAAGATGCGCGTCTGCACGCGGCGGATGTCCTGCGGCACCGCGTCCGGCGGCGTGAGCTTCTTCATGTCGGCGGCCGAGAGGAAGATGGTCGGGTTCTCGGCCACTTCCTTCTTGACGAACTTCTTCGAGGCCGCGTTCGGGTTGGCGTAGAAGACCTTGTTGGTCAGCGACGCGTGGACCTCGGGGCGCAGGATGTAGTTGATGAACAGGTGCGCGTTCTTCGGGTGCGGCGCGTCCTTGGGGATCGCCATCGAGTCGAAGAAGAGCGTCGCGCCGCTGGGCGGGATGAGCGCCTGGATGTCCTGCCCGGTCTTGGTGTCGATCGCGCGCTGGCGCGCGATGTTGATGTCGCCCGAATAGCCCATCACGACGCACAGCGCGCCGTCGGCGAGCTCGTTGATGTAGCCCGAGGACGAGAAGCGCGTGACGTAGGGGCGCGCCTTCGTCAGCACCTCGCGCGCGGCGTCGTAGTCCTTGGCGTTGCGGCTGTAGGGCAGCTTGCCGGCGTAGATCATCGCCACCGGCAGCACCTCGGAGGCCGAGTCGAGCAGGTTGACGCCGCAGCCCTTGAGCTTGGCGGCGTACTCGGGCTTGAAGATCAGGTCCCAGGGGTTGGCCGGCATCGGCATGCTGCCGAGCGCGGCCTTCACCTTGCCGGCGTTGATGCCCACGGTGACGAAGCCCCAGAGCCAGTCCACCAGGTACTGGTTGCCGGGGTCGACCGCGGCCATCTGCTCCAGGATGGCCGGGTCCAGGTTCTTCCAGTTCGGCAGCTGGGCGCGGTCCAGCTTCTGGAACAGGCCGCCTTCGATCTGCGTCTTCGCGAAGTGGGCGCTGGGCACGACGATGTCGTAGCCGGTCTTCCCGGCCACCAGCTTGGCGTGCAGGATCTCGTTGTTGTCGTAGTTGTCGTAGCGGACCTTGATGCCGGTTTCCTTCTCGAAGTTCTTCAGCGTGTCTTCGGCGATGTAGTCCGACCAGTTGTAGACGTTGAGCACCTTGGGCTCGGCGTTCTGGGCGGCGGCGCCGAAGGCGCACGCGGCCAGGGCCAGCGCGGCGAGGGGGCGGAAGGCTTGCATGGCGGGAAGGTCCTTGAGGTCCTTGAAGAGGGGCCGGGGCAGAGAACGTTTCAGCCCGGATTTTCGCCGACCGGCGGCGGCACTTCGCGCCGGCCCATCATGCCCCAGCCCTCCATGGTGAGCACGGTCTCGCCGCGCTGGTTGAAGACCTCCCAGCGCGAGAGCATGAGCCCGACGTGCGGCTTGCTGGCCATCGGCCGCGCCTCCAGCACCTTCAGGCGCACCGAGATGGTGTCGCCCACGTTGACGGGCTTGAGCCAGCGGATGTTGTCCAGCCCCGGCGAACCCAGGCTGGCCGATTCCAGCAGGTAGGCGTCGCACATCATGCGCATCGCCAGCGCGCAGGTGTGCCAGCCGCTGGCGCACAGGCGGCCGAAGAGCGAGCGCTCGGCGGCGGCGTCGTCCAGGTGGAAGGGCTGCGGGTCGTAGCGGCCGGCGAATTCGACGATGGCCTCGCGGGTGACGGTGGTGGCACCGAACTCGCGCACGTGGCCGACGGGAAAGTCTTCCCAGTGGTAGCGGACTGGCATGGCGGGCAGCATACTTCGCGCCGCCCTCACCACCGGCCAATGCGACATGACCGCTCTCGTCATCGGACTCGTGATCTTCCTGGGCGTGCACTCGGTGCGCGTGTTCGCCGAGCCGCTGCGCACCGGCCTGCGCGCGCGCCTGGGCGAGAACGGCTACAAGGGGCTGTACACGCTGCTGTCGCTGGCCGGCTTCGCGCTCGTGGTCTGGGGCTTCGGCCAGTCGCGGCTGCAGCCGGTGCCGCTGTGGGCGCCGATGCTGTGGGCGCGCCACCTGGCTTCGCTGCTGATGCTGGTCTCGTTCGTGTTCCTGGCCGCCGCCTACGTGCCGCGCAACGGCATCAAGGCGAAGCTGCACCACCCGATGACGCTGGGCGTGAAGACCTGGGCGCTGGCGCACCTGCTGGCCAACAACACGCTGGCCGAGGCGCTGCTGTTCGGCGGCTTCCTGGTCTGGTCGGTGCTGGTGTTCCGCGCCGCACGCGCACGCGACCGCGCCGCTGGCACCGTGTACCCGCCGGGCACGCTGGCGGGCACGCTGACGGCGGTCGCCGCCGGGGCGGTGGCCTGGGCCGTGTTCGCGTTCTGGGCGCACGGCTTCCTGATCGGCGTGAACCCGTTCTAGCGTCGTCCCCCGCCCGGGGGACCCCGCGCGGGGGCCCGCCACGCGGCCGCCCTCGGGGCGATGGTGCGCCACAGGCCTGCCGCGGACCATCCCGTTGCCGCCGACGAAGGCGGTGCTCACGGGAGGTCCGATCATGTTCCAGACGCTGTTCCTCTGGCGCCGCGTGCGGCGCCCCGCGCCCCGCCGGCCCGCACCCGAACCGCTGCCCGACTGGATGGCGGACGAGCCCGCGCCGGAAGAGGAAGCGCCCGGCTGCGGCTGGTTCGACAGCAGCGCCGACCTGAAGAGCGGCCTATCGGTGACCGAGCACGCCTCGGCCGAGCGGCTGGCCGCCGCGCTGCCGCTGGACGACTGGATCGCGTTTCATCTTGCCTCGGGAGGCGGCGGCGCCCGGTTGCAAAGCGGCAACGCGATTGCGCCACACTAGGCGCCTGCACGAATCCGCGGGGAGCAAGAACGATGCATCACCTTCTGCGCCGTCTGGCCTGGCTGCTGCCGCTGCTGGCCATGGCGGCCTGCGGCGGCGGCGAGGACCGCACGAAGGCCCATGTGCGCCTGGTCAACGCCACCAGCGGCTACAGCACGCTGCAGCTGCAGGTGGGCGACTCCAACGTCGGCGGCGCGGCCGCCTACGGCGCCAACGAGGGTTATGCCGACGTCGACAAGGGCACCGCGGACGCCAGCGTGAGCCGGCCGGGGTCGGCCACGGTGCTCTCGACCACCAGCGTGTCGCTGGGCAAGAACAGCTACTACACGATGCTGGCCTACGGCAAGGCGGGCCAGCTGGCGACGCTGCTGGTCGACGAGAACGAGCCGGAGGCCGCCGACGGCAAGGCCAAGGTGCGTGTCGTCAACGCGGCGCCCGACGCCGGCGACGTGGACCTCTTCATCACCGCCAGCGGCGACACGCTGGACGACTCCTCGGCCGCGCTGGCCGGCCAGGCCTACGGCAAGCTCTCCGGCTTCGCCACGATCAACAGCGGCACCTGGCGCGTGCGCGTCACGGCGGCCGGCGACAAGACCGACGTGCGGCTCGACGTCGACGGCGTGGTCTTCGCCGGCAAGGGCGTCTCCACGCTGGTGGTGACGCCGGGCCGCGGCGGGGTGCTCGTCAACGGGCTGCAGCTGGTGCAGGCCGGCGGCGTGGCGCGCCAGGACAACGCACAGGCGCGGGTGCGCGCGGTGGCCGGCCTGGCCGGCGGTACGTTCAGCGTCAGCGTGGCCGGGCAGGCCCTGGTCAGCGACCTCGTCGCGCCGGTGCAGACCGACTACTCTCTGGTGGCGGCCGGCACGGTGGCGGTGGCCGCCAGCGCCGGCGGCCAGGCGGCTGCGCTCACGAGCACCACGCTGGCCGGCGGCGGCGACTACACGCTGCTGGTCTACGGCACCGCGGCGGCGCCGGTGGCGGTGCTGGTCGAGGACGACAACACTCGGCCCACCGGCAGCACCAAATCGCGGGTGCGGCTGGTGCACGCGGTGGCCGACGTGAGCGGCCCGCTCGCGCTGACGATCGCCCAGAAGTCGATCGTCAGCGGCGTGGCGCAGGGCACGGGCTCGGCCTACGTGGAGATCACCTCGACGACCAAGGCCGACGTGGGCGTGAGCGGCAACGGCACCACGCTGTTCACTGCCGTTGACCAGCCCTTCAACGGCAACGGCAACTACACCGTGTTCGCCGTCGGCACCGCGGCGGCGACGTCGGCGATCGTCAACCAGGACCGCTGAAGGCTCAGGCCAGGCGGCCGGCGCGGAAGTCCTCCACCGCCTGGTAGATCTCGGCGTTGCTGTTCATCACGAAGGGGCCGTACTGGGCGATCGGCTCGCCCAGCGGCCGGCCGGCGACGAGGATGGCCTTCGCCGGCTCGCTGCCGGCGGCCAGCACGATGCCGTCGCTGCCTTCGGTGTTGGCGAGGATGGCCATGCGCTGGCGGCGCACGATCTGGTCGCCGAGGGCGAGCTCGCCCCGGTAGACGTAGACGAAGGCGTTGTGGTCGGCCGGCAGCGGCTGCTCGAAGCGCGCGCCGGGCTCGAGCTGGATGTCCAGGTACAGCGGCTCGGTGGTGGCGCGTTGCATGGCACCTTCGACGCCGTGCGTGCGGCCGGCGATGACGCGCACCGTGGCGCCTTCGCCGCGCCATTCGGGGATCTCGGCGGCCGCGATGTCGCGGTACCAGGGGGCGCACATCTTGTCCTTGGCCGCCAGGTTGAGCCAGAGCTGGAAGCCTTCCATCGCGCCTTCCTGCTGCTCGGGCATCTCGCTGTGGATGACGCCGCGGCCGGCCGTCATCCACTGCACGCTGCCGGGGGCGAGCAGGCCCTCGTTGCCGGCGCTGTCCTTGTGGCGCATGCGACCCTGCAGCATGTAGGTCACGGTCTCGAAGCCGCGGTGCGGGTGGTCGGGGAAGCCGCCGATGTAGTCGCCCGGGTTGTCGGTGCCGAAGGCGTCGAGCATGAGGAAGGGATCGAGCCGGCGCTGCAGGTTCTGCGTCAGCACGCGCACGAGCTTGACGCCGGCGCCGTCGCTGGTGGCCTGGCCCTGGACCAGGCGTTCGACGGCGCGCGGCCGGGTCACGGAAGAGGTGGGGGTGTCCATGCGGCGGAGCTTAGCCCGCCCGGCGGCGGCGCGCCGCGCGCAGCTTCTGTAAGCTGCACCCTCCGCAGGGCGACCGAGGCCGGATGAATTCCCCCACTTCCGACGAACTGGCCGGGCGCGTGGCGGCCGTGCGCCGCCACTCGCTCGAACTGGCCGCGCCGCTGTCCGCCGAAGACCAGTGCGTGCAGCCGATGCCCGACGCCAGCCCGACCAAGTGGCACCTGGCGCACACCACCTGGTTCTTCGAGGCGCTGGTGCTGCAGCCGCACGACCCCGGCTACCGCCCGTTCGACGAACGTTTCGGCCGCCTGTTCAATTCCTACTACGAGAGCCTGGGCCCGCGCCACCCGCGGCCGCAGCGCGGCCTGCTCACGCGGCCTGCGCTGGCCGAGGTGCACGCCTACCGCGCCGCGGTCGACGCGGCGCTGCTGCGCTTCGTGCGCGAGGCCGACGCCGACACCCGCGCGGCCGCCTTCGGCCTCGTCGAACTGGGGCTGCAGCACGAGCAGCAGCACCAGGAGCTGCTGCTCACCGACATCCTGTGCACGCTGTCGCACAACCCGCTGGCGCCGGCGATGCGGGAAGGCACGCCACCAGTGGTGCCGGCGGCCGAGGCGGGCTGGGTCGAGCACCCGGGCGGCGAGGTCGCCATCGGCCATGCCGGCGGCGGCTTCGCGTTCGACAACGAGACGCCGCGACACCCGGCGCGCCTGGCGCCCTTCGCGGTCGCGAACCGGCTCGTCACCAACGCAGAGTTCGAGGCCTTCGTCGAAGACGGCGGTTACCGCCGCGCCGCCTTGTGGCTGTCCGACGGCTGGGCTGCGGTGCAGGCGCAGGGCTGGCAGCGGCCGCTGTACTGGCGCGACGGCGGCCGCCACTTCACGCTGCATGGCGAACAGCCGCGGCGGCCCGACGAGCCGGTGCTGCACCTGTCGTTCTACGAAGCGGCGGCCTATGCCGAATGGGCCGGTGCGCGCCTGCCGACCGAGTTCGAATGGGAGGCCGCCGCCACCGCGCCGCGGCCGCCGGCGCAATGCTTCGGCGCCGCCTGGCAGTGGACGCGTTCGTCCTACGATCCCTACCCGCGTTACCGCCCCTGGGCCGGCGCGGTGGGCGAATACAACGGCAAGTTCATGGTCGGCCAGCTGGTGCTGCGCGGGTCCAGCGCAGCTACCCCGGCCGGCCATGAGAGGGCGAGCTACCGCAACTTCTTCCCGCCGGCCGCGCGCTGGCAGTTCAGCGGGCTCCGGCTCGCGAAGGATCTTTCCTGAGAGGCGCACGATGAAGGCAGTCTGGAACGGCACCGTCATAGCCGAGAGCGACGACACGGTGGTCGTCGAAGGCAACCACTACTTTCCCGCCGCGGCGGTGAACCCGAACTACCTGCTGCCCAGCAACACGCGCACCATGTGCGCCTGGAAGGGCGAAGCGCGCTACCACACGGTGTTCGTCGACGGCGACGCCAACCCCGACGCCGCCTGGTACTACCCGGCGCCCAAGGAGGCGGCGGCGAACATCAAGGACCGGATCGCCTTCTGGAAGGGCGTCAAGGTGACCGAGTAGCCGGCCATGGCCGAGCTGGGCGCCGCCCACCGGCGCCGGCTGCGCGAAGTCTGGCGCTCGGCCGGCTGGCCCTGCCAGGACGGGGTGGAGATCGAACTGCTCGCCGCCGGCTGGCTGGAGCGCGTGCGCGACGACGTCGGCCGCGAGACCCTGCGCGTCACCGAAGCCGGCGTGCAGGTGCTGGCCGCCACGCTGCAGAAGAACCGCGCCCGCCAGGACGCCCACGAGGCGCTGGTGGCGCGGGTCGCGGCCGAGATGCAGCGCGCCGGGCGGGTGGTGTGGCGCGGCCTGGCGCTGCGCGCGCCGCTGGAGGGCGAGGCCGGCGCCACGCGCTGGGTGACGGCGATGCCCGACGTCTATTCGATCCGCCACACGACGGTGGAAGACTATGCCGAGCCGGTCGCACACGAGATCAAGGTGCACCGCGCCGACCTGCTGTCCGACCTGCGCCGGCCGGACAAGGGCGCGGCCTACCTGGCCTTGGCCAGCCAGTGCTGGTATGTCCTTCGTGAGGGCATCGCCGCCGCCGACGAGATCCCGCCGGCCTACGGCGTGATGTTTGCCGGCGCCGACGGCCTGGAAGTGGCGCGACCGGCGCCGCGGCGGCCGCTGCGGGTGCCTTTTCCGGTCTGGATGGCGCTGGCGCGGGCGAACGCCGATCCGCCCGCCGACGACGAGGCACAGGGGCTGCTGGGCGGCTGAGCCGGATCGCGACGAATGCCCGGGCGCAGCCCCCATCCCGCGGTTCCGGGGGTGCCGGCGCTGTCGGTCTGCATTACAGTTCGTGACACGCAGGACAGGTTGCTGTCGCCAAGTGCTTGATCGGAAATGCCTTTTTTGATCTGGCCCGGGGCTTGCTGCCTGCCGATAACCTCTTTGGGCGTTGGGGGGTTCAGCGTCCAGGGGAAGCCGAGAAACTGACCATGAAGATTTCAGCCGCGTTCAAGCTTGCCGCACTCGCCGCTGCCGGGTGTGTGGCGATGCCGGCATTCGCCGCCGGCACGTGGGATTTCTCGGTCTGCAACGGATCCACCGTCTCCGCGGGCACCTCCGCGGGTTCGCAGACCGGTGCCAACGCGGTGGGCAACAGCTATGCCTGCGCGGCCAACGGCAGCACGACGCGTGACCTCACGGTGAGCGCCTGGGGCGCTATCAGCACCTCGAACAACACCTACGGCACGGCGTTCCTGGCCGGCCAGGGCACCGACGGATTCGGTGTCGGTTCGCAGTCCGAAGGCGGTGCGAGCACCACCGGCAACAACCTGGCGCTGGACAACGACCCCACGACGCTGGCGCCGAACATCATCCTGCTCAAGTTCAGCAGCGCGGTCATCCTGGACAAGGTCATGCTCGGCTGGACCATGAACGACGCCGACCTGACCGTCATGGCCTACACCGGCGGCGGCACGCCGACCACCTTCCTCGCCGGCAAGACCGCCGGCAACCTGACCGCGGGCGGTGCCGCCGCGGGCTGGAGCCTGGTGCAGAACGTGGGCGACGGCGCCCCCGATTCGCCCACCGGCACCGACGGCACCAACCGGAACTACGGCGTCAACGGCGGCGGCGTGGCCTCGGCCTACTGGCTCATCAGCGCCTACAGCAGCAGCTTCGGCGGCGGCACGCTCGACACCCTGGTCGACTACGCCAAGCTGCTGGCCGTGTCCACGCGCGACGCCGCGGCAGCGGTGCCCGAGCCCGCCTCCGCGGCGCTGGCCGGCATGGCATTGCTGGCGCTGTGGGCCACGCGTCGCCGGCTGCCTTCGGCGACCGCCCTGCGCCGCCGCTGAAGCCCGGGCCACCCGGACACGATCAGGCGCCCCGCGGGGCGCCTTTTCATTGCACGGTCAGCGCAGCGAAGCGAGCAGCGCGGCCGCCTCCTTGCGGCTCTGGAAGGCGCGATTGCCCTTGAGGGCCGCTTCCAGTTCATCACGCGCCTCGTTGCGCCGGCCGGCGTCGGCCAGCGCGGCCGCCAGGTGGTAGCGGATCTCGGGCAGGTCGGGTGCACGCAGGCGCGCGTCGCGCAGCAGTTGCAGCGCGCGGTCCTTCTGGCCGGCCCGGAAGGCCGCCCAGCCGGCGGTGTCGATGACGTTCGGGTTGTTCGGCTGCAGCGCCAGCGCCTGTTCGGCGGCCTTCAGCGCACCTGGGTCGTTCAGCGCGATCAGCACGCCGGCCAGGTTGTTCAGCGCCTCCGGGTCCTTCGGCGACTGCTTGAGCGTGGCTTCGTAGCTGACGCGCGCCGCGGCGTATTGGCCGGCGCGCGCCTGGGCGTCGCCGACGGCCAGCCGCACGAGCCGGTCCTGCGGGTTCTTGCGCAGCCAGCCGTCGGCCACCTGCAGCGCGCCCGGCAGGTCGGCCAGCGCCTGGGTGCGCACGAGGCGCAGCACGCTGTCGGTCGAAGGCTCCAGCTGGTAGGCGTGGCGGAACGCGTCCACCGCGGCCGGCCCCTGGTTGCGTTCGGCCGCCAGCGCACCGAGCAGGCTCCAGCCCACGGCCGACTTCGGCCAGCGCGCCGTGAGCTGGCGCGCCCGCTGCTCTGCCTTCGCGAACTCGCCCTGGCGGATCTCGACGTCGCCCATCAGCGCCTGCGCCGGCAGGAACGAGGGATCGGACGAGAGCGCCTTCTCCAGGCTGTAGGCGGCGCCCGAGAGGTTGCGTGCCGCCAGCTGCAGCAGCGCGATCTGCACCTGCAGCGGGGCGTCGAAGTTGGCCACCCGGGTGGCGTTGGTGAGCGTGGTGCGCGCGGCGTCGACGTTGTCGGCCGCCAGGTACGCGCGCGCCACCGTCACCAGCGCCGGCACGTCCTCCGGCGCCTTGGCCGCCAGCCTGCGGGCGGCCTCCAGTGCGGCCGGCGCGCGCCCGCCGCGCAGGTGGAAGTCGACCAGCGCGATGAGCGGCCGTAGGTCGCCCGGGCGCGCGAAGTCGACCGCCTTCTCGAGCCAGCGCTGCGCATCGGCCGTCTGCCCGCGCTGCTCGGCCAGCGCGCCCATCTCGCCGTTCGCCTCGACGTTCTTGTCGTCGATCGCGAGCGCCTCGCGCAGGCGGGCTGCGGCGGCGTCGGGCTTGCCGGCGGCGGCCTCCAGCCGCGCCAGGCCGATGCGCGGGCCGATCTGGCGGTCGTCGGCGGCGAGCGCCTGCTCGAAGGCCTTGCGCGCACCCGCGGCGTCGCCCGCGCGGGCGCGCGCCCCGCCCAGCTGCAGCAGCAGCGCGATGTCGGCGGGCCGCCGCTTCACCAGTTCCTCGGCCACCGCCACCGCGCGTGCGGTCTCGCGGTCCTGCAGGTACAGGCCGACGAGCGCGCTGCCGGCCTGGACCAGCGTGGGGTCCTTGCGGTAGGCGGTCTCGAGCTCGGCACGCGCCTCGGCCGGGCGGCCGCTGGCCAGCAGGGCCTGGCCCAGGCTCGCGTGCAGCAGCGGCACGTCCTGTGCCGTCAGCGCGTCGCTCACCAGGCGCGCCGCGCGTGCCGGCCGGCCCAGTGCCATGTGGGCCTGGGCCAGCATCGCCACCGCCTGGGCGTCGCGCGGTGCCGTCTTCAGATGCTGTTCGAGCGCCTCGACGGCGCGCTCCTGGTTGTTCTCGGCCAGGTAGACCTGCGCCAGCAGCTTGCCGACGCCGCCGCCGGCCTGGTTGCGCTGCGCCATCTCCAGGTAGGGCTTGGCCTTCTGCGGCTGGCCGAGGCCGAAGTGCGCCAGCCCGGCCAGCAGCAGCACCTGCGGGCGGTAGCGCAGCGCATCGATGGGGATCGGGTCGAGCTGGGTCGTGATCTCGGTCATCGCCGCGCGCGACTCGGCGGCGTTGCCGTCGCGTTCGGCCAGCAGCGCGCGCAGCCAGGCCACGCGCGGCTCGGCCGGGGCGCTGCGGCGCAGCTCGGCCAGGTCGCGCCGGGCATCCTCGTTGCGGCCCTGGTCCAGGTAGATGCCGGCGCGCGCGATGCGGGCCTCGACATGGCCGGCGCGCAGGCCCAGCGCTCGGTCCTGCGCCGCCAGCGCGGTCTTCGTGTCGCCGCGCACCAGCGCCACCGCGCCACGCTGGTACCAGGCATCGGCCGACGAGGGCGCGAGCGCCAGCGCCTTGTCGACCGCGGCGTCGGCCTCGGCGAGCTGGTGCGCGCGGATGCGGATCGGCACCTCGGCCAGCCAGGTCTCGGCGGCCTGCGGGTCCAGGGTGCGCGCCAGCTCGATGCTGCGCAGCGCCTCGCGCGCGTCGCCGCGGTCGGACTGGGCGCCGGCGCGCAGCCGCAGCAGCTGGGCCTGCACGCCGGCGGGCAGGCCGTTGACGGCAAAGCGCGGCTGCTCGAGCACCTGGTCCTGCTTG
The DNA here is from genome assembly GCA_964454485.1 of uncultured Rubrivivax sp. Lineage (GTDB taxonomy): Bacteria > Pseudomonadota > Gammaproteobacteria > Burkholderiales > Burkholderiaceae_C > Rubrivivax. The sequence goes on from CAYVXO010000011.1 coordinate 17,848, forward strand.
CCCAGCGCCAGCGCGGCCTGCGCCAGCGGCACCACCACCTCGGCGCGGTTCACGCCCAGGCGCAGCGCCTCGTCGAACGAGGCCTCGGCGGCCGCGTACTCATTGTTGGCCAGCAGCGCGCGGCCGAGCAGCACGTGCGCCGGCAGCATGTCGCGGTCGATCTGGAGCGCGTTCTTCAGCTGCACGATGGCGCCGGCCACGTCGCGCTGCTCGAAGCGGTTGAGCGCGTCCTCGTAGAAGCGGCTCGCCTTCGGGTCGCCGGCGCCCCAGGCCGGTGTCAGCGCGCAGGCGACGGCGACGGCGCAAAGCGCCGCGGCCAGGGGAGAAGGTTTGCGGACACGCACAGCGTCGATGCTAGGAGATTCCCCGCCCGTTCCCGCCTGCCGGCAACACGGGTTCGGCGCAAAATCGCCGAACCGCGCCCCTTTGGAGTCTGCGCCCATGAAGTCCGTTCACCGGCTGACGGCCGCGCTCGCCGTCGCCGCCTGCCTGTTCGCCGCGCTGCCGCCTGCGGCGGCGGCCGGGCTGCCGTCGCGCAACGTGGCCTGGCTCACGGCGGCCGGCGACGCCGACATCGAGCGCGCCTTCGCCCAGGCGCGTGCGCAGGGCAAGCCGCTGCTGCTGTACTGGGGTGCGAGCTGGTGCCCGCCGTGCAACCAGCTCAAGGCCACGCTGTTCAACCGCCAGGACTTCGCGGTCCAGGCGCGGTCCTTCGTCGCCGTCGCCGTCGACGGCGACCTGCCCGGCGCGCAGAAGCTGGGCCAGCGCTTCAAGGTAGGCGGCTACCCGACGCTGGTCATCCTGAGCCCGGCGGGCCAGGAGATCACGCGCCTGCCCGGCGAGGTGGACGCGGCGCAGGTGATCGGCCTCATGCAGCTCGGCCTGGCCGGCGGCCGGCCGCTGAAGGACGTGCTGGCCGACGCGCGCGCCGGCAAGCCGCTGGGCGCCAACGAATGGCGCATGCTCGCCTTCTACTCCTGGGAGACCGACGAGGACCGCCTGGTGCCGCGCGCCGAGCTCGGCGGCCTGCTGGCGCAGCTGGCGCTGGCCAGTCCGGCGGCCGACACCGAGACCACCACCCGCCTGTGGCTGAAGGCGCTGGCCGCCAGCGACGACGGCAAGGGCGTCAAGCCCGACGCCGCGCTGCGCGAGCGCGTGCAGCGCGTCGTCGCCGACCCCGCGCTCGCGCGCACGCACTTCGACGTCGTCGCCAACTACGCCGCCGACCTGGTGCGCGTGCTGGCCGCCGACGACGCGCCCGAGCGTTCGCCGCTGGTGGCGCAGTTCGACGCCGCGCTGCAGCGGCTGGCCGCCGACGCCACGCTCTCGCGCGGCGACCGCGCCAGCGCGCTCGGCTCGCGCGTCGAGCTGGCGCGCCTGGGGCTGCCGAAGGACGAGGCCAAGGTCACGCTGCCCGAGGCGCTGCTGAAGGACGTGCGCGAGCACGTGGCGCGCGACGACCGCGAGATCGCCGACCCCTTCGAGCGCCAGGCCGTGATCCCCAGCGACGCCTGGGTCCTGGGCCAGGCCGGCCTCTGGGCCGAGAGCGACGCGCTGCTCAAGTCCAACCTGGCCAGGAGCCCCTCGCCCTACTACCTGATGAGCCAGCTCGGCAGCAACGCGAAGAAGCAGGGCCGGCCCGACGAGGCGCTGCGCTGGCACCAGCAGGCCTGGGAGCGCAGCGTGGGCCCGGCGACGCGGCTGCAGTGGGGAACGCGCTACCTGGGCGAACTGGTCGAGCTGGCGCCGCAGGACGGTGCGCGCATCGAGAAGACCGCGGCCCGGCTGATCGCCGAGGCCGGGCGCGACAGCGGCGCCTTCGAAGGCCGCAGCGCGCGCGTGCTGCAGCGCATGGGCCGCAAGCTCGGCAGCTGGAACGCCGACGGCCGCCACGCCGCCGCGTTGAAGCGCCTGCAGGCGCAGATGGACGGCTTGTGCCGCAAGGTCGACGTGCCGCAGCGCGCCACCTGCCAGGGCGTGCTGGCACCGGCCGGCACCGGCAAGGCCGGCTGAGGTGCCCGACCTTTCCAAGCGCGGCCTGCTGGCCGGCGCCGGAGCGGCTGCGCTGGCGCGCGTGGCGCGGGCACAGGGCGACGGCGCCGAAGGCTCCGTCACCGGCCGCTGGGTGCACGCCTGGTCGCCCTACGGGCGACCGCTGCACGGGCCGGACTTCAGCCACTTCGACTACGTCGACCCGGCGGCGCCCAAGGGCGGCACGATGTACTCGTGCAACCCGGACCGGCGTTCCAGCTTCGACAAGTTCAACTACTTCAGCGTCAAGGGCAACGCGCCCTGCGGCCTGCTGCACTACATGCACGAGTCGCTGGCCGTGCGCGGTGCCGACGAGCCGCAGACCATGTACGGCCTGCTCGCCGAGGCGATGTGGGTCGCGCCCGACCTGTCCTCGGTCGCCTTCAGGCTGCACCCGCAGGCGCGCTTCTCGAACGGCGACCCGGTGCTCGCCGCCGACGTCAAGCACAGCTGGGAATGTCTGGCCGGGCCGATGGCGCTGCCGGAGTGGAACGCGCTCGTCGGCGGCGCCGCCGCCGCCGTGGTGGAGGACGAGCGCACGATCCGCTTCCCGCTGAAGGAACGTTCCGGCGACACCGTCTTCAACCTCGGCACCTACCTGCAGGTGTTCTCGCGCAAGTGGGGCGGCGGCAAGCCCTTCGACCAGATCGTCGACGAGCCGCCGATCGCGAGCGGTCCATACACGATCGCCAGCCACCGCGGCGGCCGGCGCATCGAGTTCAGGCGCAACCCCGGGTACTGGGCGCGCGACCTGCCGGCGCGGCGCGGCTTCTTCAACTTCGACCGCGTGGTCTTCCGCTACTACCAGGACGAGGACATCCAGGTCGAGGCCTTCAAGGCCGGCGAGTTCGACATCCTGCGCGCCTACCGCGCGCGCGTGTTCGCGCGCCAGCACCGCGGCCGCCGGTGGGACTCCGGCGACATCGTCAAGGCCGAGCTGCCCACCGAGACCGTGGAGGCGCTGCAGTCCTACGTGCTCAACCTGCGCCGGCCGCTGTTCCAGGACATCCGCGTGCGCCAGGCGCTGGGGCTGACCTGGAACTTCGAGTCCAGCAACCGCTACGGCGGCTTCAAGCAGGCCGACAGCCTGTTCAACAACTCGCGCTTCGCCGCCGAAGGGCTGCCCTCGGCGGCCGAGCTGGCGCTGCTGGAGCCCTTCCGCGCCCAGCTGCCGCCGGAGGTGTTCGGCCCGCCGTACCGCGCGCCGCGCACCGGCGACGACCCCAACGGCCTGCGCCGCAACCTGCTGAAGGCGCGCGCGCTGATGGCCGCCGCCGGCTGGACCGCGGGCCCCGACGGCGTGATGCGCAACGCGCGCGGCGAGCCCTTCGTCTTCGAGTACCTGGCCGCCAGCGAGAGCACGATCCGCGAAGTCGAGTGGGCGCGCATCCTGCGGCGCCTGGGCATCGAGCTGCGCATCCGGCCGGTCGACTACGCGCTCTTCTACCGCCGCGCCGAGGAGTTCGACTTCGACACCATGACCATCGTCGACGGCCACTACACGCTGCCCTCGGTGGCGAGCTACCAGCGCATCCTGGGCAGCAAGATGGCCGACGTGAAGGCGAGCGACAACCTGCGCGGCGTCAAGAGCGCGGCGGTCGACCGCATCCTGGAGGCGATGGCCGCGGCGCAGACGCTCGCGCAGCTGCAGGACGCCTGCCGCGCGCTCGACCGCGTGGTGATGTGGAACCACTGGCAGGTGCCGCAGCTGTACAAGGCCTCGATCGACCTCTCGTACTGGAACAAGTTCGGCCGCCCCGCCAAGGCGCCGCGCTACTACACCGTCTCGGTCACGATCGACGTGGAGCCCCAGCTCGCGTGGCCCGAACTCACCTGGTGGGCCAAGGGCACCTGACGATGCTGGCCTACATCCTCAAGCGCATCCTCCTGATGCTGCCCACCCTGCTGGGGGCGCTGACGGTCACCTTCGTGATCATCCAGTTCGTGCCCGGCGGGCCGGTGGAGCAGATCCTCTCGCAGGCGCGCCAGCGCAGCGCCTCCGGCGTCTACCGCGCGCAGGGCGACAGCGACGCGCAGCAGATCGAGCGGCTGAAGAAGCTCTACGGCTTCGACAAGCCGGCCTCGGTGCGCTACGTGGAGATGCTGTCGGCGTTCGCGCGCTTCGACCTCGGCACCAGCTTCCAGCAGAACAAGCCGGTGGCGCAGCTCATCCGCGAGAAGCTGCCGGTCTCGGTGAGCCTGGGGCTGTGGAGCCTGCTGCTCACCTACCTGGTGTCGCTGCCGCTGGGCATCGCGAAGGCGGTGCGCGACGGCAGCGCGTTCGACTTCGCCACCTCGCTGGCGGTGCTGGTGGGCTTCGCGATCCCCGGCTTCGTGCTGGGCGTGCTGCTGATCGTGCTGTTCGCCGGCGGCAGCTTCTTCGACGTCTTCCCGCTGCGCGGCCTGGTCTCGGAGAACTGGGACGAACTCTCCTGGCCGGCGCGCGTGGCCGACTACTTCTGGCACCTGACGCTGCCGCTGGTGTGCCTGTCGATCGGCAGCTTCGCCACCAGCACCTTCCTCACCAAGAACACCTTCATCGAGGAGATGCGCAAGCAGTACGTGCTGGTCGCGCGCGCCAAGGGCCTGTCGCAGCGCCAGGTGCTGTGGAAGCACGTCTTCCGCAACGCGCTGATCCCCATCGTGACCGGCTTCCCGGGCGCCTTCATCGGCGCCTTCTTCTCCGGCGCGCTGCTCATCGAGACGCTGTTCTCGCTCGACGGCCTGGGCCTGCTGGGCTACGAGGCGATCCTGCGCCGCGACTACCCGGTGGTGCTGGGTTCGCTGTACCTGTTCACGCTCATCGGCCTGGTGGTGAAGCTGGTCTCCGACGTCGCCTACACGCTGGTCGACCCGCGCGTGCAGTTCGGGGCGGTGGGGCGGTGAGCGACATCGCACTTTCGCCCGGGCAGCGCGCCTGGGCACGCTTTCGCCGCAACCGGGTGGGCTTCGTCTCGTTCTGGGTGCTGGCCGCGCTGCTGCTGCTGAGCCTGGTGGCCGAGCTGGTGTGCAACGACCGCCCGCTGGTCGCGGTGTACCAGGGCCAGTGGACCTTCCCGGTGTGGAACAACCCGCCCGAGCGCTTCTACGGCGGCGACTTCGACACCCCCACCGACTGGAAGGACCCGTTCATCGTCGCCCAGTTCGAAAGGCCCGGCAACTGGCGGCTGCAGACGCTGAACCCGCACTCGGCCAACTCGGTCGACTACTTCCAGCGCGAGCCCAACCCCGCGCCGCCCGGCCGCGCCAACTGGCTGGGCACCGACGAGGCCGGCCGCGACATGGTGGCGCGGCTGTTCTACGGCTGGCGCGTGAGCCTGCTGTTCGGGCTGTCGCTCACCGCCATCGGCTGCGTCATCGGCATCGCCGCCGGCGCCGTGCAGGGCTACTTCGGCGGCTGGCTCGACCTCGGGCTGCAGCGCCTGATCGAGGTCTGGAACGCAGTGCCTTCGCTGTACCTGCTGGTGATCTTCGCGTCCATCTTCGCACCCTCGATCGGCCTGCTGCTGGTGCTGCTGAGCCTGTTCGGCTGGATCGGGCTGGCGGACTACGTGCGCGCCGAGTTCCTGCGCAACCGCGCGCTCGACTACGTGAAGGCGGCGCGCGCGCTCGGCCTGTCCAACCTGACGCTGATGTGGCGCCACCTGCTGCCCAACTCGATGACGCCGGTCATCACCTTCCTGCCGTTCCGCATGAGCGAGGCGATCCTCTCGCTGGTGGCGCTGGACTTCCTGGGCCTGGGCGTGCCGCCCGAGGTGCCTTCGCTGGGCGACCTGGTGCGCCAGGGCAAGGCCAACCTGGACGCCTGGTGGATCATCGGCCCCACCTTCACGGTGCTGGTCGTCACGCTGCTGCTGCTCACCTTCGTCGGCGAGGCGCTGCGCGACGCCTTCGACACGCGCAAGTCATGAGCGAACCGCTGCTCCGGGTGGAAGGGCTCACGGTGCGCTTCGGCAGCAGCACGGTGGTCGACGGCGTCTCGTTCTCGATCGGCGCCGGCGAGAAGTTCGCGCTCGTCGGCGAATCGGGCTCGGGCAAGTCGATCACCGCGCTCTCGGTGCTGCGGCTGGTGGACGCGGCCGCCACCACGGGGTCGATCCGCTTCGGTGGCGAGGAACTGCTGGCGAAGTCCGAAGGCCAGATGCGCGCGCTGCGCGGCGCGCGCATCGGCATGATCTTCCAGGAGCCGATGACCGCGCTCGACCCGCTCTACCCGGTGGGCGAGCAGATCGCCGAGGTGCTGCGGCTGCACCAGGCGATGCGGCCGAACGCGGCGCGCGCGCGCGCGGTGGAACTGCTGGCGCGCACCGGCATCCCCGAGCCCGAGCGCCGCGTCGACGCCTACCCGCACCAGCTCTCCGGCGGCCAGCGCCAGCGCGCGATGATCGCGATGGCGCTCGCCTGCCGTCCCGAGCTGCTGATCTGCGACGAGCCGACCACGGCGCTGGACGTCACCGTGCAGGCGCAGATCCTGGCCCTGCTGGACGAGCTGCAGGCCGAGATGGGCATGGCGCTGCTGTTCATCACCCACGACCTGAACCTGGTGCGCCGCTTCACGCACCGCGTGGGCGTGATGGAACGCGGCCTTCTCGTCGAAGGCGGCGAGACGGCCGAGGTCTTCGCGCGGCCGCAGCACGCCTACACGAAGCGCCTGCTCGCCAGCCGCCCGCAGCGGCTGGTGCAGCCGCTGCCCGCCGACGCGCCGAAGCTGCTGCAGGCCGAAGGCGTGCAGGTGAAGTTCGCGTTCCGCCGCGGCTGGTTCGGCCGCGGCCACGTGGCGGCGGTGCAGCAGGCCACGCTGACGCTGCGGCGCGGCGAGACGCTGGGCATCGTCGGCGAATCGGGCTCCGGCAAGACCACGCTGGGCATGGCGCTGCTGGCCCTGCAGCCGCTGGCCGCCGGCCGCGTGCAGCTGGACGGCGACCGTGTCGACGACGCCCCGCGCGCCACGCTCAGGCGGCTGCGCCGGCGCATGCAGGTGGTGTTCCAGGACCCGTTCGGCTCGCTCTCGCCGCGCCTGACGGTGGGGCAGATCGTCGGCGAGGGGCTGGCGCTGCACCGGCCCGAGCTGGACGCCGCCGCGCGCGCGCGCCTGGTCGAGGAGATGCTCGACGAGGTGGGCCTCTCGGCACGCCACGGTGTCGCGCACGCGGCCAACCGCTACCCGCACGAGTTCTCCGGCGGCCAGCGCCAGCGCATCGCGATCGCGCGCGCGGTGGTGCTGCGGCCGGAAGTGCTGGTGCTCGACGAGCCGACCTCGGCGCTCGACGTCTCGGTGCAGCAGCAGGTGCTGCAGCTGCTGGCCGCGCTGCAGCAGCGCCACGGCCTGGCCTACGTCTTCATCAGCCACGACCTGGCCGTGGTGCGCGCGATGTCGCACCGTGTGATGGTCATGAAGAACGGCGCCGTGGTCGAGGAAGGCGAGGCCGAGGCGCTGTTCGCCGCCCCGCGCGAGGCCTACACGCGCGAACTGCTGGCGGCTGCGCAGCTGGCCTGAATCGGCTCTTCAAAGCTCGATGGTGGCCAGCAGGATGCCGGCCTCGTCGGCGCGCGGTGCCACCTCGCAACCCAGGCCGGCCAGCAGCTTCAGCATCGGCACGTTGTCGGCCAGCACGTCGCCGCGCAGCCGGCGCACGCCTTGGCGCGCGGCGTGGCGCGCCAGCAGCGCCAGCATCTGGCGGCCCAGGCCCTGGCGCTGCCAGTCGTCGGCCACCGCGACCGCGAACTCGGCCTCGTCGGCGTCGGCGTCGAGCACGTAGCGCGCGTCGGCCACCAGCACGGGTTCGTCGTCGTCGGACTCGGCATGCGCCACCAGCGCCACGTGCGAGCGGTGGTCGATGCGCGTGAACTGCGCCAGCACCGCCGCCGGCAGCGCACGCATCCCGACATGGAAGCGCCGGTAGCGCGAGGCGGGCGAGAGCGCCATCACGAAGGCCTGCTCGGCGGCGTCGTCCTGCGGCAGCACCGGCCGCACCAGCACGCGCCGGCCGTCGGCCAGCGCGAGCGGGCGGATCAGCGACAGCGGCAGGCGCGGCGGCGCCGCCTGCAACCCAGCGGCGGCTGCGTTCATGCGCGCACCAGCAATTCGGCGCGCCCGTCGCTGCGCAGCGCACAGGCGATGGCGTGGGCCGCGGCCTCGGCGACGAACTCCTCGCCCGGGCCGAGCACGATGTCGCGCTGGTCGTTGTCGAGCGTGATCCAGGTCTGGCCGGCCAGGCCGCGCAGGCGCGACTTCGGGGCCAGGTCCAGGTGCGCCAGGTGGCCCGGGGCCAGCGGCAGGCGTGCTTCGGCGGTGTCGATGAGCATGTTCGGCTCCTGTGTCTGCAGCCATGCGCCGGGCTCATGGATGACGGCTGGCGCGGGACTGCAGTGCGACGAATAATCGGTGCCCGGCGCGTTCGGCTCAAACGATCGTTTGGAATCCGACGCATTCCGCCAGCGCATGCGAAACCCCGACCCCGCGAAACTGCCGCCGCTCGACCTGCTGCTCGCCTTCGAGGCCGCGGCGCGCCACCTCTCGTTCACGCGCGCGGGGGCCGAGCGCTTCGTCACCCAGTCGGCGATGAGCCGGCAGATCCGCGCGCTCGAAGACGACCTGGGCGTGGCGCTGTTCGAGCGCCGCCACCGCGCGCTGGTGCTCACGCCCGAAGGGCAGCGCCTGTTCGCCGCCTGCGCGGGCGTGCTGGCGCAGCTGCGCGGCGTGGTCGCCGGCCTCCGCGCGCCGGCGCGGCGCGAGGTGCTGGCGGTGACGACGACGCCCGGGCTCGCGTCGCTCTGGCTCATTCCGCGCCTGCCGCGCTTCACGCGCGAGCACCCGGGCGTGGACGTGCGGCTGGACGCCAGCTTCGAGCGCCGCAACCTGGTGGCCGAAGGCTTCGACCTCGCGATCCGCTACGGCCGCGCCGGCAGCGGCGAAGGCGTGCCGCTGTTCGGCGAGACCGCGCAGCCGGTGTGCAGCCCGGCGCTGCTGGCGCAAGGGCCGCCGCTGCGCGAGCCGGCCGACCTGGCGCAGCACACGCTGCTGCAGGTGCAGGTGCCGGCCGAGACCGGCATGCCGCTCGAATGGGCGCCCTGGCTGCAGGCGGTGGGGCTGCCGGACCTGCAGCCGGCGGCGCGGCTCACCTTCAGCGGCTACGGCGAGGCGGTGGCCGCGGCGCTGGCCGGCCAGGGCGTGGCGATGGGCCGGCGTCCGCTGCTGGACCAGCTGCTCGAAAGTGGCCAGCTGGTCACCCCCTTCGCCGACCGCACCGCGATCCCGCGCGAGTACAGCGTCGTCGTGCCCGGCGGCCACCACGCGCGGCCGGCGGTGCGGGCGCTGGAGCGCTGGCTGCTGGAGGAGGCGAAGGCGCTGCTATCGTGAGCGCCCCGTCCCGAGCGAGACCGACCGATGGCGCGCGAAGTCCTTCCCGAAGACCGCATCCACCCCGCGATCCGCGAGCGCGTGGCCCAGTCGCAGCGAGACATCGTGCGCGAGGTGCAGGACGCGGTAGCGGCGCATGCCGTGGTGGTGGTGGGCATGGCGCAGAACCCGTTCCCGCGCAAGGCGCGCAAGCTGCTGCAGGCGGCCGGCGTGCCCTTCCAGTACCTGGAGTACGGCAGCTACCTCAGCCAATGGCGGCGCCGCAACGCGCTGAAGATGTGGACCGGCTGGCCCACCTTCCCGATGGTGTTCGTGAAGGGCCAGCTCGTCGGGGGTGCCGACGACCTGGCCCGCCTCATCGAGAGCGGCGATCTGCGCCGCATGCTGGGCTGAGGCCTACTTCAGCAGGCCTTCGGCCTTCAGCGCTTCCTGCACCGCGGGGCGCGCGGCGACACGGGCCATGAACGCGCCCAGGTGCTTGAGGCCGGAGATGTCGACGCCGACATGCTTGCCCCAGCCGGCGACGACGAACAGGTAGCCGTCGGCCACCGTGAACTGCGAACCGGTCAGGTAGTCCTTGCCTTCGAGCTGGCTGTCCACCCACTTCAGGCGGTCGGACAGGCGCTGGCGGTAGATCGCCTTCGCCTCTTCGGGCATGACGGGCTGGAAGAGGGGTGAGAAGCCCTTGTGCAGTTCCGAGGTGACGAAGTTGAGCCACTCCATCACGCGGTAGCGCTCCATCGTGCCCCAGGCCGGCGCGAGGTGCTTCGCGGGCGCCTGGTCGGCGATGTACTGCACGATGGCCGGGCCTTCGGTGAGGCGCTGGCCGTTGTCCAGCTCGAGCACGGGGACCTGGCCCTTCGCGTTGATCGTCAGGTAGTCGGTGCCGTCCTGCAGCTTCTTGGTCTTCGTGCTCGCGAGCACGAGTTCGAACTTCAGGCCCGACTCGCGCAGCGCGATGTGCGGGCTCAGCGAACAGGCGCCGGGGCTGTAGTAGAGCTTCATGGGCAGGACCTTGGTCGTGTTGTGATGGGGCCGCGAAGATACTGCAAGCGGCGCCGGCGCGTGGGCGCGGGGCCATGCCGCCACAATCGCGCCCCATGCGTGCCTGGCGGATCGCGGTTCTCGCGTGGGGTTGGCTGGCCACCGCGGGTGGGGCGGCGGCCGAGCCGCCGGCCGGGCTGGCCGCCTGCCGCCTGAACGGCGTCGAGCACGAGGCCTGGTGCGGCAGCGTCGAGCGCCCGCTCGACCCGGCTCAGCCGGCGGGGCCGCGCATCCAGGTCCACTTCGCGGTGCTGCCCGCGCTGGCGCGCAACCGCAAGCCCGACCCGGTGTTCTTTCTCGCCGGCGGGCCGGGGCAGAGCGCGATCGCGCTCGCCGGGGCGGCGGGGCGCATGCTGGGCCGCTTCTCGAACCGGCGCGACGTGGTGCTGGTCGACCTGCGCGGCACCGGCCGCAGCGCGCCGCTGGCCTGCGACGACGAAGACGACCCGCGCCGGCCACTCGCCGAGTCGGCCGACCCCGAACGCCAGCTGGCGCTGCTGGCCGATTGCCGGCGCCGGCTGGAGCGGCTGCCGCACGGCCGGCTGCAGTTCTATTCGACGACGCTGGCGATGCAGGACCTGGACGCGGTGCGCGAAAGGCTGGGTGCCGCGCGCATCAACCTGGTCGGCGTCTCGTACGGCACGCGCGCCGCGCTGGAATACCAGCGCCTGTTCCCGCAGCGCGTGCGCCGCGCGGTGCTCGACGGCGTGGCGCCCCCGGACATGGTGCTGCCGCTGGCCTTCGCGCCCGACACGCAGGCCGCCTTCGACGCCTGGCTTGCGGCCTGCGAAGGCGAAGCGGCCTGCCGCGCCCGCCACCCGGCGCTGCGAGCGAACTGGCGCCGGCTGCTCGATTCGCTGCCGCGCCGCGTGACGGCGGCGCATCCGTTCACCGGCGCCGAGGAGTCGTTCGAGCTCACGCGCGACACGCTCGCCGGCCTGGTGCGATTGCCGCTGTACGTGCCGGCGCTGGCGGCGGCGCTGCCGGCGGCGGTCGACGCCGCGGCGGCCGGGCGCTTCGCGCCGCTGCTGGGCTTGGGCGCGGGCCTCGGCGGGTCGCGCGAATCGGCGATCGCGCAGGGGCTGCACTTCTCGGTCGTCTGCGCCGAAGACGTGCCGCGCATGGCGGCCGCACCGGCGCCGCCGCGCACCGACTTCGGCGACGGCTTCGCGCGCCTGTACACGCGCGCCTGCGCCGACTGGCCGCGCGCCGCCGTGCCCGAAGCCTTCTACCGCGTGCCGCCGGCGCCCGCGCCGGTGCTGCTGCTGTCCGGCGGTGCCGACCCCGTGACGCCGCCGCGCCATGCCGCGCGGGTGGCGAAGGCCTTGGGGGCGAACGCGCTTTCGGTCGTCGTGCCGCAGGCCGGGCATGGCCTGCTGGGGCTGGGCTGCCTGCGCGACGCGGTGTTCCGCTTCGTCGACGCCGAGACCGAGGCCCAGGCGCTGGCCACCGACCTGCGCTGCGCCGAGCGCGTGCCGCGGCCGCCGGCCTTCGAACCGGTGGCGCCGTGATCGAGGTGCGCGCGCTCGCCAAGCGCTTCGTGCAGGGCCGCGGCCGCCGCGCGCAGGCTGTCGACGCACTCGCCGGGGTGGACTTCGTCGCCGCCGACGGCTGCATCACCGGCCTGCTGGGCCCCAACGGCGCCGGCAAGACGACCACGCTGCGCATCGCCGCCGGGCTGCTGGCGGCCGACGCGGGCGAGGTGCGCGTCGACGGCATCGCGGTGGCGGCCGAGCCGCGGCGCGCCCTCGCGCGCCTGGGCGTGCTGTCGGACGCGCGCGGCCTGTACCCGCGGCTGACGGCACGCGAGAACATCGTCTACTACGGCCGCCTGCAGGGCCTGGCGGCCGAACGTGCGAACGCGCGTGCCGAGGCGCTGGCCGCGATGCTGGAGATGCGGCCGCTGCTGGACCGGCGTTGTGCCGGCTTCAGCCAGGGCGAGCGCATGAAGACCGCGCTCGCGCGCGCGCTCGTGCACGACCCGCCGAACATCGTGCTCGACGAACCGACCAACGGCCTGGACGTGCTGGCCACGCGCTCGCTGCGCGCCGCGCTGCGCCGGCTGCGCGACGGCGAAGGCAAGTGCATCGTCTTCTCCACCCACATCATGCAGGAGGTGGAACGGCTGTGCGACCGCGTGGTGGTGGTCTCGCACGGCCGCACCGTGGCCGCGGGCACGGTGGCCGAGCTGGCGGCGCGCACCGGCCTGGCCGACTTCGAGGAGACCTTCGTGCGCCTGGCCTTCACCGATGACGAGCGCCGTCGCGGCGCGCCCAGCTGATGCGCGCCGCCTGGGTCGTGTTCCGCAAGGAGCTGGTCGACGCGCTGCGCGACCGGCGCACGCTGGCGATGGTGCTGCTCAGCTCGGTCGCGCTGGGGCCGCTGGTGCTGGTGCTGCTGTCGACGCTGGTCTCCGGCGTCGAGCGGCGTGCCGAGGCGCGCGAGGTCGTGGTCCAGGGGCTGGCGCAGGCGCCCACGCTGCGCAACTACCTGGAGCGCCAGACCTACGTGCCGCGCGAGGCGCCGCCGGACTGGGAAGCGGCACTGAAGGCCAGCCGCCTGGGCGACCCGGTGCTGCGCGTGCCGGCCGATTTCGAGGCCGCGCTCGCGCGCGGCGACGCGCCGGTGCTGGAGCTCTTCGGCCACGCCGGCAACCAGCGCGCGCAGGCCAGCCTGGGCCGCATCCGCGCGCTGCTGGCCGGCTTCAACCAGGAGCAGGCCACGCTGCGGCTGGCCTGGCGCGGCGTGGCGCCGGCGCTCGTGCAGGCGGTGCGGGTGGAGGAGCGCGACCTCGCCGACCCGGCGGCGCGCGCCGCCCAGCTGACGACGCTGGTGCCCTACTTCATGCTGATGGCGGTGCTCTACGGCGCGCTGGCGGCGGCGCTGGACACGATGGCCGGCGAACGCGAGCGCGGCTCGCTCGAGCCGCTCTTGATGAACCCCTGCCCGCGCGCCGCGCTGGTGGCCGGCAAGTGGGGCGCGGTGACGGCGGTGGCGATGCTGATCGCGCTGCTCTCGGCCTTCAGCTTCCTGCCCGCCCAGGGGCTCTTGCGCAGCGAGACGCTGGCGGCGCTGTTCCGCTTCGGGGCCGCGGAGGCGGCGGCCTTCGTGCTCATCGTGCTGCCGCTGGCGGGGGCACTGTCGGCGGTGCTGATGGCATTGGCGATCCGCAGCCGCAGCGTGAAGGAAGCGCAGACCAATGCTGCTGTGGTCGTGCTGGCGGTGTCGCTGCTGCCGCTGGTGCTGGTGTTCAACCAGGAAGGCGAGGCGGCCTGGCACTGGTGGACGCCGGCGCTGGCGCAGGTCAGCCTGATGGGCCGCGTGCTGCGCGGCGAGGCGGTGGGCCTGGCGCAGGCCCTGCCGCCGCTGGCCGTGTGCGGGGGGCTGGCGGCCCTGGCGCTGTGGGACGTGGCGCGCCGGCTGGCGCGCGCGGCGCTCGCCTGAAGCGGCGCCGCTACTGCTGCAGCGGCGAGGACAGCGCGCGCGCCACCTCGGACTGCCAGGGCAGCGCGTGCACGATCTCGTTGAGGTAGAGCGCCGCCTCCAGGGCGGTCAGCACCTCGCCTTCGTCGCCGATCAGGCGCAGGTTGGTGACCACCGCCAGCGGGTCGGCCATCGCGACGACGCCGTCGCCCACCTGGACCCAGTCCCAGGCCACACCGGCCTCGCCTTCGTCGGACGCGCTGCCCCAGAAGGTCTGCCCGGCGGCGGGGCCGTAGGCGTCGGGCGGTGCGGTGACGCGGGTGCCCAGGTGCTGCAGGCGCAAGCGCACGGCGCGTTGGGCCTGCCACAATACGGAGGGCCAGGCGCGCAGCGACCAGGGCGAGGTGCCGGCCATTGCGGTGCCGCTTTGAGGAACGAGTGTGTGCTGCATGGTTCATATCTTTCGGCAGCGGCGGCGGATAGGAAAGCTGTAAACCCTTTCAGGGGTTTGATGCCTGTCGTGAAAAATGGGTGGAAAGCGATAGATGCTTCCGGCTGAGTTCTCGTCGGTGTTGCAGGCGCAAAGCCGGGAAGACTTCGGCTCCGAGGTCGAACGCTTCAGCAAGCGGCTGGGCTTCGACACGTTCAGCGCCGTCGCCGTGCTCGACCGCGGGCTGGGCAAGTCGGAGTTCTTCGCCGTCCACAACGCGCCCGAGGCCTACCAGGAGATCGCCTGGGACCAGTCGATCGGCCGCCGCGACCCGGTGATGCAGCACTGCAAGCGCGCCACGGTGCCGATCATCTGGAACCGCGACACCTACGAAAGCAGCGGCGAGGGCGACCTCTGGGAGCGCTTCGCGAGCTTCGGCTACCGCACCGGCATCGCGATGGCGCTGCACCTGCCCGAAGGGCGGCACTTCGTGCTGGCGGTGGACCGCGACCAGTCGCTGCCCCGGGACTCGACCGAGCTGCAGCGCGTCGTCGCCGACCTGCAGCTGTTCGCCGTGCACGCCCAGGACGCCGCCCTGAGGCTGCTGCTGCCCCATGTCCAGCAGGCCGAGCGGCCCGCGCTCACGCCGCGCGAACTGGAAGTGCTGCGCTGGACCATGGAAGGCAAGACCGCCTGGGAGGTGGGCGCCATCCTCGGCATCAGCGAACGCACCGCGGTGCTGCACGTGAACAACGCGATGCACAAGCTGGGTTGCACCAACAAGCACCAGGCGGTGCTCAAGGCCCTGCGACTGGGCCTGATCCATTAGTCGTATCAAGGTGTATCGCCTGGCCCATGGCGGCGACTGCACCCTGTAAGAGTTGACAGTTCCCGGGTCGGCCATGCGCTGTTTCAATTCATCGGCCAGTGCACCAATGCACTCACTGACTACCGATGGAGCGACTCATGGATCAAAAGGAACAGCTGGTTTCCCGCCCGCAGACCGAACAAGCGGAAGCGCCGGCCCGAGGCCCTGTGGAGCTCGATCCCTCCCTGTTCGGCTTCGTCAGCGGCGGTGCCGTGTTCACCTGGGGCAATTCCGCTCCGACCCAGACGCATTCGTCGACCGCGTCCTGACCCTTGCGCGCCTGGAGGCGGCTGGTGATCCGCCTCTAGGCCTCTTGGCGTCACGGGTCTCATCCCTCCAGTTCCGTGATGCTTGCGGACCGGCTTGGCCGGTCCGCGTTTTTTTGTCTGCGTCGCCTTCCCATGCGGCTGCTGTTCAGACCTGAGGCGGTGGAGGCGCAGACCCAGCAGTGGCTGGGCCGCGTGCAACTGGTCCGGCCGCTCTCGCTGGGGCTGGTGACCGCCGGCGTCGTGCTGATGCTGGCGGCGCTGCTGGCCTTCGTCTTCGTCGCCCAGTACACGCGCAAGGCCACCGTGGCCGGCGTCCTGGTGCCCGACCTGGGCCTGATCCGGATCGTTCCCACCGCCAGCGGCAGCGTGCTCGAGCGCCGCGTCCAGGAAGGGCAGTCCGTGCGCGCCGGCGACGTGCTCTTCGTGCTGGCGCTGGAGCGCCCGACGCTGGACGCCGGCACCCAGGCCCAGGTGCAGCGCAGCCTGGAGGAACGGGCGCGCAGCCTGCGCGATAGCGCCGACCAGCAGCAGCGCCTGCTCGCCACCCAGCAGGCCACGCTGGACCGCCGGCTCGAGGCGCTCGAAGGCGAACTCGCCCAGCTGGAAACCCAGGCCGCGGTGCAGCGCCAGCAGCTGGCGCTGGCGCGCGACGCGCTGCAGCGGCTGGAGTCGCTGGAGAACGACCAGTTCATCTCGCGCGCCCAGGTGCAGGCCCGGCGCGAGGAGGTGCTGGGGCTGCAGTCGGCGGCGCAGGCGCTGGAGCGCCAGCGCGCCGGCCTGCAGCGCGAGAAGGCGGCGCTCACCGGCGAAAGGCGCCAGCTGCCGATGGCGGCGCGCAATGCGCAGGGCGGCATCGAACGCGACCTGGCCGCGCTGGCGCGCGAGGCGGCCGAGCAGGATGCGGCACGCCAGGTGGTGATCCGCGCACCGCAGGACGGCACCGTGACGGCACTCTTCGCCGAGGTGGGGCAGAGCGTCTCGGCTTCGGCCGCGCTGGCCAGCCTGGTGCCGGCGGGTTCGAAGCTGCAGGCGCAGCTGTACGCACCTTCGGCGGCGATCGGCTTCGTGCGCGCCGACCAGCCGGTGCGGCTGCGCTTCGAAGCCTTCCCCTACCAGAAGTTCGGCCACCGGGAAGGCCATGTGCTGCGCGTCTCTCGCACGCCGCTCGCGCCCAGCGAGCTGGCGGCGCTGGCCCTGCCGGTGAGCGCGGACGAGGGCGCACGCGAGGCGCTGTTCCGCATCACCGTGGCGCTGGAGCCGGCCGCGGGCGAGCCGCTGCCGCTGGTGGCCGGCATGCGCCTGCAGGCCGACGTGCTGCTGGAGCGGCGGCGCCTCGTCGAATGGCTGTTCGAGCCCCTGCTGGGGCTGGAAAGGCGCATCTGAGATGGCCTTCGGCCTGAACCTGGGGCCCGGCACGGGCCGCGTGCCGGTGGTGCTGCAGACCGAGGCCGCCGAATGCGGCCTGGCCTGCCTGGCGATGGTGGCTTCGGCGCTGGGCCTGCGCACCGATTTGCCGACGCTGAGGCGCCGCTTCTCGCTCTCGGCCAAGGGCGTGACGCTGGCCGACCTGGTGCGCATGGCCGAGCAGCTTCAGCTCAATTCGCGCGCGCTGCGCGCCGAGATGGAAGACCTGCCGCAGCTGCGCACGCCCTGCATCCTGCACTGGGACCTGAACCACTTCGTGGTGCTGGTGTCGGTGAAGCGCGGCGTGGCGCTGATCCACGACCCCGGCCGCGGCGCGCGCCGCATGAAGCTGGAGCAGCTGTCGCCCCACTTCACCGGCATCGCGCTCGAACTGCAGCCGGCATCCGGCTTCGCGCCGGTCGAGGAGCGCCAGCAGATCACCGTCGGCCAGTTGCTGGGGCCGGTGACGGGACTCAAGCGCTCGCTGGGGCAGATCTTCCTGCTCGCCTTCGCGCTCGAGGTCTTCGGCCTGCTGTCGCCCTTCTTCATGCAGTGGGTGGTCGACGGCGTGGTGGTCAGCGGCGACCGCGACCTGCTGCTCACGCTGGCGCTGGGCTTCGGCCTGCTGGTGCTGCTGCAGGTGCTGACCGCGGCCGCGCGCTCGTGGGCGGTGCTGTACCTGTCGGCCACGCTCAACCTGCAATGGCTGGTGAACGTGTTCGCCCACCTGATGCGCCTGCCGGTGGCCTGGTTCGAGAAGCGCCACGCGGGCGACATCTGGTCGCGCTTCGGGTCCGTGCAGCAGATCCAGAAGACGCTGACCACCAGCTTCATCGAGGCGGTGCTCGACGGCCTGATGGTGCTGCTGGCGCTGGCGATGATGGCCGTCTACAGCGTGCCGCTGACGCTGATCGCCATCGCCGCGGTGGCCGGCTACGCGCTGATGCGGCGCGTGTTCTTCCGCCCGTTGCGCGAGGCGACCGAGGAGGCGCTGGTCTTCGAATCGAAGCAGGCCAGCCACTTCCTCGAATCGCTGCGCGGCGTGCAGGCGATCAAGCTCTTCAACGCCCAGGCCGACCGCCAGTCGCGCTTCGCCAGCCTGGTGGTGGACACGATGAACGCCGACCTGGCGACGCGCAAGCTGGAGCTGGTGCTCTCGGTGGCGAACCGGCTGCTCTTCGGGCTGGAGCGCGTGGCGGTGGTGGGCGTGGGCGGGCTGCTGGTGCTGGAAGGGCGGTTTACGGTGGGCATGCTGTTCGCCTTCTTCGCCTACAAGGAGCAGTTCGCGCAGCGCATGGCGGCCCTGATCGACAAGGCGGTGGCGTTGCGCATGCTGCGCCTGCAGGGCGAGCGGCTGGCCGACATCGTGCTCACGCCACCGGAAGCCGACAGCGCGCGCGACGCCACCCTGGCGCGCGACAGCGCACCCGCGATCGAGCTGCGCGACGTGAGCTTCCGCTACGCCGACGGCGAGCCCGAAGTGCTTCGCGGCGTGAGCCTGCGCATCGAGCCGGGCGAGTCGGTTGCCATCGTCGGCCCTTCGGGCTGCGGCAAGACGACGCTGCTCAAGCTGATGCTGGGCATCCACGCGCCCACCGGCGGCCAGGTGCTGGTGGGCGGCGTGCTGCTGGCGCGCCTGGGCCTGCGTGCCTGGCGCGACCTGGTGGGCGTGGTGATGCAGGACGAGCCGCTGTTCTCGGGCTCGATCGCCGACAACATCAGCTTCTTCGACGCCGCCCCGGACCGCGCCTGGATCGAGCAGTGCGCCCGCGTGGCCGCGGTGCACGACGAGATCGAGGCCATGCCGATGGGCTACCACACGCTCATCGGCGACATGGGCGCGGCGCTTTCCGGCGGGCAGAAGCAGCGCGTGCTGCTCGCGCGCGCGCTCTACAAGCGGCCGCGCATCCTGCTGCTGGACGAAGCGACGAGCTCGCTCGACGTCGACCGCGAGCGCGTCGTCAACCAGGCGGTACGCCAGCTGGCGCTGACGCGCGTGATCGTGGCGCACCGGCCGGAAACCATCGCCTCGGCGGCGCGCGTCGTCGCGCTGCAGGAAGGCCGCGTGGCGCAGGACCTGCGAAGCGTGGTGGGCGCCTCGCCGATCCAGTGAACGAGGCCGCTCAGCTGGTCTTGGTCGGGCAGGTGCTCATGCCCAGCACCGTGTAGAGCGGGCAGAAGCCCATGGCCGCGGTGGCGATCGGCACCACGCCGATCCAGCCCCAGACGCCGATCGTGCCGGTCAGGGTGAGCGCGATGAGCACCAGGCCGACCACGATGCGCAGGATGCGGTCGATGCCGCCGACGTTCGCCTTCATGACATGCTCCTCGTTGGATACCCGGCAGGGTGGCCGGACGGGATGCAGTGTGCGCGCCCGGCCGTGCCCGGTCGGTGACCGCGGTCACATGGCGCTTGACGCGGGTCAAACCGGGCGGCCGGCGGCGGTCCGCAGTGCAGCGGTGTCGAGCAGCTCGATGCGCTCGCGCCCCAGCGAGAGCCAGCCCTCGCGCTCGAAGCGGCGCAGCAGCCGGGTGACGATCTCGCGCGCCGTGCCCAGGTCGTCGGCCAGCGCCTGGTGGGTGGCCAGCACGGTGGGGCCGCGCTGCAGCAGGGTGCGGGCGAGGCGTTCGTCCAGCCGCTGGAAGGCGACCGCCTCGACGAGCGCCATCAGCTCGGCCAGGCGGTCGGCGAAGATGCCGAACACCTGGCGGCGGAAGCTGGTGTTGGCGGCCCAGCGCTCGAAGCCGGGCGGCGCGAGCAGCACCAGTTCGGTCGGCTCGGTGGTCTGGCCATGCGCGGCCAGCGCGGCCTGGCCGAACAGGCAGGAGGCGGAGACGACGCAGATCTCGCCCGGCGGCACGCGGTAGAGCTCCAGTGAGCGACCGCCCGGCGAGCCGCGGGCGACGCGCACGTTGCCCGAGAGCACCATCGGGAAGCCCTGGCAGGGCGCGCCCTGGTCGAAGAGCAGGGTGCCGGCAGGCACGGCGTGAAAGCGTGCGTGGCGGTCGAGCACCTCGTCGCGTTCGGCCGGGTCCAGGCCGGAGAGCAAGGGATAGTTGGCGAGCACGCGGCTCAGCAAGGCCTTTTCCATCAGCGGGCACTCACATCGATGTCTGGTGTTCGAGCCGCGACCACCAGGCCAGCGCTGCCGTGCGCGAGTCGCCGCACATCTCTTTCGAAGGCTGCAGCGACACGCAGACCGAAGGCCGCTCCGGCCGACCGAAGAGCCGGCAGCGCAGTTGGTCGTCCAGCTGGACGCAAGGCACGCCGGCCGGTTTGCCTGCCGGCATGCCGGGGATCGGTGAGCTGATGGAAGGCGCCGTGCAGCAGGCGCCACACCCGGGGCGGCATTCCATGCGGGCATGCTAGCGCCTGCGGGCGGCGCGCCAGGGCGAAACGTAGAATTCCGGCCCTCATCATGTTCCACCCTCAAGCGTTCGACGTCATCGTGGTCGGCGGCGGCCACGCCGGCACCGAAGCCGCGCTGGCCGCGGCCCGCATGGGCTGCCGCACGCTGCTGCTCACCCAGAACATCGAGACACTGGGGCAGATGAGCTGCAACCCGTCGATCGGCGGCATCGGCAAGGGCCACCTGGTGAAGGAGGTCGACGCGCTCGGCGGCGCGATGGCCGAGGCCACCGACGAGGCCGGCATCCAGTTCCGCATCCTCAATGGCAGCAAGGGGCCGGCGGTGCGGGCCACGCGGGCGCAGGCCGACCGCATCCTCTACAAGGCGGCGATCCGGCGCCGGCTGGAGAACCAGCCCAACCTCTGGCTGTTCCAGCAGTCGGTGGACGACCTCCTGGTCGAAGGCGGCCGCGTGGCCGGCGCGGTCACCCAGGTCGGGTTGCGGTTCCGCGGCCGCGCGGTGGTGCTGACCGCGGGCACCTTCCTCGACGGCCGCATCCACGTCGGGCTTCAGAACTACGCCGCCGGACGCGCCGGCGACCCGCCGGCGACTACGCTCTCGGCGCGCCTGAAGGAACTCAAGTTGCCGCAGGGAAGGCTGAAGACCGGCACGCCGCCGCGGCTGGACGGGCGCTCGATCGACTTTTCCAAGCTGGAGGAACAGCCGGGTGACCTGGACCCGGTGCCGGTGTTCGGCTTTCTCGGTCGCGCCGAGCAGCACCCGCGGCAGCTGCCGTGCTGGATCACCCATACCAACGAGCGGACGCACGAGATCATCCGCAGCGGCTTCGACCGCAGCCCGATGTTCACCGGCGTCATCGAAGGGGTGGGGCCGCGCTACTGCCCGAGCATCGAGGACAAGATCAACCGCTTCGCCGGCAAGACCTCGCACCAGATCTTCCTGGAACCCGAGGGGCTGACGACGAACGAGTTCTACCCGAACGGCATCTCGACCTCGCTGCCGTTCGACGTGCAGATCGCGGCCGTGCAATCGATGCGCGGGCTGGAGAACGCGCACATCCTGCGGCCGGGCTATGCGATCGAATACGACTACTTCGACCCGCGCGAGCTGAAGCCCAGCTTCGAGACGCAGGGCATCGGCGGGTTGTTCTTCGCCGGCCAGATCAACGGCACCACGGGCTACGAGGAAGCGGCAGCGCAGGGCCTGTTCGCGGGCGTCAACGCCGCGCTGCAGGTGCAGGGCCGCGAGCCCTGGCTGCCGCGGCGCGACCAGGCCTACCTGGGCGTGATGGTCGACGACCTGGTGACCAAGGGCGTGACCGAGCCTTACCGCATGTTCACCAGCCGGGCCGAGTACAGGCTGCAGCTGCGCGAGGACAACGCCGACCTGCGCCTCACCGAAGAGGGTCGCCGGCTCGGGCTGGTGGACGACCGCCGCTGGGCGGCCTTCGAACGCAAGCGCGAGCGGCTCGAACGCGAATTGCAACGGCTGCGCTCGACCTGGGTCCGGCCGGCGACGCTGCCAGCGGCCGACGCCGAGCGGCTCGTCGGCAAGGCGCTGGAGCGCGAATACAACTTGGCCGACCTGCTGCGGCGGCCGGGGGTCGGCTTCGACCAGGTCTGCGAGGCGGCGGCGATCGCCGGCGCGGGCGAAGGTGTTTCACGTGAAACGCTGCGCGCCGGCTGGGGATCGGCCGAAGCGGACGCCGTGATCGAGCAGGCCGAGATCGGGATCAAGTACGCCGGCTACATCGACAAGCAGGTCGACGAGGTCGAACGCGCCAGCCACTTCGAGCGGCTCCAGCTGCCCGCAGACCTGGACTACGCGCAGGTGACCGCGCTGTCGTTCGAGGTGCGGCAGAAGCTGGCCCGCCACCGCCCGGCCACGCTGGGGCAGGCGGCGCGCATCTCCGGCGTCACGCCGGCGGCGATCTCGCTGTTGCTGGTGCACCTGAAGAAGGGCCGCTTCAAGGGCTTCGCGAAGGACGAGCCCGCCGACGAGGCGGCTTGAAGTCTGCAATCGAAGCGATCTGCCGCCAGCTGGGCCTGGCGGCCACCGAGGTTCAGCTGGCGCGCCTGGCCGACTTCCTCGGCCAGCTCCAGCGCTGGAACGCCATCTACAACCTGACGGCCGTACGCGACCCGGCGCAGATGCTGGTGCAGCACCTGGCCGACTGCCTGGCGGTGCTGCCCGCGCTGGATCGCCACTGCACGGCGGGCCGCGTGCTCGACGTGGGCAGCGGCGGCGGACTGCCCGGCGCGGTGCTGGCCATCATGCGGCCGTCGCTGGACGTGACCTGCATCGACGCGGTCGGCAAGAAGGCGGCGTTCGTGCGCCAGGTCGCCGGCCAGCTGGGACTGCCCAACCTGCACGCGGCCCATGCCCGGGTCGAGCAGTTGAAGGCGCCGCCTTTCGACCTGGTCACGGCGCGCGCCTTCGCGTCGCTGCCGGACCTGGTCCGCCTGACCCGGCCGTTGCTGGCTGCCGGCGGCCGCTGGATGGCGATGAAGGGCAGGGCCCCGGACGACGAACTCGCCGCCCTGCCCGACGACGTGGAGGTGTTCCACGTGGAACCGATCCAGGTGCCCGGCCTGGACGCCCAGCGCTGCCTGGTCTGGATGAGACCCCGCCCGGCCGCGGCCGCCTGACGAAACTGCGCTACGCTCCGAGGCTTTCCGCTCGAGGGTCTTTCGAATGCTCGGCATCGCCGACTACGGGGCGTTTTGCGCCGCCGTCCTGGTCTTCCTCATGCTGCCGGGCCCCGGCACCTTCGCGCTCCTGACGTCCACCGGCAAGGGCGGCTTCAAGGCCGGCGCCGCCGCGACCCTGGGGCTGATCGCCGGCGACCAGGTGCTCATGTGGCTCGCGGTGGCCGGCGTGGCCGCGCTGCTCGCCGCGCGGCCCATGCTCTTCCACGCGGTGCAGTACCTCGGTGCCGCCTACCTGGCGTGGATTGGCCTGAAGCTGCTGTTCGCGCGCGGCGCGGGCGGGGCGTCGCCGATCCGCATCGAGGCGCGCCATTACGCCCGGCAGGCCTTCCTGATCACGCTGCTCAATCCGAAGGCCATCGTGTTCTACATGGCCTTCTTCCCGCTCTTCGTCGATCCGGCGCGCCACCAGGGCCTGACGACCTTCGTGGCGATGGCGGCCACGATCGCGGCGATCACCGCCGTCTACTGCCTGCTGCTGTGCGCCTTCGCGCGCGCGGTGGGCGAACAGGTACGGCGCCACCGCACGCTTGCGCGCGCGCTGGAGAAGCTGGCGGGCGTCTTCCTCATCGGCTTCGGCATCCGGCTGGGCACCCAATGACGGCGCGCATCTTCTGCGTCGCCAACCAGAAGGGCGGCGTCGGCAAGACGACGACGACCGTGAACCTGGCCGCCGGGCTGGTGCAGGTCGGCCAGCGCGTGCTGGTGGTCGACCTCGACCCGCAGGGCAACGCCACCATGGGCTCGGGCGTCGACAAGCGCGCGCTCGACGCCTCCATCTACGACGTGCTGCTCGAAACCGCCACCGTGGCCGACGCACGCCGCCGCAGCCCGAAGGCGGGCTACGACGTGCTGGGCGCGAACCGCGAACTCGCGGGTGCCGAAGTCGAGCTGGTGGAACTGGAGCGCCGCGAGCGCCGCCTGCGCGAAGCGCTGCAGAAGGTGTCGGCCGACTACGACTTCGTGCTCATCGACTGCCCGCCCAGCCTGAGCCTGCTCACGCTCAACGGCTTGTGTGCGGCGCAGGGCGTGATCGTGCCGATGCAGTGCGAGTACTTCGCGCTCGAAGGGCTGTCGGACCTGGTCAACACCATCAAGCAGGTGCACGCCAACCTGAACCGCGACCTGCACATCATCGGCCTGCTGCGCGTGATGTTCGACCCCCGCATCACGCTGCAGCAGCAGGTGAGCGACCAGCTGAAGTCGCACTTCGGCGACAAGGTTTTCGAGACCGTGATCCCGCGCAACGTGAGGCTGGCCGAGGCGCCGAGCTACGGGCAGCCGGGCGTCACCTTCGACCCGGCGTCCAAGGGCGCGCAGGCCTTCGTCGAGTTCGCGCGCGAGATGGTCAAGCGTCTTGGATGACCTTCTGCTCTCGCGGGTGGAAGACGCCGGCCTCAACGCCAGCGCTCCGCCGCAGCAGCGCTGGCTGGATGGCTGGCTGGTCCGCTTCTCGCCCGGCAAGGCCAAGCGCGCGCGCTGCGTGAACGCGGTCGCGGCCGGCCGCCTGCCGCTGGAGCGCAAGCTGGCGCTGGCCGCAGCGGTCTTCGAAGAAGCCGGCCTGCCGCTGGTGGTGCGCGTCACCCGCTTCAGCCAACCCGCCGGTTTGGACCGTGAACTCGAAGACCGCGCCTTCAGCCTGATGGACGACACGCGGGTCATGGTCTGCCCACGCCTGACGGGCCTGGCGTCGCCGCCGCCGCTGCCGCCCGGCACCCACTGGGCGCGCCTGGACGCGCAAGACTATGCCGAGACGGTCGGGGTGCTGCGTGGCTCGCCTTCCGTGCAGCGCGCGGCGCATGCCCAGCGCATCGCGATGTCGCCGGTGCCCTACCAGGGTTACGCGATCCGGCGCGACGAGGACGGGGCGGTGCTCGCCTGCGGCCAGTTCGCGCGCGAAGCCGATCTCGTCGGCCTGTACGACGTCTTCACCCGCGACGACCAGCGCGGGCAGGGTTTGGCGACCCTGCTATGTCAGCGCTTGCTTTCGCTGGCGGCCATGGAAGGCGCGGGGATTGGTTATCTGCAGGTGGACTCTGGCAACACAGCAGCGCGCCGCATCTATACCCGGCTCGGCTTTGCCGATGGCTATGCCTACCACTACCGGCTGGCGCCGGGCGCCTCAGAGTCCTGAGGCTTCGTCGCAGCCCAGGTGCACGTTCATCGCCTGCACCGCGGCGCCGCTGGCGCCCTTGCCCAGGTTGTCCAGCCGCGCCATCAGGATGGCCTGGTCGTGGCCGGCGAAGACGCCGATGTCGACCCGGTTGGTGTCGTTGCAGGCCTGCACGTCGAAGAAGCCGCCTTCCAGCGTGGCCGGGTCCGACAGCGGCAACACGCGCACGAAGCGTTCGCCGGCATAGTGCTTCTGGTAGGCCTGCTGCAGCGCTTCGGCCGTGGTGCCCAGCGCCTTCAGGTGCAGCGGCACGCTGACCGCGAGACCCTTGTAGAAGTTGGAGACGATGGGCATGAACACCGGCCGGGTGGTGAGCCCGGTGTGCGCCATCATCTCCGGGATGTGCTTGTGCGAGAGCGTCAGCCCGTAGGGCCGCGGCGCCGTCAGCACCGGGTCGTTGCCGGCCTGGTACTGCTCGATCATCTTCTTGCCGCCGCCCGAGTAGCCGGTGATCGACGTCGCCGTGAGCGCCGCCGAAGCCGGTACCAGCCCCGCGTCCACCAGCGGCCGCATCAGCAGGATGAAGGCACTGGCGTGGCAGCCCGGGTTGGCAATGCGCTTGGCGGCGCGGATCTTCTCGCGCTGCCCCGGCGCCAGCTCGGGCATGCCGTACACCCAGCCGGGCGCCGTGCGGTGCGCGGTGCTGGCGTCGATGACGCAGGTGCGCGGGCTGGTGACCATCGCCGCCGCTTCGCGCGCGGCCGCGTCGGGCAGGCACAGGAAGGCCACGTCGGCGGCGTTGAGCAGGCGCGCGCGCTCGGCCGGGTCCTTGCGGCGTTCCGGGTCGATGCGCAGCACTTCGATGTCGCGGCGCGCGGCCAGGTACTCGTTGATGCGAAGGCCGGTGGTGCCTTCCTGGCCGTCGACGTAGACGCGGTGGGTCATGGCAAGCGGGGGACGCGGCGCACAATGCCGCGCGAAGTTTCGAGGATAAGGCAAACCCCATGACCGCAGTGACCCGGGTGCTGCTGCTGCCCGGCTGGCTGAACTCGGGCGCGGCCCACTGGCAGAGCCGCTGGGAGGCGCTGCACGGCTTCCGGCGCGTAGAGCAGTCCGATTGGGAATGGCCGCGCCGCGGCGACTGGATGGCGCGCCTGGAAGACGTGCTGCTCGAAGACCCGGCGCCGGCGCTGCTCGTGGCGCACAGCCTGGGCTGCCCGCTGGTGGCGGCATGGGCGGCCCATTCGCGCCACACCGCCCGCGTGCGCGGCGCGCTGCTGGTGGCGCCGCCCGACCTCGAACGTGCGGACACGCCGCCGCAGCTGGCAGGCTGGAACCCGATCGTGCGCGCGCGCCTGCCCTTCGCCGCGCACGTGCTCTACAGCGAGGACGACCCCTTCTGCGCCGCCGACCGCGCCCGTGCGATGGCCGCCGACTGGGGGGCCGCCGCCACTTCGCTCGGCGCCGCCGGCCATGTCAATGCGGATTCGGGCCTGGGCGACTGGCCCGAAGGCCTGGCATGGCTGCATTCGGTCGGTAAGTGACAATCCCTGCCATGGTCACCAAGAAACCGAAGGGCCTGGGGCTCGGGCTGGAAGCGCTGCTCGGCCCCAAGGTCAGCGAGTCGCCGGCGCCGGCGGGCCAGCCCTCGGCGCTGCCGCTGGACCGGCTGCAGCCCGGCAAGTACCAGCCGCGCACGCGCATGGACGAGGGCTCGCTGTTCGAACTGGCCGAGAGCATCAAGAGCCAGGGCGTGATGCAGCCGGTGCTGGTGCGCCCGGTGGACGGTGGCCGCTACGAGATCATCGCCGGCGAACGGCGTGTGCGCGCCGCGCGTCTGGCCGGCCTGGACGAGGTGCCGGTGCTCGTGAAGCCGGTGCCCGACGAGTCGGCCGCGGTGATGGCGCTCATCGAGAACATCCAGCGCGAAGACCTCAACCCGCTCGAGGAGGCGCAGGGCCTGCAGCGGCTGGTGCGCGAGTTCAGGCTCACGCACGAGCAGGCGGCGCAGGCGGTGGGCCGCTCGCGAAGCGCAGCCAGCAACCTGCTGCGCCTGCTGAACCTGGCGCCGCCGGTGCAGCAGATGCTGATGGCCGGCGACTTGGAGATGGGCCACGCGCGCGCGCTGCTCGCGCTCGAATCCGGCGAGCAGGTGATGGCCGCCAACGAGGTGGTGGCGAGGAAGCTTTCGGTGCGCGAAGCCGAGCGCCTGGCGGCGCGTCGCGCCGAACCTGCGGCGGCGGCGAAACCCGCGAAGCGGCCGCCGCGCAGCCGCGACATCGCGCGTCTGGAAGAGCGGCTGTCCGACGTGCTGGCGGCCCCGGTGGAGATCCGCCTGCGCGGCCGCGGCGACCGTGGCGAGCTCGCGATCCCGTTCGCTTCGCTGGACGAACTGCACGGCCTGCTGCAGCGCCTGGGCGCCACCGACGACTGAGCTTCGGCAGGAACCTTCGTTGTGCGCGCCGCTCCATCGGCGTGCGGGGTGTGTCAGCCGAGAGGCCCCACGCGGCGTTGTGGCGTCGTGAACTCGTGCATGCTGCACATCGGCGAGGCACGTCTCTTGCGAGACGTCCTTCGGCCGCCGGAAGGGCGCCGTGTCGGAGGTCGCGGAAATGCCTCCGTAACCCGGTTCTCTTCCGGCGCGACATGGGAGCAGAATGGGTCATGCTGATCCCATGACGCCGTGAACATGCGCCACTGGTGAGATGGAAAGCTCTGATGGAGCCTGGGCCCGTACAGCCGGGACTTCATCAGAACTTCCCAGGCGCTGAAGGGGGAGTGATCCTCCCCACCGGCGCCTTCCTCGACCCAGGAGGTCCGCATGGACGTGATCGGCAACCTGAAGGCGCGCTACGAGCGCCTCAGCTCGGAGGAGATGTCCCTCGAGGACTATCTCGCCGAATGCAAGCGCAACCCGCTTGCCTACGCCACGGCCGCCGAGCGCATGCTCAAGGCGATCGGCGAACCCAAGAGCATCGACACGCGCAACGACCCGCGCCTGTCGCGCATCTTCGCGAACAAGGTGATCAAGGTCTACCCGGCCTTCGCCGAGTTCTTCGGCATGGAAGACTCCATCGAGCAGGTGGTGTCGTACTTCCGGCACGCCGCGCAGGGGCTGGAGGAAAAGAAGCAGATCCTCTACCTGCTGGGCCCGGTGGGCGGCGGCAAGAGCAGCATCGCCGAACGGCTCAAGCAGCTGATGCAGGAAGTGCCGTTCTACGCGCTCAAGGGCTCGCCGGTGAACGAATCGCCGCTCGGCCTGTTCGACCCGGTCGAGGACGGGCCGATCCTGGAGAGCGAGTACGGCATTCCGCGCCGCTACCTGAACCGCATCCTCAGCCCCTGGGCGGTGAAGCGGCTGGAGGAGTTCGGCGGCGACATCCGCAAGTTCAAGGTCGTCAAGCGCTTCCCCAGCATCCTCAAGCAGATCGCGATCAGCAAGACCGAGCCGGGCGACGAAAACAACCAGGACATCAGCTCGCTCGTCGGCAAGGTCGACATCCGCAAGCTCGAGACCTACGCCCAGGACGACCCCGACGCCTACAGCTACTCCGGCGGCCTGTGCCTGGCCAACCAGGGGCTGCTGGAATTCGTCGAGATGTTCAAGGCGCCGATCAAGGTGCTGCACCCGCTGCTGACGGCCACCCAGGAAGGCAACTTCAAGGGCACCGAAGGCTTCGGCGCGATCCCGTTCGACGGTGTGGTGCTGGCGCACAGCAACGAAAGCGAGTGGAAGGCCTTCCGCAACAACAAGAACAACGAAGCCTTCCTGGACCGCATCTACATCGTCAAGGTGCCGTACTGCCTGCGCGTTTCGGAAGAGATCCACATCTACGAGAAGCTGCTGCGCAATTCCTCGCTCGCCGAGGCCACCTGCGCACCGGGCACGCTGAAGATGATGAGCCAGTTCGCCATCCTCACGCGGCTGAAGGAGCCGGAGAACTCGTCGCTCTTCAGCAAGATGCTGATCTACGACGGCGAGAACCTGAAGGACACCGACCCGCGCGCCAAGAGCTACCAGGAGTACCGCGACTACGCCGGCGTCGACGAGGGCATGAGCGGCATCAGCACGCGCTTTGCCTACAAGATCATCTCCAAGGTCTTCAACTTCGACAGCACCGAGGTCGCCGCCAACCCGGTGCACCTCATGTACGTGCTGGAGCAGCAGATCGAGCGCGAGCAGTTCCCGCCCGAGACCGAGCAGAAGTACGTCGGCTTCATCAAGGAACTGCTGGCGCCGCGCTACGCGGAGTTCATCGGCAAGGAGATCCAGACCGCCTACCTGGAGAGCTACTCGGAATACGGCCAGAACATCTTCGACCGCTACGTCACCTACGCCGACTACTGGATCCAGG
>CAYVXO010000012.1:0-46344 GCA_964454485.1 uncultured Rubrivivax sp.
ACCCCGGCGTCTTCATCCGCAGCATGGCCACGCGCGGCGCCACCGGCGGCATGGCCCGTGCCGCGCTGGACGCGGTGGACCTGCTCGACGTGGCCGGCTTTCGCACCATCATCCTGGAGACCGTGGGCGTGGGCCAGGACGAGGTGGAGGTGGCGCATGCCTCCGACACCACCGTGGTCGTCAGCGCGCCGGGCCTGGGCGACGAGATCCAGGCCATCAAGGCCGGCGTGCTGGAGATCGCCGACATCCACGTCGTCAGCAAGTGCGACCGCGACGACGCCAACCGCACGCTCACCGACCTGAAGCAGATGCTCACGCTGGGCACGCTCACCGGCCCGAAGCGAGGCTGGGCGGTGCCGGTGGTGGGCGTCAGCTCCTACACCGGGCAGGGCGTCGAGGAACTGCTGGAGCGCATCGCCGCCCACCGCGCCGCGATGACCGGCTCCGAGATGGGCCGCGAACGCCGTCGCCGCGTCGCCGAGTTCCGCCTCCACAAGACCGCCGAGACGCTGCTGCTGGAACGCTTCCACGGCGGCGCGCAGGGCTTCGCCCCCGCGCTCGCCGCCACCCTGGCCGGCCGCGACACCGACCCCTACGCCGCCGCGCAGCAACTCATCGTGAAGACGATCCGCAAGGAGTACTCGAATGAACTGGCTTGACCCCAAGCATGTCGACCGCCTGCAGTCGGAGCGTGCGGACTGGGAAAGCAAGGAGGTCGCCGCCTTCCTGAAGAAGCAGCCGGAGCGCAAGGCGCAGTTCCACACCACCGGCGACTTCCCGGTCCAGCGCACCTACACCGCGGCCGACATCGCCGGCACGCCGCTGGAAGACATCGGCCTGCCCGGGCGCTACCCGTTCACGCGCGGCCCCTATCCCACCATGTACCGCAGCCGCACCTGGACCATGCGCCAGATCGCCGGCTTCGGCACCGGCGAGGACACCAACAAGCGCTTCAAGTACCTCATCGCGCAAGGCCAGACCGGCATCTCCACCGACTTCGACATGCCCACGCTGATGGGCTACGACAGCGACCACCCGATGAGCGACGGCGAGGTGGGCCGCGAAGGCGTGGCCATCGACACCCTGGCCGACATGGAGGCGCTGCTCGCCGACATCGACCTGGAGAAGATCTCGGTCTCCTTCACCATCAATCCGAGCGCCTGGATCCTGCTGGCCATGTACATCGCGCTGGGCGAAAAGCGCGGCTACGACCTGAACAAGCTCTCGGGCACGGTGCAGGCCGACATCCTGAAGGAGTACATGGCGCAGAAGGAGTACATCTACCCGATCGCGCCTTCGGTGCGCATCGTGCGCGACATCATCACCTACAGCGCGAAGCACCTGAAGCGCTACAACCCGATCAACATCTCCGGCTACCACATCAGCGAAGCCGGCTCCTCGCCGCTGCAGGAGGCCGCCTTCACGCTGGCCAACCTGGTCACCTACGTGGAAGAGGTGACGAAGACCGGCATGCACGTCGACGAGTTCGCGCCGCGGCTGGCCTTCTTCTTCGTGAGCCAGGGCGACTTCTTCGAGGAGGTCGCCAAGTTCCGCGCCCTGCGCCGCTGTTACGCCAAGATCATGAAGGAGCGCTTCGGGGCGCAGAACCCGGAGTCGATGCGCCTGCGCTTCCACTGCCAGACCGCGGCCGCCACGCTCACCAAGCCGCAGTACAAGGTGAACATCGTGCGCACCGCGCTGCAGGCGCTCTCCGCCGTGCTGGGCGGCGCGCAGAGCCTGCACACCAATGGCTACGACGAGGCCTTCGCCATCCCGACCGAGGACGCGATGAAGATGGCGCTGCGCACGCAGCAGATCCTCGCCGAGGAGATCAACGTCGCCAACGTCATCGATCCGCTGGGCGGCAGCTATTACGTCGAGGCCCTGACCACCGAATACGAGCGCAGGATCTTCGAGATCCTGAAGGAAGTCGACGAGCGCGGCGGCGCCGTCAAGCTCATCGAGCAGGGCTGGTTCCAGAAGCAGATCGCCGACTTCGCCTACGAGACCGCGCTGCGCAAGCAGTCGGGCGAGAAGCCGGTGATCGGCGTCAACCGCTTCGTCGAGTCCGAAGCCGACGTGGGGATCGAGACCCATCCCTACGACCCCAGCACCGCCGAACGCCAGATCGCGCGCACCCGCCGCGTGCGTGCCGAGCGCGACGAGGCCAAGCTGCAGTCGCTGCTGGACCGCCTGGTGACAGTGGCGAAGGACGAGTCGCAGAACATCATGCCGGTCACCATCGAGCTGGTGAAGGCCGGTGCCACCATGGGCGACATCGTCGAGAAGCTCAAGGGCCTCTGGGGCACCTACCGCGAGACGCCGGTGTTCTGAGCGCGTTCGCAGCGCGCCCGCGGCCGCGCGTGCCGGCGCGGGCAGAATCACGCCCACGATGCATGCCATTGCCTACCAGGGCGTCCTGCCCGCCGTAAACGGCGCGCCCGCGGCCGCCCGCCCCGGCCACGCCTTGATCGGCCGCGTCACGCTGGGCCGTGGCGCCTGGTTGGGCGCCGGTGCGGTGATCCGCGCCGACGGCCACGACGTGAAGGCCGGCGACGGCCTGCACCTGGGCCGCGGCGCCACCATCCACATCGCGCACGACGTCTACCCCGCGATCCTGGGCCACCGGGTCTGCGTCGGCGAAGACGCGGTGGTGCACGCCTGCACGCTCGGCGACGAGGTCGTCGTCGAGGAAGGCGCGGTGGTGCTCGACGGCGCCGTCGTCGGCGCCGGCGCCGTCATCGAAGCCGGCAGCTTCGTCTTCCCGCGCCACGTGCTCGAAGGCGGCATGCTCTACGCGGGCCGGCCGGCGAAGGCGGTGCGCCCGCTCGACCGGCACGAACTGCAGGCCCGCGCCGACGCGCTGCGGGCCCGCAACGAAGCGGCGCCAGCCGGATGGCATTGCCGCCCCGTGGCGGCGCGCGCGGCAGCGAACGCCTTCGTCGCCGACACCTGCGACCTCGAAGGCGACGTGAGCCTGGCCGAAGGTGCCAGCCTCTGGTTCGGCTGCCGGCTCGACGCGCGCCGCGGCCCCATCGTGCTGGGCCGGCGCTGCAACGTGCAGGACAACTCGGTGCTCGCCGCCGGGCCGGGCGGCATCCGGCTCGGCGAGGACACCACGCTGGGCCACAACGTGAAGATGGCCGAGGCCACGGTGGGCGCGCGCTGCCTCGTCGGCATGGGCAGCCGCATCGCGCCGGGCACCACGATCGGCGACGACAGCTTCCTCGCCGGCGGCTGCGTCACCGAACCGGGCCAGCACCTGGAAGGCGGCTTCTTCTGGGGCGGCCAGCCGGCGCGACCGCTGGGCCCGCTGGACGACAACAAGCGCGCCGCCATCCTGCGCACCGCCACCGTCTACACCCAATACGCCGAGGCCCTGCGCGGGCTGCGGCCCTGAACATTTCCGGAGGACCCCCGTCATGAGCACCCCCCTTTCGATCGGCGTCATCGGCGCCGGCACCATGGGCAACGGCATCGCGCAGGTCTGCGCCACCGCCGGCCTGAAGGTCACGATGCTGGACGTCAGCGACGCGGCCCTGAAGCGCGGCCTCGACACCCTCGGCCGCAACCTCGAGCGCCTGGTGTCCAAGGACAAGCTGAGCGCCGAGGCGCGCGACGCCGCGCTGGCGCGCATCGGCACCAGCCTGGACTACGCCGCGATGCGCGGCGCCGACCTCGTCATCGAGGCGGCCACCGAGAACCTGGACCTGAAGCTGAAGATCCTGCGCCAGGCGGCGGCCAGCGTGGGCGAGGAATCGGTCATCGCGACCAACACCTCGTCGATCTCGATCACGCAGCTGGCCGCGGTGCTGGACCGGCCGGAGCGCTTCGTCGGCCTGCACTTCTTCAACCCGGTGCCGGTGATGGCGCTGGTGGAGGTGATCCGCGGCGTGCAGACCTCGGACAGCACGCATGTGGCGGCGGTCGAGTTCGCGAAGGCGATCGGCAAGACGCCGATCAGCGTGCGCAACAGCCCGGGCTTCGTCGTCAACCGCATCCTGTGCCCGATGATCAACGAGGCGATCTTCGCGCTCCAGGAAGGGCTGGCCAGCGCCGAGGACATCGACAACGGCATGCGCCTGGGCTGCAACCACCCGATCGGCCCGCTCGCGCTGGCCGACATGATCGGCCTGGACACCATGCTCTCGGTGATGCAGGTCTTCCACGAAGGCTTCGGCGACCCGAAGTACCGCCCGGCACCGCTGCTGCGCGAGATGGTGGCCGCCGGCCGCCTGGGCCGCAAGACCGGGCGCGGCTTCTACGACTACCGCTGAGGGCCGGCGGGCCGACGGTGCCGGTCAGGGCGTGAGGCCCTTGGCGATCCTGTCGATGCCCACCTGCGCGCCGGCCGCCCTTGCCCGCCATCAAGCCCGGGAAGGTCCGCAGGAATAGACTCGTGCCCATGTTCGTCGGCCGGGCCCGGCGGCGCCTGCTCGCCGCCTTCGTGACGCTGGCACTGCTGTTCACGCAGTGGGCCGTGGCGTCCTACGCCTGCCCGCAGCTCACGGCGGCCGCGGCGGCGCCCTGCGAAGGGCATGCGGTCGCGAAGATGGACCCCGAACGCGGCGTGCTCTGCAAGTCGCACTGCACCGCCGGCGCCCAGCAGCCGGCGGCCGACCTGCTGCCGCTGCCCGCGGCCGCGCCGGCCGACGCGCGCATCGCGCGCGTGCTGGACCTCGCCGGCGCCGAAGGCATCGCTGCCGCGATGCCGGCTTCGGTGGCCGTCGGCCCGCCCGACGGTTCGCCGCCGATCTACCTCTCGCTGCTCGTCCTGCGCCACTAGGCCGCGGCACCGCTTGGCGCTCCCTTTGCGGAGCGCCGAGCCGTTGCCGTTCGCGTGTTCCTGGTTGCGGAGGATTCGCCTTGTCACCCTTCCACTTCTGCGTGCGCTTCCCGCGCACGGCCGCCGCCGCGCTGGCCCTGGGCTGCGCGCCCGCGGCCTGGGCCCTGGGCTACGCCGAGGCGCTGGACCTCGCGCGCCGCGAAGCGCCGATGCTGCGCGCCGGCGAGGCCACGCTGGCCGGCGCCGAGGCCGCGCGTCCGGCGGCGGCCACGCTGCCCGACCCGCGGCTGTCGGCCGGCGTCGAGAACCTGCCCATCGCCGGCGCCGACCGCTATTCGCCCACACGCGACTTCATGACCATGCAGCGCCTGGCGCTGATGCAGGAAGTGCCCAACCGCGCCAAGCGCGAGGCGCGCGCGCAGGCGGCCGACGCGCGCGTGGACCGCGAGCGCGCCACGCTCGCCGTCGCCGCCGCCGCGGTGCGGCGCGAGACCGCGCTGGCCTGGTGGGGCGTCTGGTTCGCCGAACGCCGTGCCGACCTGCTGGCCGGCCTGCAACGCCAGAACGATCTGCTGCAGCAGACGCTGCCGGCGCGCGTGGCCGCCGGCGGCGCGATGCCGGCCGAGCTGTCGATGGCGCGCCAGGAAGCGCTGGCGCTCGCCGACCGCCAGGACGACCTGCGGCGCGACGTCGCGAAGGCACGCGCCGAATTGCGGCGCTGGGTCGGCGCGCGCGCCGACGAGCCGCTGGCCGCCGTCGGACGCGTCGACGACCTCGTGCCGCCCGTCGACCCCGCGGCCGCGCGCGAGGCGTTGCACCGCCACGCCGAGCTGGCGCCGTACGAGCCGATGCGCGCGATGGCCGCCGCCGAAATGGCCGAGGCCGAAGCCGAGAAGCGCGGCGACTGG
This sequence comes from uncultured Rubrivivax sp., assembly GCA_964454485.1. Taxonomy (GTDB): domain Bacteria; phylum Pseudomonadota; class Gammaproteobacteria; order Burkholderiales; family Burkholderiaceae_C; genus Rubrivivax. Next base: position 5,695 of record CAYVXO010000012.1, read on the forward strand.
TCGTGGGAGGTCGCGTACCAGCGCCGGCCGCGTTACGACGACATGGTCTCGTTCCAGGTCAGCATCGACCTGCCCTGGCAGCGCGGCGCGCGCCAGGGCCCGGCGGTGGAGGCGAAACGTCGCGAGGTGCAGCGCATCGAGGCCGAGCGCGACGACGCGATGCGCCGCCACGCCGCCGAGCTGGAGGCGATGCTGGCCGAGCAGGCGGCGGTGGACGCGCAGCTGGCGCGCCTGCAGGGCCCCGGCCTTGCGCTCGCCGAGGAGCGCGTGAAGCTGCAGCTGGCCGCCTACGAGTCGGGCCGCGGCGACCTGGGCGCGCTGCTCGCCGCCCGCGCCATGGCGCTCGAGCAGCGTCTGCGCGTGATCGAACTGCGATCGCAACAGGCCGCGCTGCGCGTGCGCCTGGCCACCCTGACCGCGGAGTGACGTGATGGACCGCCAGAACAACTTCCCCCTCGCCGCCGCGCTGGTGGCCGGACTCGCCCTCGGCGCCGGCGGCGCGTGGTTCGCGCTGCGCGCGCCGGCTTCGCACGAAGGGCACGCCACCACCCCGCAGGCCGCCGCGCCCGCGAGCGCCGCGGTGGCCGAACGCAAGGTGCTCTACTGGTACGACCCCATGGTGCCGGGCCAGAAGTTCGACAAGCCCGGCAAGTCGCCGTTCATGGACATGCAGCTCGTGCCCAAGTACGCCGACGAGGCCGCCGCCGACGACGCGGCGACCGTGAGGGTCTCGGCCCAGGCGCAGCAGTCGCTCGGCCTGCGCGTGGCCACGGCCGAGAAGCGCACGCTGGCGGCCAGCGTGGACGCGGTGGGCAGCGTGATGCTCAACGAACGCGAGGTCAGCATCGTGCAGTCGCGCGCCAGCGGCTTCGTCGAACGCGTCTACGCGCTCGCGCCGGGCGACGTGGTGGCCGCGGGCGCGCCCATCGCCGACCTGATGCATCCGGAATGGCTGGCCGCGCAGCAGGAATACCTGGCCGTGCGCGCCACCGGTGAGGCGGCGCTCGCCGCCGCCGCGCGGCAGCGCATGGTGCTGCTGGGCATGCCGGCGGCTCTGGTCGACAGGGTGGAGCAGGGCGGCAAGCCCATCGCCACTGCCACCGTCAGCGCACCGGCCGGTGGCCTGGTCGCCGAACTGGCCGTGCGCAACGGCATGACGGTGAGCGCCGGCATGACGCTGGCGAAGATCAACGGCCTGGGCACCGTGTGGGTGGAAGCGGCGGTGCCCGAAGCCCTGGCCGGAGCCGTGGCACCCGGCCAGCCGGCCGAGGTGCGGCTGGCGGCTTCCGATCCACCCCTGCGCGGTCGTGTCGCCGCCGTGCTGCCCGAGGCCAACCGCGAGAGCCGCACGCTGCGCGTGCGCGTGGAGCTGCCCAACCCGGGCCAGCGCCTGCGCCCCGGCATGTTCGCGCAGGTCGCGCTGCGCGGCGCGGCGAAGAACGAAGCGGTCGTGGTGCCGGTGGAAGCGGTGATCCGCACCGGCCGCCGTTCGCTCGTCTACGTGGCCGAGGACGGTGGCCGCTACCGGCCGCTGGAAGTGGAGCTGGGGCCGGAGGTCGACGGCCGCGTGGTGGTGAAGAGCGGCCTGGAGGCGGGGCAGAAGGTGGTGGCCTCGGGCCAGTTCCTCATCGACTCCGAAGCCAGCCTGCTGGGCATCGCACCGAAGGGCAAGCCATGATCGCGAAGCTGATCCGCTGGTCGGTGGCAAACCGCTCCCTGGTGCTGCTGGCCACGCTGCTGCTCACCGGCGCGGGCCTGTGGGCGCTGCGCACGACGCCGGTGGACGCGCTGCCGGACCTTTCGGACGTGCAGGTCATCATCCGCACCAGCTACCCGGGGCAGGCACCGCAGATCGTCGAGAACCAGGTCACCTACCCGCTGGCGACGACCATGCTCTCGGTGCCGGGTGCGAAGGCGGTGCGCGGCTTCTCGTTCTTCGGCGACAGCTTCGTCTACATCCTGTTCGACGACGGCACCGACCTCTACTGGGCGCGCTCGCGCGTGCTCGAGTACCTGAACCAGGTGCAGGGCCGGCTGCCGGCGGCGGCGAAGAGTTCGCTCGGACCGGACGCCACCGGCGTCGGCTGGATCTTCGAATACGCCCTCGTCGACAGGACCGGCCGCCACGACCTGGCGCAGTTGCGCGCGCTGCAGGACTGGTTCCTCAAGTACGAGCTGAAGGCGCTGCCCAACGTGGCCGAGGTGGCCACCGTGGGCGGCATGAACCGCCAGGTCCAGGTGGTGCCCGATCCGTTGAAGCTGGCGGCCTACGGCATCACGCTCGAACAGCTGCGTGCCGCGATTACCGCGGGCAACCAGGAGACCGGCGGCTCGGTGGTCGAGCTGGCCGAGGCCGAATACATGGTGCGCGCGGGCGGCTATCTGAAGACGCTGGACGACTTCCGCGCCGTGCCGCTGGCCGTGCGCGGCGGCGTGCCGGTGCGGCTGGGCGACGTCGCCACCGTGCAGGTGGGGCCGGAGATGCGGCGCGGCATCGCCGAGCTCGACGGCCAGGGCGAGGTGACCGGCGGCATCGTGCTGCTGCGTTCGGGCAAGAACGCGCGCGAGACCATCGCGGCGGTGAAGGCGCGGTTGGGCGAACTCCAGAACAGCCTGCCGGCCGGCGTGGAGGTGGTCACCACCTACGACCGCAGCGCGCTCATCGAGCGCGCCATCCACAATCTGACGTCCAAGCTGGTGGAGGAGTTCGTCGTCGTCGCGCTGGTGTGCGCGGTGTTCCTGTGGCACCTGCGCTCGGCGCTGGTGGCCATCATCGCGCTGCCGCTGGGGGTGATGACCGCCTTCCTCGTCATGCGCTGGCAGGGCATCAACGCCAACATCATGTCGCTGGGCGGCATCGCCATCGCCATCGGCGCGATGGTCGACGCGGCGGTGGTGATGATCGAGAACGCGCACAAGAAGCTCGAAGCCTGGCAGCACGCGAACCCCGGCCGCGCGCTCGTCGGGCGCGAACGCTGGGACGTGGTCACGCAGGCGGCCGAAGAAGTCGGCCCGGCGCTCTTCTTCTCGCTGCTCATCATCACCTTGAGCTTCGTGCCCGTGTTCACGCTGGAGGCGCAGGAAGGGCGGCTCTTCGGCCCGCTGGCCTTCACCAAGACCTACGCGATGGCGGCGGCCGCGGGCCTGTCGGTCACGCTGGTGCCGGTGCTGATGGGCCTGTGGATCCGCGGCCGCATCCCCGACGAGCGGCGCAACCCCATCAGCCGCGTGCTGATCGCGGTCTACCGGCCGCTGCTCGACGCCGTGCTGCGCCACCCTTGGGCGACGCTGCTGCTCGCCGCCGGCGTGTTCGCCAGCACGGCCTGGCCGCTGGCGCGCATGGGTGGCGAATTCCTGCCGCGGCTGGACGAAGGCGACCTGCTGTACATGCCGTCGGCGCAGCCGGGCCTGTCGGCCGCGAAGGCGGCCGAACTGCTGCAGACCACCGACCGGCTCATCAGGACCGCGCCCGAGGTCGAGCGCGTCTTCGGCAAGGCCGGCCGCGCCGAGACCGCGACCGACCCGGCGCCGATGGAGATGTTCGAGACCGTCATCCAGCTCAAACCGCGCGATCAGTGGCGGCCCGGCATGACGCCCGACCGGCTCGTCGACGAGCTCGACGCGGCGGTGAAGATCCCGGGCGTGGCCAACCTCTGGATTCCGCCCATCCGCAGCCGGCTGGACATGCTGGCCACTGGTATCAAGAGCCCCATCGGCGTGAAGGTCACGGGCGGCGACCTGGCGACGATCGACCGCATCGCCATCGCCATCGAGCGCGTCGCGCGCGAGGTGCCGGGCGTCAGCTCGGCGGTGGCCGAGCGGCTCACCGGCGGGCGCTACCTCGACGTGCAGATCGACCGCGTGGCGGCCGCACGCTACGGGCTCAACATCGCCGACGTGCAGTTGGTGGTGGCGAGCGCGATCGGCGGCGAGAACATCGGCGAGACGGTCGAGGGCCTGGCGCGCTTCCCGATCAACCTGCGCTACCCGCGCGAATGGCGCGACACGCCCGAGCGCATCAGCCGGCTGCCGGTGCTCACGCCCGGCGGCCAGCAGATCACGCTGGGCACGGTGGCGAAGGTGGTGGTGACCGACGGCCCGCCGATGTTGAAGAGCGAGAACGCGCGCCCCTCGGGCTGGGTCTACGTGGACGTGCGGGGGCGCGACCTGGCCTCGGTGGCCGACGACCTGCGCGCCGCGGTCGCGAAGCAGGTGCAGCTGGAGCCGGGCACCAGCGTGTCGTTCTCGGGGCAGTTCGAGTACCTGGAGCGCGCCAACGCGCGCCTGAAGGTGGTGGTGCCGGCGACGCTGGTCATCATCTTCGTGCTGCTGGTGCTGACCTTCGGCCGCGCCGACGAGGCGCTGCTCATCATGGCGACGCTGCCCTTCGCGCTCACCGGTGGCATCTGGCTGCTGTGGGCGATGGACTACCACCTGTCCATCGCCACCGGTGTGGGCTTCATCGCGCTCGCCGGCGTGGCGGCCGAATTCGGCGTCGTGATGCTGCTGTACCTGAAGCACGCGCTCGAGGCGCGCGGCGACGACCGCTCGGCCGAGGCGGTGCACGCCGCGGTGCGCGAAGGCGCCGTGCAGCGCGTGCGGCCGAAGGCGATGACGGTGGCGGTGATCCTGGCCGGCCTCGTGCCCATCGTCTGGGGCACCGGCACGGGTTCCGAGGTGATGAGCCGCATCGCCGCGCCCATGCTGGGCGGCATGGTGACGGCGCCGCTGCTGTCGCTCTTCGTGGTGCCGGCGGCTTACGCGCTGATGCGCATCAGGAAGTCGAAAAGCGCACCGACACCGGCGGCAGCGGTGCCGTGAAGCGCGCCGTCCAGTGCTCGCCCGACGCCACCGGCCAGGCGTCGGTCCAGGTGCCGGTGGTGACGACGTCACCGGCGCCGATGTCGGGCGCGCCGGGGCAGGCGCGCAGCTCGGCGACGAAGCTGGCCAGCGCGGCCAGCGGGCTGTCCAGCACGTAGGCGCCGCGACCTTCGTCGACGACGCGCGTGTCCTGCTGCAGCACCACGGCGGCGCCGGCCAGCAGGCGGTGCAGCGAAGGCGCGTCGGGCGCCAGGCTGGCGCGCGGCAGGCGCCGGCCGACCAGCAGCCGCGCGTGCAGCGCGCCGTCGGCCACCGTGTCGGCGGCGCTGAACTTCCAGTGCGGCCGGTGCGACTGCACGATCTCGAAGCCGGTGGCGACCCAATCGATGGCGTCGAACAGCGCCGCCGCGTCGCTCGCCGCCGGCGTGCGGCGGAAGCCGAACACCACCTCGGGCTCGACGCGCGGCTGGCAGGTGCGCGCCAGCGACAGCGGCAGCGGCAGTTCGGGGTCGGCGGCGTCTTGGGCCAGAGTGAGCGTGCTGTCCCACACCGTGCCCCAGATGGGCGCGAAGACCTGGTAGCGGTCCCAGATCGTCCGGTTGGTGAAGCCGATCTTGAAGCCGCGCGGGTGCTCGCCGCGCGCCACCCGCAGCGCGCGCACCGCGAGCTGGGTGCGGTAGGCCGCGGCCAGGTCTTGAAGCGCCGGTGCGTCGTCCGGCCAGGGCTGGCCGCTGTCGGCGTGTTCGAGCAGGGTCTGCGGGGTCATCCGGAGCCTCCCGGTGTGCGGTTCTTGACCCGGGTCAGTCTAGCGGCGGGGTCGATCTGCGATAAGATATATCTTGAATCTAGCTTCAGAGATGCGAGCCGTGGAACCGTTGCTGCACATCGTCGAACCTTCGAAGGCGCCGCCGCGCCGGCCTTCGTGGGCCGCCTTCACCAGCCTGGGCTTCCGGCCGCTGTACGCCGCCGGCACCGCCTGGGCGGCGCTGGCGGCGCTGGTGTGGATCTTCGCGCCGCAGTGGCTGGGCGGCACGCTGGGCACGCTGGCCTGGCACGCGCACGAGATGCTGTGGGGCTTCGTCGCCACCATCGCGGTCGGCTTCCTGCTCACCGCCGGCGCCAACTGGACCGGCATGAACCCGCTGCCCGGCAATGCGCTCGGCGCGGCGCTGGTCTTGTGGCTCATGGCACGGCTGGCGCTGCTGGTCGGACAAGGGCCGGTGTTCGTGGCCGGCGCGGTGGCCGACGTGGGCTTCTTCGCGCTCGCCGCGGGCGCCTTCGGGCGCGCCGTGGTCGTCACGCGCAACCGGCGCAACGCCGGTGTGCCGCTGCTGCTGGCCGCGCTGGGAGGGGCCGATGCGCTGTTCCTGCTCGCCGCGGGTCAGGGCGACGTGGCCGCGGCGCTGGGCTGGGTGCGCACCGGCCTCCTGGTGATGGCGACCATCGCGCTGCTCATCGCGCGCCGCGTGATCCCCTTCTTCGCGATGCGCGCGGTGCCGGGGCTCGAAATCCCGATGCACACGAAGAGCGGCCAGTGGCAGCTGGGCGCCGCGCTGCTGGGCGTGGCGGCGGGCGTCGCCGGCTTCGCGCCGCTGTCGGCCGCCGGGCTGGCGGCGGCTGGGGCGATCGCGCTCTGGCAGGTGCTGGACTGGCGGCCTTCGGCGGTGAAGAAGCGGCCCATCCTGTGGATCCTGTACCTGGGCCACGCCGGCGTCGGCCTCGGGCTGGTCATGGCCGCGCTGCACACGCTGGGCGTGGTGCAGCGGCCGGCGGTGTTCGTGCACGTGCTGGCGATGCTGGGCTTCACGGTGCTCATCATCGGCATGGTCACGCGCACCGCGCTCGGCCACCTGGGGCGCGCGCTGGCGCTGGACCGCAGCATGGTGCTGAGCTACCAGCTGGTGGTGGCCGCCGGCGTGCTGCGGCTGGCGGCGCTGCTGCCCACCCCGATCGCGGGCTGGTTCCTGCAGCTGGCGGCGGTGTGCTGGGCGGGCGCGTTCGCGCTCTACCTGTGGCGTTTCGTGCCCTGGCTGGTGCGGCCGCGCGCCGACGAGCCGCCGGGCAGACCTGTGGTGCTGAAGAAGAGCTGAGGGAGCATGCGATGCGACTGACCACGATGACCGACTACGCGTTGCGGCTTCTCATGCACGTGGCGCAGCAGGACGGCCGCCTGTGCACCATTGCCGAGGTGGCCGCGCGCTACGACATCTCCGAAGCGCACCTCATGAAGATCACCCACCAGCTGGGGCTGGCCGGCATCCTGGAAACGGTGCGCGGCAAGGGCGGCGGCATGCGCCTGGCGCGGCCGGCGGAGAAGATCAACCTGGGCGACGTGGTGCGGCGCATGGAGACCGACTTCGACATCGTCGAATGCTTCGGCACCGGCGACCAGTGCCAGCTGAGCGGCGCCTGCCGCCTGGCCGGCGTCCTGAACGCTTCGCTGCAGGCCTTCTTCGCGCAGCTGGACGCGCACACGCTGGCCGACATCCTGCCGCCGCGCGCGCCGCAGGCGCAGCCGCTCAGGCGCATGGCACGGGGCGGTGCATGAAGGACGACGTCAAGCCGCAGGTCGTCTCGCTCTACCAGAAGCCGGAGAAGATCTACCCGCGCGCGGTGAGCGGGCGTTTCGCGCTCTGGCGCTGGGTGATGGTGGCGCTCACGCAGGCGGTGTTCTACGGCATGCCCTGGCTGCAGTGGAACGGTCGCCAGGCGGTGCTGTTCGACCTGGAGGCGCCGCGCTTCTACCTCTTCGGGCTGATGCTGCAGCCGCAGGACCTGATCTTCCTGGCCGGCCTGCTGGTGCTGGCGGCGCTGGCGCTGTTCTTCTTCACCGCGGTGGCCGGCCGGCTGTGGTGCGGCTACGCCTGCCCGCAGACGGTCTACACCGAGATCTTCCTCTGGATCGAACGCCACACCGAAGGCGACCGCGCGGCGCGCATCCGGCTCGACCGCGACCCGTGGAACACGAACAAGGTGCTGCGCAAGGGTGGCAAGCACCTGGCGTGGGGCTTGGTGGCGCTCGTCACAGGCTTCACCTTCACCGGCTACTTCATCCCCATCCGCGAGCTCGCGGCGCAGGTCGCCACCGCGAGCGTGGGCGCCTGGGCCGGCTTCTGGATCCTCTTCTACGCCTTCGCCACCTACGGCAACGCGGGCTGGATGCGCGAGCAGATCTGCAAGTACATGTGCCCCTACGCCCGCTTCCAGAGCGCGCTCATCGACGGCGACTCGCTCGTCATCGCCTACGACGGCGGGCGCGGCGAGAAGCGCGGCGCGCGCTCGAAGAAGGCCGACCCGAAGGCGCTGGGGCTGGGCGACTGCGTCGACTGCGGGCTGTGCGTGCAGGTGTGCCCCACCGGCATCGACATCCGCAACGGGCTGCAGAACGAATGCATCGGCTGTGCCGCCTGCATCGACGTGTGCGACACGGTGATGGACCGCACCGGCCGCCCGCACGGCCTGATCCGCTACGCCACCGGCAACGGCGTCGCCAGGGGCTGGACGAAGGCGCAGATGCTGCGCCGCGTCTGGCGGCCGCGGGTGGCCATCTACGGCGCGCTGCTCGGCGCCTCGGGGCTGGCCTTCGCGGTCGGCGTGGTGCTGCGCCAGCCGGTGGTGATGGACGTGATGCGCGACCGCGGCGTGATGGCGCGCGTGGTCGACGCCGGCGCGGTGGAGAACCTGTACCGCGTGCAGCTCATCAACCGCAGCGACCACGCCGCGAGCTACACCCTCGCCGCCGAGGGCATGCCGGGCCTGCAACTGCAGCCGGCACGCGCCGTGGCGCTGCAGCCGGGCGAGGTGAAGCCCTTCACCGTGCACCTGCTGCTGCCGCCGGTCGGCAGCAACGGCGCCGAGCCCGGCGCGCACCCGATCGCCTTCACCCTCACGGCCGAAGGCGCCGCCGCGCCGCTGCTGCGCGAGCGCAGCACCTTCGTCGTGCCGCGCTGAGCGCTGCGCTTCAGGGGCGCAGCTGCGCCTCGCGCCGGCGCTGCTCGCCCATCACCGAGGCAAGCGCCTGCAGCGTCTCCCCCAGTGCGTGCAGCAGGTCGTCGGCCGAGATCACGCCCAGCAACGCGCCGCCGGCGCCGACCACCGGCACGCGGCGCACGCCGCGGCGCTGCATCAGCGCCGCCAGCGCCTGCGGCGTGTCCTCCGCACGCGCGGTGGCCACGTCCTCGCTCATCACGTCGCCCACGCGCACGGTGGCCGGGTTCACGCCCTTGGCCATCACCGAGGTGACGATGTCGCGGTCGGTCAGCATGCCGCAGACGATGCGGCCCTGCGCCGTCTCGTCGACCACGACCAGGCAGCCCACGTGGCGCTCGCGCATGACGCGCGCGGCTTCGTCCAGGGCCGTGAAGCGGTAGGCGACGGCGACGTCGCGCTGGCACAGTTCGCCGGCGTTGCGGGTGAGGGTGTCCATGGCGGCTCTCCTGCGGATGCGGTCGATGCCGACACTGTCCGCCCGCGCGCCGCGGCGCGCGATGACCGGGCGCAATCGCCGCTACCAGCCGCCGCCCAGCGCCTTGACCAGGAACACGCTGGCCAGCACCTGCTGCGACTGCAGCTGCGCCGCCTGGCGCTCGGCGGCCAGCGCGCCCTGCTGGGCGGTGATGACCTCCAGGTAGGTGCCGGCGCCGCCTTCGTAGCGCGCGCTGGACAGCGCGAGCAGCCGGCGCGCGCTCTCGGCCGCCTGCTCGGCCTGTGCGGCGGCACGGCCCAGGTGGGCGGCGCCGGCCAGGCCGTCTTCCACTTCCTGCATCGCGCCCAGCACGGTGCGGCGGTAGTTGGCCGCGGCCAGGTCCCAGCCGGCCTTCGCGAAAGCCTCGTTGGCCTTCAGCCGGCCGCCGTCGAACAGCACCTGCGCGGCCTGCGCGCCGAGCGACCACAGGATGCTGGGCGCGTCGAGCAGCGACGAGAGCACGCGGCTTTCGGCGCCATAGCCGGCGCCCAGCGTCACGCTCGGGAACCAGGCGGCGCGCGCCACGCCCAGCTGCGCGTTGGCGGCGGCCATCGCGCGTTCGGCGGCGGCCACGTCGGGCCGCCGCTCCAGCAGGTCCGAAGGCACGCCGGCCGGCACCGGCGGCAGCTCGAAGCGCACCAGCGCCGGCGCCACCGTGAACGAAGGCGCCGGCGTGCCCACCAGCGTGGCGATGGCGTCGACGAAGAGCGCGCGCTGGCGCTGCAGCAGGTCGCGCTGGGTGAGCGTGCTGTCCAGCAGCGCCTGCTGCTGCGCCACTTCCAGGCCCGAAGCGGCGCCGCCGGCGCGACGTTCGCTCACGAACTGCAGCGCGCGCCGTTGCAGGCCGACCGAGCGCTCGACGACGTCCAGGTCGAGGTCGACCGCACGCAGGTTCACCCAGGCCGCGGCCAGGTCGGCACCGAGCACCAGGCGCGCGTTGGCGAGGTCGGCCGCGGCCTGCTCGGCGCCGGCCTGCGCGGCGGCCACGGTGCCGTCGACGCGGCCGAAGAGGTCGACTTCGTAGCCGACGCTGAAGGCGGCGGTGAAGTCGTTCTGCACGGTGGCGAAGTTGGTGCCGGTGTAGCTGGCCAGCGGCCGGTTGGCCGACACGCGCTGGCGTGCCGCGCGCGCGCCGAAGGCCAGCTGCGGGAAACGCGCCGCGCCGGCCGCGGCCAGCACCGCCTGCGCCTGCGCCAGCCGCGCACCGGCCGCTTCCAGCGTGGCGTTGCGCGTCAGAGCCTCTTCCGGCAAGGCCGAGAGCTGCGCGTCGCCGAGGCGCTGCCACCAGGGGCCCTTGGGGGCGCCGTCGGCGGGCCGCGCTTCGCGGAACGGCGGCTCGGCCTTCCACGCGGCCGGCAGCTTCAGGTCCGGCGGCGGCAGCGGCGCCGGCGCGCTGGCGCAGCCGGCCAGCAGCGCGGCGATGGCGAGCGCCGGCGCGCGCGACTTCACTGCGCCGCGTCCTTCGCCGGCACCACCGCGACGACGTCGCCGTCGGCGATCGAATCCGAGGGGTTCAGCACGAAGCGGTCGTCGGCCGAAAGCCCTTCGCTCACCTCGATGGATTCGCCCAGGTTGCGGCCCAGCCGAACGGACTTGAGCGTGACGCGGCCCTGGCCGTCGACCAGCGCCACCCGCACGCCCTCGGCGCGGAACAGCAGCGCGTTGCTGGGCACGGTGGGCACGCCGGCTTTGCCCAGCGGCAGCGCCACCTGCACGTAGGCACCGGGCAGCAGCAGGCCTTCGGGGTTGGGCAGCGCCACTTCCACCTGCAGCGTGCGCGTGGCGGGGTCGATGGCGCCGGCGGTGCGCGCGATCCTGCCTTCGAAGCGCTGGCCGGGCAGCTCGGCCTGCGTGACCGTGACCGCCTGCCCCAGCTTCACGCGCTGCGCCGCCGACTGCGGCACGTTGACGAAGACGCGCAGCGGGTCGGTCTGCGTCATCACGAACAGCGGCCGCCCGGCGCCGGCGTCGACGAGGTCGCCGACCTCGACGTTGCGCCGCGTGAGCACGCCGTCGAAGGGCGCGCTGAGGCGCTTGAAGCCTTCCAGCTGCTGCAGGCGCTGCACGTTGGCCTCGGCGGCGGCCAGGTTGGCCTGCGCCTGCGCCTCGGCGCCGCGGCGCTCGTCCAGGTCCTGCTGCGAGACCACGTCCTTCGCGCGCAGGCCTTCCCAGCGCTGCACCGTGCTCTTCGCCAGCGCAAGGCTGGCCGCGGCCTGGTCGCGCGCGGCCACCGCCTGCGCCAGCTGCTGGTCGGTCTCGGGTGTGTCGATCTCGGCCAGCAGCTCGCCGCGCCTGACGCGGCTGCCAATGTCCTTCGTCCAGCGCTTCAGGTAGCCGCTGGCACGCGCCGCCACCGGCGACTGCGCTGCGCCCTGCAGCGTGCCCGGCAGCAGCATCGCGGCGCTGCCGGCGCCGCTGCGCGGCTGGCCCAGCTTGACGTAGGTGACGGCGCGCTCGGCGGTGCCGGCTTCGAGCACGCGCGCGTTGGCATGGCGCAGCCAGAGCGTGCGCGCGCCGCCGGCGGCCAGCAGCAGCACGACCACCAGCGCGGCCAGCCGCGTGCGGCGCAGGATCTGGCGCCGCTTGAGCAGCTCGTGCGCGTCGGTGGACTCGTCGTCCTCCACCGCGGGGTGCAGCGCCAGCACCGAGTGTCGTTCTTCGGTCATGCGGGTTGTGCTCCGGCGGCCAGGGCCGCATGCCGCCGCGCCAGGCGGCGGTGCACGGCGGCGAAGACCACCGGCACGAAGAAGAGGGTGGAGACGGTGGCGAACAGCAGCCCGCCGATGACGGCGCGGCCGAGCGGCGCGTTCTGCTCCGCGCCTTCGCCCAGGCCGAGCGCCATCGGCACCATGCCGATGATCATCGCCAGCGCCGTCATCAGCACCGGGCGGATGCGGGTGGCGCCGGCCTCCAGCGCGGCGGCCAGCGGGGGCACGCCGTCGGCCAGCCGCTGGCGCGCGAACGAGACGAGCAGGATGCTGTTCGCGGTGGCCACGCCCATGGTCATGATGGCGCCGGTGAGCGCCGGCACCGACAGCGTGGTGCCGCAGATGAACAGCATCCACGCGATGCCGGCCAGCGCCGCGGGCAGCGCGGCGACGATGATGGCGGCGTCGATCCAGGCCTGGAAGTTCACCACCACCAGCAGGTAGACCAGCACGATGGCCATCGCCAGCCCCACGCCCAGGCCGACGAAGCTGTCCTGCATGGTCTGCACCTGGCCGCGCAGCGTGACCTGGCTGCCGCGCGGCAGCTTCGGCCGCACTTCGTCGACCAGCGCCTGCACCTGCTTCGCCACGCTGGCGAGGTCGGTGCCCTGCACGCTCACGTAGACGTCGATCGCGGGCAGGATGTTGTAGCGCGAGACCACCGCCGCCTGGCGTGCCGGCGCGGCGTCGACCAGGTTGCCCAGCAATTGCGTGTTCCCGCTGCCCGCGTTGCCGGCGCCGGCCACCGGCAGCGCGAGCAGCGCCTCCAGCGAGTCGATGTTGTATTGCGGCGCCTGCACCGCCACGCTGTAGACGACGCCGTTGCGCGGGTCGAGCCAGAACGCGGGCGAGGTCTGCGAGCTGCCCGACAGCGCCACCAGCAGGTTCTGCCCCACGTTGAAGGCCGAGAGGTCCACCTGCTGCAGGCGCGCGCGGTCCATCGTGAGCGCCAGCGTGGGCGCGTCCAGCCGCTGGTGCACGTGGGCGTCGACCGCGCCCGGGATGCGGCGGATCTTCTTCGTCAGCTCGGCCGCCAGCGCCATGTTGGCGGCCATGTTGTTGCCGCTGAACTGCACGTCGATGGCCGCCGGCAGGCCGAAGTTGAGGATCTGGGTGACGATGTCGGCGGGCTGGAAGAAGAACTCGATGCCGGGGAATCGCTTCGGCAGCTCGGCGCGCAGCAGGCTCACGATCTCGTCGGTCGGCCGGTGGCCGGCCTTGAGCGAGAGCAGCACCTCGGCGTCCAGCGTGCCGATGGTGCCGGCATTGCTGTACGAGAGGTTGATGCCGCTGTTGGGCACGCCGATGTTGTCGAGGATGGTCTCCAGCTCCGCCGGCGGCACGAGCTGGCGGATCGAGGCTTCGACTTCGTCGGCCAGGCGCGCCGTCTCCTCGATGCGGGTGCCGGTGGCGGCGCGCAGGTGCAGCCGCACCTGGCCGGCGTCGACGCTGGGGAAGAAGTCGCGCCCGAGGAAGGGCACGAGGCCGCAGCTGGCGACGCAGAAGAGCATGAACGTGATCGCGAAGCCGCGCCGGCGCGCCAGCAGTGCCGACAGCGCCAGCGTGTAGGCGCGGCGCACGCGCTCGAATCGGCGGTCGAAGGCGCGGTACAGGCGCTGCAGCGGGCTGGGGGCGGCTTCGGGGTCGTGCGGCGGGGCGCGGCCCACCAGCATCATCACCAGCGTGGGCACGAGCGTGCGCGAGAGGATGTATGAAGCCGCCATCGCGAACACCACCGCCTCGGCCAGCGGCACGAAGAGGTAGCGCGCCACGCCGGAGAGGAAGAACATCGGCACGAAGACGATGCAGATCGCCAGCGTGGAGACGAAGGCCGGCACGCCGATCTCGCCCGCGCCGACGACGATGGCGTCGTGCAGCGGCCGCCCCAGGTGGAGGTGGCGCTCGATGTTCTCGATCGTCACGATGGCCTGGTCGACCAGGATGCCGACCGACAGTGCCAGCCCGCCCAGCGTCATCAGGTTGAGCGTCTCGCCCATCAGGCGCAGCGCCAGCACCGCGGCCAGCACCGACAGCGGAATGGTGAGCGCGATGATCAGCGTGCTGCGCCAGCTGCCCAGGAACAGCAGCACCATCGCGGCCGTGAGGCCGGCGGCGATGACGCCTTCGGAGATCACGCCCTGGATGGCGGCCTTCACGAACACCGACTGGTCGAAGAGGGGCGTCACCTTCACGTCGGCGGGCAGCAGCTCCTGCGCGCGCGGCAGCAGCGCGCGCAGGTGGGCCACGATGTCCAGCGTGGAGGCGCCGCCGTTCTTCAGCACCGACAGCAGCACGCCGCGCTGGCCGTCCTGGCGCACCACGTTGGTCTGCGGCGCGTAGCCGTCGCGCACCTGGGCGACGTCGCGCAGCACGATGGTGGCGCCGTTGGCGGTGCGCACCGGCAGGTCGTTCAGGCCGGCCACCGAGTCGGGGCTGCCGTTCAGGCGCACCGTGGTCTCGGTGGCCCCGAACTTGGCGGTGCCCGAAGGCAGGATCAGGTTCTGCACGTTGATCGCGTTCACCACGTCGGCCGGGGCCAGCCCGCGCGCCTGCAGCGCCGGCAGGTCCAGGTCGACCGAGACCAGCCGGTTCTTGCCGCCGTAGGGGAAGGGGATCGCGACGCCGGGGATCGTGATGAGCTGCGGCCTGAGCTGGTTCACCGCGGCGTCGAAAAGGCTCTGCTCCGGCAGCGTGGCGCTGGAAAGGCCCAGCTGCACCACCGGGATGCTGGAGGCCGAGTACTTGATGACCAGGGGCGGCGTGGTGCCCGGCGGCAGCTGGCGCACCTGCGCCTGCTCGATGGCGACCACCTGCGCGATCGCGGTCTGGATGTTCGCGTTCGGCTGGAAGAAGACCTTGATGACGGCGACGCCGTTGAGCGTCTGCGACTCGATGTGCTCGATGTCGCTCACCGTGGTGGTGAGGCTGCGTTCGTTCTGCGCCGTGATGCGCTGCGCCATCTCCTGCGCCGCCAGGCCGTTGTAGTTCCAGATGATGCTGACGACCGGGATGTTGATCTCCGGGAAGATGTCGGTCGCCATCGACAGCAGCGCGAACGGCGTCGAGATGACGATCAGGATCGCCATCACGATGAAGGTGTAGGGGCGCTTGAGCGCGAGCTCGACGACGGACATCGGCATCCATCGTACGGCCTTGCTCCGGGGCGCTATCGTCGCAGCCGAGGAGGACTTTCCCGATGGATGGTTTCATCGTCGTCGTCGGCGGCGGCCATGCCGGCGCCCAGCTGTGCGCCGCGCTCGCCGAAGCCGGCCTCGGGCGCCGGACGCACCTGGTGTGCGCGGAAGCCGAGCTGCCCTACCAGCGGCCGCCGCTGTCGAAGGCGTTCCTGAAGAACCCGGAAGAAGCGCTGCAGCCGCACCGCGCCGGGAGCTGGTTCGCCGACGCCGGCATCACGGTGCACCGCGGCGACGCGGCGGTGGCCATCGACCGCGCCGCCGGCACGCTGACGCTGGCCTCCGGCGCCGTGCTGCCGTACCGGTGGCTGGTGCTGGCCACCGGCGCGCGCGCGCGCCGGCTGCCTTCGCTGCCGGCGTCGCTCGGCAACGTGCTGACGCTGCGCAGCGCCGCCGACGCGCTGCGCCTGCGCGCCGCGCTCGCGGCATCGTCCAGCCTCACGGTGCTGGGCGGCGGCTTCATCGGGCTGGAGATCGCGGCCACCGCGCGCGCGCAGGGCAAGGCCGTCACGGTGCTGGAAGCGCAGCCGCGGCTCCTGCAGCGTTCGCTCTCGCCCGAGGTGGCCGCGCACGTGCTCGCCACCCACCGCGCCGCCGGCATCGAGGTGCGGCTGGGCGCGCAGGTCGGCGGCTTCGAGGTCGAAGGCGAGCGCCTGGCCGCCTGCCGCGTGGACGGCGAACGCCTGCCCGTCGAACTGCTCGTGATGGGCATCGGCGCCGAGCCCGAGACCGCGCTCGCGCACGCGGCCGGGCTGGCCTGCGACAACGGCATCGTGGTCGACGCGCTCATGCGCACGTCCGACCCCGCGGTGCTGGCGGTGGGCGACTGCGCCAGTTTCCCCGAAGCGCGCAGCGGCCGCCGGCTGCGGCTGGAATCGGTGCAGAACGCGAACGACCAGGCGCGCACCGCGGCCGCCACGATCCAGGGCCGCGAGCAGCCCTATGCCGCGGTGCCCTGGTTCTGGTCCGACCAGGGCGCGCTGCGCCTGCAGATGGCGGGCCTCGTGCCGGCCGAAGGCGAGCGCCACCGCCGGCCGGGCGCGAAGCCCGAGAGCTTCTCGGTGCTGCACTACGCGGGCGGCGAGCTGGTCTGCGTGGAAAGCGTGAACGCGCCGCTGGACCACATGGCCGCGCGCAAGCTGCTGGAAGGGCGCAGGAGCCCGCCGCCGGAAGCGGCCTGCGACCCGGCGCAGCCGCTGAAGTCCTTCGCCTGAAGTCTCAGTTCCCGGTCTGGCGCTGCAGCGCGGCGGCCAGGGCCTGCGAGTCCAGCCGCGCGTGGCGCTGGCCGCGCAGTTCGAGCACGCCTTCGCGGCGCAGCTGGCTGATCTGGCGGCTGGCCGTCTCGATCGTCATGTCCAGCATCGAGCCGATCTGGTCTCGCCGCGGCATCCAGATCTGGCCGTCGGCGCCGGTGTAGTGCTGCAGCCGCTCCAGCAGGCCCAGCAGGCGGCGCATCGCGCTGCCGGTGGCGAGTTCGGTGAGCCAGGTCTCCGACGCTTCCAGCGCCAGCTGCCAGCGCCGCATCAGCTCGTGCGAGAGGCGGTCCGAACCGCGGTTGAGCTCGTCGATGGCGGCCTTCGGGATGCGGCAGGCCTCGACCGCGGTGCAGGCGATGGCCTCGTCGGCATAGGGCAGGTCGAGCAGCGCCTCGGCGCCGATCAGGTCGCCCGGCCCGGCGAGCCGCACGACGCGGCGCCTGCCTTGCGCGGTGGGCCGCTCGAAGCGCACCACGCCGGCGCGGATGGTGAACACGTCGCCGGCCGGCGCGGCGCGCAGGTACAGGGCGTCGTCGGGCGCGAAGGCGAGGTGCACCACCTGGTCGCGCACACGCTCGCGCTCGGCCGGCTGCAGCACCGAGAACAGGGCCTGCTCGCGCACCGGGCAGGTGGTGCAACCGGGCCCGGCCGGCACCGGTTCCAGGCAGGCGGCGAACGCGGGCCGGCCGGGAACCAGCGGGCTGGCGTTCATGCGCCGCCCTCGCGGCGCGCCACCAGGCCGATCAGCGCCGAGCGGCCGCGGTGGCCGCTGCCTTCGTGGACCTCGGCCTCGTACTCGCGCAGTTCCAGGATCGTCAGCGCGGCGAAGGCTTCGCGCAGCATCGCCCCGGTGTAGAGGTGCTCCACCCAGGGCGGGCCGCCGGTCTTGTACTCCAGCTGGCGCGGCGTGTAGCCCTGAAGGACCAGCACGCCGCCCGGCCGCAGGCAGCGCACGATGCGCTCGAACAAGCGCGCGCGCAGCGCAGGGTCGGCGAACTGGATGAAGATCGCCGCCACGCCGTCGTAGGCCGCTTCGGGCCAGGCGACGGCGTCGCAGTCCATCACCGCGTAGTCGACCGACACGCCTTCGCGGCGGGCGAAGGCGCGTGCCTTGGCCACGGCCTGGTCGGCGACGTCGAAGGCGTCGACGCGGAAGCCCTGGCGGGCCAGCCAGACGCTGTTGCGGCCTTCGCCGTCGGCCACGCAGAGCAGGCGGCCGCCGGCGGGGAAGGCCTGGGCATGCTCGCGCAGCCAGGTGTTCGGCTCGGTGCCGAACAGGAAGCCTTCGCCGGCGTAGCGGCGGTTCCAGGTGTCGGCGGCGGCTTCCGGGGTGTCGGGGGCGTTCATCGGCGCAGACGGCAGCACGGGTGGGCTCATGGTATGCCAAGTGCACGGCGCCGCCGCTGCAGCGCCAGCGCGCCCAGCGCCGTGGCCAGCAGCGCCAGCGGCAGCAGGCTGCCCAGGTTCATGGCCTGCCAGCCGCCGGTGGTGACGAGCGCGCCGGAGCCGAAGGCGGTGAAGGTCATCGTGCCGTAGACGCAGAAGTCCACCGCGGCCTGCGCGGTGGTGCGCTCCTCGGGCCGGTAGGCTTCGGTGGCCAGCGTGGTGCCGCCGATGTAGACGAAGTTCCAGCCCACGCCCAGCGCCACCAGCGCGGCCATGAAGTGCATCAGGTCCACGCCCGAGAGCGCGACGGCGACGCAGACCCCGTTCAGCGCCACGCCGGTGGCCATGACCGGCAGCGC
The DNA here is from genome assembly GCA_964454485.1 of uncultured Rubrivivax sp. Lineage (GTDB taxonomy): Bacteria > Pseudomonadota > Gammaproteobacteria > Burkholderiales > Burkholderiaceae_C > Rubrivivax. The sequence continues at coordinate 23,884 of CAYVXO010000012.1, forward strand.
GCCGAAGCGGCGGATCAGCGCGCCGGTGAAGAAGCTGGGCGCGTACATGCCGACCACGTGCCATTCGAGCACCAGCGCGGCCGACGAGAACGGGTGCGAGCACATCGACATCGCGATCGGCGTCGCCGCCATCAGCAGGTTCATCACGCCGTAGCCGAGCGCGCAGGCCGCGGCGGCGACGATGAACACCGGCTGGCGCGCGATCTCGCGCAGCGGCCGCCCGCGCGCCATGCTGCCCGGCACGGTGATGGGCGGGAACTCGATGCGCGAGACCACCCCCAGCGCCAGCAGCGCCACGCCCACCAGCGCCAGGTAGGCGCCGGCGAAGGGCTGGGGCAGCGCGTCGCGCGCGGCGGTCGAGAGGTTCGGGCCGATCACCGCGCCCAGCAGGCCGCCCGCCAGCACCCAGGAGATCGCCTTCTCCTTCATCGGCGCGGCCACCAGTTCGGGCGCCGCGAAGCGGTACAGCGACGCGTTGGCGCTGTAGTAGCCGGCGACGACGGTGGCGGCGCAGAGCAGCCAGAAGTCGTGGCGCACGGCGGCCAGCGCGCCCAGCCCCGAGGCGACCATCGCCACCACCAGCCCGAGCTGGAAGCTGCGCCGCCGCCCCCAGGCGCGCTGGTGGCGCGCCACCAGCGGCGCGGCGAGCGCGCCGCCGGCCACGTAGCAGGAGATCGGCAGCGTCGCCATCCACGGCACCGGCGCCAGGCTGAGGCCGACGAGGCCGTTCACCGCCATCAGCGTCACGTTGTTGGTGAGGAACAGGCCCTGGCAGAGGGCGAGCAGGAAGAGTTGGCGGTTCAAGGCGTGCGGAAGGAGTCGGCGAACAGGAAGGCCTCGCCCGGCACCGGCAGGGCGATGGGTTGCGCGATCGGCCGGCCGTCGCGGTCCTTCATCTCGACGCGCGCCAAGCCGTGCGTCATGGTGCCCAGGCGCGGGATGTAGGCCGCCACGTAGGCGGTGGTGGCCACCTGCACCAGCGGCGGCCACTGGTCGAAGGGCTTGCCGTGCAGCGTGAGGCCGGTGACGCGGTTGACGAACGGGATGCCCCACCAGCGCACGCGGTAGTCCAGGGTGTCGGAATAGACCATCGCGCCGCGCCGGCCCAGGCTGCGCTGCAGTTCCATCACGTCGACCAGGCCTTCCAGCTCCTTCGGCGTGATCCAGAAGGCGACGATCGGCGAGCCGGGCGCGAAGCCGGGTCCGAAGCCCAGCGGCAGCATGCGGAAGACGTCGGAGAACTGCACCGGCGTGGGCCGGCCGCCGGCGGTGGCCCAGTCTTCGCGGATGAGCGAGAGCTCGGTGAAGAAAAGGTCCGGCGGCTGCGGCAGCCGGCGCCGCAGCACCGCTTCGATGCGCGAGGTGACGAAGCGCCCCTGCGGGTCGTGCAGGCCGCGGCCGACGTGCAGGTCGCGGTCGATGGTGGTGACGCGGTCGCCGTAGCGCCAGCCCTGCGGCGCGGTCAGGCGGTCCAGCGCCGCCTTCCAGCCGGCGATGCGCTCCAGCATCTGCGGGTCGGCGGCCACGCCGTCGTCGACGCGCACGACCGTGCGGCCCGGGTTTCGCAGCGCGAGCGCATGGCCGTCCCAGGCCAGGTCCAGGCGGCCGAGGAAGCGGCCGTAGGAGCCGGCCTGCACGACCAGGCGGCCGGCGACGACGCGCGGCTTTTCGTACAGCTCGTGGGTGTGGCCGGCCACCACCAGGTCCACGCCTTCGGTGCGCGCGAGCGCCTCTTCCTCGCCGCTGCCGCCGTGCAGCAGCACGATCACGAGGTCGGCCTTGTCGCGCGCGCGCAGCTCGGCCGCCTGCGCCCTGGCGAGCGCGGAGAGCGCGTCCAGGTCGGGCTGGCCCTTCGTGTCGTCGTAGCCGGTGAAGGACGTGGTGCTGCGCGTGGGCGCGCAGTCGCGCGCGGCGCCCGGGCCCACGTAGCCCAGGAAGCCGACGCGCAGCACGCGCGCGCCGGCGCGGACCCCGCGCACCAGCGTCTTCGGCAGCGCGCGCAGCAGGGGCGGGGTGCGTTCGCCGGTGACGAGGTTGCCGGCCACCAGGCGCGATAGCAGGCCGCTCGCGCGCACCTTCTCCAGCATCGTCGCGTAACCCGCCTCGCCGGCGTCGAATTCGTGGTTGCCCAGCGTCAGCGCGTCGTAGCCGGCGAGCTGGAAGTACTCCAGCTCGGGCGCGGCGGGCAGGTCCGGGCGCGGCGCCAGCGCGTGGAAGAGCGAGCCCGAGAAGGCGTCGCCGGCGTCCACCGTCAGCACCGCTTCGCCGGCCGCTTCACGTTCGCGCCGCACCTCGCGGATCAGCGTGAGCAGGCGCGCGTAGTGGCCGAGCACCGGGTCGCCGTCGCCCGCCTGCGGCGTGAACAGCGCGTCCGGGCCGCTGCCTTCGAAGTGCGAGTGCAGGTCGTTGGTGTGCAGCAGCGTGAAGCGGAACGGCTCGGCCGCCGGCGCCGCGGCGGCCGCCAGCCACAGCGCCAGCGCCGCCAGCGGCGCGACGAACCGCCGCCACGCCCTCATGCGGCGTGCGCGAGACGGGGCTCGGGCGGCGGGTCGCCGGGCGGCGCTTCCGAGGCCGGCTTCCAGCGCCGCAGCAGCAGCGCGTTGCCGACCACGCTCACGCTGCTGGCCGCCATCGCGGCGCCGGCGATCACCGGGTTCAGCAGGCCGAAGGCGGCGAGCGGGATGCCGACCACGTTGTAGGCGAAGGCCCAGAACAGGCCGCGCCGGATCGTCGCCACGGTGCGGCGCGAGATGTCCAGCGCGTCGGCCACCAGGCGCACGTCGCCGCGCATCAGCGTGATGCCGGCCGAGGCCATGGCGACGTCGGTGCCGGTGGCCATCGCGATGCCGACGTCGGCGGCGGCGAGCGCGGGCGCGTCGTTGATGCCGTCGCCCACCATCGCGACGCGCCGCTCGGGGTGACGCAGCGACTGCACGACGGCCGCCTTGTCGGCCGGCAGCACCTCGGCGCGGAATTCGGCGATGCCCAGCTCGCGCGCGACGCCGGCCGCGCTGCCGGCGTTGTCGCCGGTGAGCATGACGGTGGTGACGCCCAGTTCGCGCAGGCGCGCGAGCGCGCTCCTCGCGCTCGCCTTCACGCGGTCGCCGAAGGCGAGCAGGCCCAGCACGCGGGCGGCCTCGCCTTCGCGCTCGAACAGCCACGACACGGTACGGCCTTCGGCTTCCAGCCGCGCCGCTTCGGCGGCCAGCGCGCCGGGCTCGGCGGCCACCTCGCGCAGCCAGCGGCCGCTGCCCAGGCCGAGGCGTCGGCCTTCGACGAGGCCTTCGAGCCCGCGCCCCGGCTGCGCCTGCACCTCGGTCGCGGCCGGCAGGTCCAGGCCCTTCGCGCGTTCGGTCACGGCCAGCGCCAGCGGGTGTCCGCTCGCGCGCTGCAGCGCGGCGGCGCGGCGCAGCACGCCGTCGGCGTCCAGGCCCGGCGCGGGCAGCACGGCCACCAGCGCGGGCCGGCCTTCGGTGAGCGTGCCGGTCTTGTCGAACACCACGGTGCCGACCGCGTGCGCCTGCTCCAGCGCGGCGGCGTCCTGGATCAGGATGCCGTGGCGCGCGGCGACGCCGGTGCCGGCCATGATGGCCGTCGGCGTGGCGAGCCCCAGCGCGCAGGGGCAGGCGATGACGAGCACCGCCACCGCGTTCAGGATGGCGGTGCCGGCGCCGGCGCCGGCCAGCCACCAGCCGGCGAAGGTGGCCAGCGCCACCGCCAGCACCGCGGGCACGAAGACCGCGCTCACGCGGTCGACGATGCGCTGGATCGGCGCCTTCGCGGCCTGCGCCGATTCGACGAGGCGGATGATGCGCGCCAGCGTGGTCTCGGCGCCGACCGCGGTGGTGGCCACCAGCAGCGCGCCTTCGGCATTGATCGAGCCGCCGGTGACCGTGTCGCCCGGGCCCTTGGTCACCGGCAGGCTCTCGCCGGTGACGAGCGATTCGTCGAGGTGGCTCGCGCCTTCGAGCACGCGGCCGTCGACCGGCACGCGCTCGCCGGGCCGCACCAGCACGGCGTCGCCCACGCGCACCTGCGCCACCGGCAGGTCGAATTCGACGCCGTCGCGGCGCACGCGCGCGGCGGAAGGCCGCAAGGCGTTGAGGGCGCGGATCGCGTCGGCCGTCTGGCCCTTGGCGCGTGCCTCGAGCCACTTGCCCAGCAGCACCAGCGTGATCACCGCCGCGGAGGCCTCGAAGTACAGGTGCGGCAGGCCGGGTTCGGTGACCAGCATCCACAGCGAGAGCCCGAACGCGGCCGAGGTGCCCAGCGCGACCAGCAGGTCCATGTTGCCGCTGCCGGCCACGAGTGCCTTCCAGCCGGCGCGGTAGAAACGCGCGCCCAGCACGAACTGCACCGGCGCGGCCAGCAGCAGCTGCAGCCAGCCGGGCAGCATGAGGTGCAGGCCGAAGGGCTGCAGCAGCATCGGTGCCACCAGCGGCAGCGACAGCGCGGCCGAGGCCCACACCGGCCACAGCGGCGGGCCGGCGGGCGCGGCCGGCGGCGCGGCGCCGTCGTCGTCGGCCAGCGGCAGCGCGGTGTAGCCGGCCTTCTGCACCGCGGCCACCAGCGCGGCCGGCGGCACCGCGGCCTGCGCCTGCACGGTGGCCTGCTCGGTGGCGAGGTTCACGCTCGCGTCCTGCACGCCGGGCACGGCCTTGAGCACGCGTTCGACGCGCGCCACGCAGCTGGCGCAGGTCATGCCGTCGATGCGCAGGCGGATCTGCGCCTCGCCAGCGTCCGCCGTCCGGGTCTTGTCCGTGTCCACGTGGCGATTGTCCTCCCGCGCGCGTCCATGTCCGGCCGGGGGGCGATCAGGAGCCGCTCAGATCTCAAGTTGCGCCGGCCTGCTGCCGATCTTGCGTCGACGGCACGCCGTCCCCCCACGGCCCGAAGGCTTTCCACGCATGACCTCGATCGCTCTCGACCCGCCCGCCCCCGAGCCCACCCGCCGCGAAGGTTTCTTCGCCTACCACGGCATCTGGGCACCGGGCGTGCGGCTGTTCCGCAACCTGCGCTTCACCGCCAAGGCGGTGATCATCTCGGCCGCCTTCCTGCTGCCGATGCTGGCCCTGGTGGCCTGGCAATGGCAGGCCCAGATGGAGCGCTCGATGCGGGCCCACCTGGACGCCACGCGCGAGCACGTGGAGGTGGTGCAGGGCCTGCTGCAATGGGCGCAGGGCCTGGAGGCGAGCGGCTCGGTCACGCGCGAGCAGGCGCAGGCGCTGGCGGTCGACGCCATCCGCGGTCTGCGCTACAGCGGCAGCGAGTACTTCTGGATCAACGACATGCAGCCGCGCATGGTGATGCACCCGACCAAGCCCGAGCTGAACGGCAAGGCGATGTCGGGCATCAAGGACCCGAACGGCTTCGCGCTCTTCGACGCCTTCGTCGCCAAGGTGCGCAGCGAAGGGCGCGGCTTCGTCGCCTACCAGTGGCCGCGCCCGGGCAGCGAGCAGCCGGTGGACAAGGTGAGCTACGTCTCCGGCTTCCAGCCCTGGGGCTGGATCGTCGGCTCGGGCGTCTACGTCGACGACGTGCGCGCCGCGGCCCACCGCACGGCCCTGGTGGTGGGCGGCATCGTGCTGCTGGCGATGGCGGTGGCGGCGTACTTCTTCCTGAGCTTCTTCAAGGTCATCGACGGCGGCCTGCGCGAGACGCGGCGCCACATGCGCGCCATCACCGAGGGCGACCTCACGACCTCGCCTTCGCCCTGGGGCCAGGACGAGGCGGCGCAGCTGATGCTGGAGATGCGCCGCATGCAGGAGGCGCTGCGCGGCATGGTCACCGGCGTGAAGGACTCGAGCGCGGCGATCGTGCGCTCGAGCGCCGAGATCGCCGCCGGCGCCGAGGACCTGTCCTCGCGCACCGAACAGACGGCGGCCAATCTTGAGCAGACCGCGGCGTCGATGGAGCAGATCGGCGCCACCGTGCGCAGCACCTCCGAGCACGCGGGCACCGCTTCGCAGGCGGCGACCCAGAACGTGCGCCTGGCCGGCGAGGGCGGCACGGTGATGCAGCAGATGGTGCAGACGATGGAGGCGATCCGCGCCTCGTCGGCGAAGATCGGCGACATCATCGGCGTCATCGACGGCATCGCGTTCCAGACCAACATCCTGGCGCTCAACGCCGCGGTGGAGGCCGCGCGCGCCGGCGAACAAGGTCGCGGCTTCGCGGTCGTGGCCGGCGAGGTGCGCGCGCTGGCGCAGCGCAGCGCGAGCGCGGCGCGCGAGATCAAGTCGCTCGTCGGCCGCAGCGTCGAGCAGGTGGAGAACGGCTCGGCCGTGGTGGCCGAGGCGGAGCGCCGCATGGGCGAGATCGCGGCCGAGTCGCGCAAGGTCGACGGCCTGCTGGGCCAGATCGCGACCGGCGCGCGCGAGCAGAGCGGCGGTGTCTCCCAGATCGGCCAGTCGGTGCAGGAGCTGGACCGCATGACGCAGCAGAACGCGGCGATGGTGGAACAGACCGCGGCCGCCGCGGCCTCGATGAAGGGCCAGGCCGAGACGCTGGCCGCGCTGGTGGCGCGCTTCCGGCTGCCGCGCTGAAGGCGGCGGACTCTTCAGGCCGGCACGGCGTAGTCGCGTGCCGAGAGCAGGTCGATGCCGCAGTCGAAGCGCGAGGCCCAGTCGATGAACTGGGCCACCGCCGGCCCTTCGAGCGGGCAGCCGTGCTGCGGCACGATCATGCGGATCGGCAGCGCGCGCACCATCGCCGCCCACAGCTTGAGCACCTTGCCGCTCACCATGTAGCGGCGGTGGAAGGGTTCCATGCGGGCCAGGTGCGGGCCGAGGTCGCTGACGGGCCTCGTCGGGTCCACGCCGACCGAGACGCCCAGGTCGCCCGAGAACAGGATGCCGCTGGCCGGGTCCCAGAACTGGAAGTTGCCTTCGGAGTGCATGAAGTGCGCCGGCAGCGCGACCAGTTCCGAGCGGCCCACGGGGATGCGCATGCCGCGGTCGGGGATGCCGACGACGCGGCCGGTGGTCTTGCCCGGCTTGCAGAAGTGCGGGATGAAGCGTTCCCAGATCGTCGAGATGTAGACCTTGGCGCTGGTGGCCGTCATCCAGCGGTCCAGCGAGGCGATGATGTCCGGGTCGGCATGCGAGGCCACGATGGCGGCCAGCCGGTGCGGCGCGAAGAACCCGGTCATGCCGACGTACAGGTCGTTGTAGGCGAGGTTGCCGCCGGGGTCGAGGATGGCGCCGGTGTCGCCGTCGACGATGAGGAACTGGTTCGCCTGCACCGCGTCGGCGTCGCCCGCCGAAAGGCCGGTGAACATCAGGCATCGGTGCTGGCCGTCGTTGAAGAGTTCCATCAGCATGGGAGGCTCGCGCAGGCCATCGGCCACGGGAAGGCGCGACGTTAAGGCCGGCCTGCACCGGGCCACGTGACATCGGTCAAATGGCGCGGCAATGGCCGACTCAGGAGTGACCGCCGTTCGTCAGTAGCACGCGGGCCGCGCCGAGGCCCGCGGCGAACTCACGCGTTGCCGCGAATGTGGCGTGCGCGCGCGATCGCGGCCGTGGCGGCGAGCTCGGCATTCAGCGCCGCTTCCAGCGGCGAGCGCACCAGCCCGGCGTGGCCGTACTGCAGGTTCTCGTAGAGCTCTGCAGTGGCCGGCGCGGCGGCCAGCAGCATGTCGAGCGCGGGGCCGGGTTCGGCCTGGGCGAGCAACTCGCTCACCTGGCGCACGACGCTGCGGTACTGGTCGGCGCTGGCGCCGCCGGCCGTGTGCGGTTCGCGTTCCAGGCGCTCCAGCAGGGCCGCCATCGCGGCCAGGGCACGCAACGAAGAGGGCAGGGTGGGGCGGGCGTCGGCTTGCATGCCCTTTGAATTCGGGTCGCGCGGGTGGAATTTCAAGAGCGCGGGTCGAGCGCGTCGCGCAATCCGTCACCGAGCAGGTTGAACGCGAGCACGAGGCCGAAGATCGCCAGCCCCGGCCACACCGCCATCCAGGGGGCGCTGTCGACGTAGTTCTTCGCCGTGTTGAGCATGCTGCCCCAGCTGGGCGCCGGCGGCTGCTGGCCCAGGCCCAGGAACGACAGGCTGGCCTCGGCGATCACCGCGGCCGCGATCGCCAGCGTGGCCTGCACGATCAGCGGCGGCAGGATGTTCGGCAGCACGTGGCCGAGCGCGATGCGCCACGGCGGGTTGCCGATGGCGCGCGCCGCTTCCACGTAGTCCTCCACCTTCACGTTGAGCACCTGGCCGCGCGTCAGGCGCACGAAGACCGGCGTCGCCGAGACGCCGATGGCGATCATCGCGTTCGTGAGGCTGGGCCCGAGGAAGGCCGCCATCGCGATGGCGAGGATCAGGAACGGGCAGGCGAGGAAGGCGTCGGTGACGCGCGAGACCAGCGCGTCGATCCAGCCGCCCGCGAAGCCGGCCAGCAGGCCGATGGGCACGCCCAGCAGCAGCGAGATGGAGACCGACACCACGCCGGCCATCAGCGAAGCGCGCGTGCCCCAGACCACGCGCGAGAGCACGTCGCGGCCGATCTCGTCGGTGCCGAACCAGTGTTCGGCGGTGGGCGCCTTGCGGATCGCGCCCCAGCTGGTGGCCACCGGGTCGTGCGGCGAAACCCAGCCTGCGAACACCGCCAGCAGCACGAAACCCGCCACCACCGCGGCGCCGATGAGTGCGCCGCGCCGCCGCGCAAGCTTGCGCCACGCGCGCCGCCAGGGGCTGCCGGCCGCGTTCACGAGCGCAGGCGCGGGTTGACCGCGAAGTAGGCGATGTCGGCCAGCAGGTTCAGCACGATGTAGGTGCTGGCCGTCACCAGCACCACGCCCTGCACCACCGCATAGTCGCGGTTGAACACCGAGTCGACGATGAGCTTGCCGAAGCCGGGGATGGTGAACACCTGCTCGGTGAGCACCGCGCCCGACAGCAGCGTGCCCAGCTCCAGCGCGCCCAGCGTGATGATGGGCACGAGCGCGTTGCGCAGCGCGTGGCGCAGCACCACCACGCGCTCGGGCAGGCCCTTGGCGCGCGCGGTGCGAACGTAGTCGGCCGACAGCACCTGCAGCATGGCGCTGCGCGTGTGCCGCATCAGCACCGCGGCGATGGCGTTGCCGAGCACGAAGGCCGGCATCACCATCGAAGCCAGGTTGCCGGCCAGGTCCTCGAACGGGCTCACGTAGCCCGAGGCCGGCAGCCAGCCCAGCTGCACGCTGAAGAGCAGGATCATCAGGATGCCGAGCCAGAAGTTGGGCGTGCTGATGCCCCACAGCGCGAACGCGTTCGCCAGCGTGTCCCACCAGGTGCCGCGCCCCACCGCCGAGACGATGCCGGCCGGAATGCCGATGACGAGTGCCACCGTGATCGCCAGCAGCGCCAGTTCCACCGTCACCGGCAGCTTCTGCAGCACCAGCTGCAGCACCGGCTGTTGCGTGCGCACCGACTCGCCCAGGTCGCCCTGCAGCACGCCGGCCACCCACCAGCCGTAGCGCACCGGCAGCGGCTCGTCCAGGTGCAGCTTCTCGCGCAGGTGGGCGATGACGCCGGGGTCCTGCTCCTCGCCGGCGAGGATCTTCGCCGGGTCGCCCGGCAGCAGCTGCTGCAGGCCGAAGATCAGCATCGAGACGAACACCAGCGTCGGCAGCAGCGTCGCGATGCGGCGGATCAGGAAATCCTTCACGCTCCGCTCCCGGCCCGCGGCGCTTCACAGAGATTTACCAAGCTTCGCCGCAGCCTCTGTCGGCGCCGCCGCGCGGCGCTTCGTTGAAAGGCCGTGGCAAGCACAACCCGCCACGCAACCTGGAGACGAAGATGAACCTCAAGACCGTTGTCGCCGCCATGCTCGTGACCGCCGGAGCGCTCGGCGCCGGAGCGGCGCAGGCACGACCCGACGTCGACCTTGTCGTTCGCATCGGCGTGCCGCTGCCGCTGCCGCCCCTGCCGCCGCTGCCCGGCATCGTGATCCGCCCCGCGCCCGCGCCGGTGGTGGTGCAGGCGCCGGTGTACTCGCAGCCGGTCTACCAGCCCGCGCCGGTCTACGTCGAACGCGACTGGCACGACCGTGACGACCGCCGTGAATGGCGCGACCACGGCCGCCACGACCGGGACGGCGACCGCGAGTGGCGCCACCACCCCACGCGCTGGGACGTCGACGGTGACGGCGTGCCGAACCATCACGACCGCCGCCCCTACGACCCGCGCCGCTTCTGAACCTGCATGACCCGCGCTGCCGTCACGGGGCCAGCTTCAGGCCCGTGACGCGCAGCAACCCGTCGGGGATCTGCCGCACCCCGGAGAGCTTGGCGGTGTAGGCCCAGAGCCAGTTGCGGTGGTAGAGATACACCACCGGCCGCTCCTTCAGCACCCGCGCGGCGATCTGCTCGAACACCTTCCTGCGTTCCGCCGGGTCGCGGATCGTGCGGCTCTGGTTGAGCAGCTTGTCGGTCTCGGCGTCGCAGTAGCCGGCGTAGTTCAGCGGCTGCTTGCAGCCGTGGAAGCTGTAGAGGTTGCCGTCGGGGTCGGGCCGGCCGCTCCAGGCCAGCACGTAGGCTTCGAAGTCGCCCTTGTCGGCCATGTTGAGCGAAGTGGCGAACTCGGCCGCCTGGATCTTGACGTCGAAGCCGGCCTCCTTCGTCATCGCCTGCACCACCAGCGCCAGGCGCTGCGCGTCGCTCGTGGTGCCGGTCAGCAGCGTGAAGCTGGGGTTGGGCACGCCGGCTTCCTTCAGCAGCGCCTTCGCCTTCGCGATGTCGCGCCTGGGCACCGGCACGTTCTTCGCGTAGTAGGGGTTGGAAGGCGCCACCCACTGGTTGCCCACCGTGGCCTCGTTGTCCATCACCACCTGCGCCAGGCCTTGCCGGTCCAGGCTCAGCTCGAAGGCTTCGCGCACGCGCGGGTCCTTGCCGAGCGGGTTCTGGCCCGCCTTCTCGCTCTTGCCGACGTTGATGGTGATGCCTTGGTAGCCGATCTCGGTGATGCGCGCGACCTTGAGCTTCTTGTCCTGCTGCAGCTTCTCGATGTCGGACGAGGCCACGCGCTCGATGAAGTCCAGCTGGCCGGACTTCAGGTTCGCCAGCCGCACGGTCGCGTCGGGGATCGGCGTGTAGGTCACCTTCTGGAAGTTGACCGCGCCCTTCTGCCAGTAGCCGTCGTAGCGCTCGAGCGTGATGCGGTCCTGTGCGATGCGCTCGACGAACTTGAACGGGCCGCTGCACACCGGCCTGGCGCCGAACTTGTCGCCCGTCGCCTGCGCGGCCTTCGGGCTCACCATCATGCCGGCGCGGTCAGACAAGGCCGCCAACAGCGGCGAGAAGGGTGCCGAGAGGTTCAGCCGCACCGTCATCGGGTCGACCACGTCGACGCTGGTGACGGGCGCCAATTCACCGCGCCGGTTGCTGCCGGCCATGGTCTTGTGGCGCTCGATGTTGAACTTCACCGCCGCCGCGTCGAGCTTCTCGCCGTCGTGGAAGGTGACGCCGGGGCGCACCTTGATCGTCAGCGCCTTGCTGTCGGCCGACCACTCGTACTTCTCGGCCAGCTGCGGCACGATGTTGAGCTTCTCGTCGATGTCGAACAGCTTGTCGCACAGGGCCGAGAACACGACGCGGCCGACGAAGCTGCGCGCCAGCGTGGGGTCCAGCACGTCGGGGTCTTCGGCGAGACCCACTCTCAGGGTCGGAAGCGTCTGGGCCTGCGCGGCGCCGGCCAGCGCGAGCAAGGCAATGACGAAGGGCTTCATGGCAAGGCTCCTCAGGTGACGAAGGCCGACTGCAGGCGTTGCAGCCGAAGGTTGACGGGGGCGGCCTGCGCCGCCGCGGAAGGCCGGTCGATCTGGCGCCAGAAGTGGCAGACTACGGTGTGCCCGCCATCGCCTTCCAGCGCCGGCGTCTCGCGCCGGCAGCGTTCCTGTGCATGCCGGCAGCGCGTGTGGAAGGCGCAGCCCGGCGGCGGGTCGGCCGGGTTCGGCACGTCGCCGGCCAGCACGATGCGCGCCGCCGCGCGGCCCGGCTGCGGCACCGGGATGGCCGACAGCAGCGCCTGCGTGTAGGGGTGGCGCGGCGCGGCGAAGAGCGCGCCCTTGTCGGCCAGCTCGACCACGCGGCCGAGGTACATCACCGCCACCCGGTCGGCGATGTGCTTGACCACCGCCAGGTCGTGCGCGATGAAGACGTAGGCCAGGCCCAGGCGCTTCTGCAGGTCCTGCAGCAGGTTCACCACCTGCGCCTGCACCGAGACGTCGAGCGCGGAGACGGCCTCGTCGCACACCACCAGCTTCGGCTCCACCGCCAGCGCGCGCGCGATGCCGATGCGCTGGCGCTGGCCGCCGGAGAACTCGTGCGGCCAGCGTCCGGCATGCTCGGGCGCCAGCCCCACGGTCTGCAGCAGCTCGGCGACGCGTTCGCGCCGGCGGCCTTCGTGCAGGCCATGCAGCGCCAATGGCTCGGCCAGGATGCGGCCCACCGTCATGCGCGGGTTGAGCGAAGAGAACGGGTCCTGGAAGATGATCTGCATCGCGCGCCGCCGGGCGCGCAGGGAGGCCGCGTCCAGCGTGGCGAGGTCGGTGCCGTCGAAGACCACACGGCCGGCCGTCGGCTCCAGCAGGCGCAGCAACAGGCGGCCCAGCGTGCTCTTGCCGCAGCCCGATTCGCCCACCACGCCCAGCGTTTCGCCGGCGGAAAGCGTCAGGCTCACGCCGTCGACCGCGCGCACCGCACCCTGCGCGCGGCCGAAGAGGCCGCGCCGCACGGGGAAGTGCTTCACGACGGCATCGGCCTGCAGCAAGGGCGCCGTCACGCCGCCTCCGGCATCAGCACGTCGGCCTCCAGCGGCGCGCGCCAGCAGGCGGCCTGGTGGCCGGGCGCCATCTCGCGCAGCACCGGCACCTCGGCGCGGCATCGCGGTTCGGCGAACGGGCAGCGGTCGGCGAAGCGGCAGCCCGCGGGCCGCGCCATCGGCCCCGGCACCTGGCCCTGGATGGCGGGCAGGCGCGCGCGCGCCAGGTCCAGCCGCGGCACCGAGCCCAGCAGGCCCACGGTGTAGGGGTGCTGCGGCTCCTCGAAGAGGCGCTGCACCGGCGCGCGTTCGACCACGCGGCCGGAGTACATCACCACCACCTCGTCGGCCACCTCGGCCACCACGCCCAGGTCGTGCGTGATGAGCACGATGGCGGTGCCGGTCTCGGCCTGCAACGTGGCCATCAGCTCCAGGATCTGGGCCTGGATGGTGACGTCCAGCGCGGTGGTCGGCTCGTCGGCGATGAGCAGGCGCGGCGAATTCGCGAGCGCCATCGCGATCATCGCCCGCTGGCGCATGCCGCCCGAGAGTTCGTGCGGATGCTGGTGCAGGCGCTGCTCGGCGGCCGGGATGCGCACCTTGCGCAGCATCTCGAGCGCGCGCGCCTGCGCTTCGGCGGCGCTCATCGCGGCGTGCGCGCGCAGGCCTTCGGCGATCTGGGCGCCGATGGTGAAGGCCGGGTTCAGCGAGCTCATCGGCTCCTGGAAGATCATCGCCAGCGCAGCGCCGCGCAGGGCGCGCATCTCGCGCGCCGGCAGGCCCACCAGCTCGCGGCCTTCGAAGCGGATCGAGCCTTCCACCCGCCCCGGCGCGGCCACCAGGCCCATGATCGAGAGCGAGGTCACGCTCTTGCCGCAGCCCGATTCGCCCACGATGGCCAGCGTGCGCCCGGCCTCGACCTCGAAGCTCACCCCGTCCACGGCGGCGAAGCGGCCTTCGTCGGTGGCGAAGGTGGTGACCAGGTCGCGGACTTCGAGCAGCGCCATTCAGGACTTCGCGCGTTGGGCGCGTTCAGCGTGAAAGCGCTCGACGTGCGCCTCGATGCGCGCCCGGTCCAGCTCGCCCGCCGGCCGCGCATTCGTCGCCAGGCAGGCCACGAAGGGCTGGAAGCGTTCCAGGCTCTTCTCGTGCAGGCGGCGCAGTTCGGCCAGCGGGTCTTCGTGGTCGTCGACGCGCAGGTCCAGCTCGGCGTAGTCCTCCGCGCCCTGGATGCGCAGCGCCATGCTCTGGCGGCCGCGCTTGTCGCCGCCCGCGGCTTCGCCGGCGGCCATGGCCTCGATCAGCCGCTCGGCCAGCGGCAGCGCGGCGTGCCGCTCGAAGGCTTCGGCGGTGGCCTGCACCACCTGCGCCCCGGTCAGCATGTTGCCGGCGACGCTGAAGTCATCCTGCACGAATTGGCCGCACCAGTCCACGCAGGCCGCACCGGTGTGGGCCGCAGCCGCCCCGCGCGCGGGCAGCACGTGAAGCTGGCGCTGCGGCGCGCCTGCGTCGGCGCCGGTCAGCAGCGCGACGACCTCGGCCGCGCTGCGCCCTTCGGCCAGCAGCGCGAGCCCGCGCGGGCCGTAGAGCGGGTTCATCAGCGCCTGCGTCGCGAGCGCGCCGACCCCGGCCTTCGCATGGATGCACAGCGCGCCGACGGCGAAGAAGCGGCTCGCGATCGCGATGCCGAAGCGCCCGTCGGGCGTGCGCGCCAGGATCGACCAGGTCATTCCACCTTGCCGATGCGCCGCACCGCGTCGACCATCAGCGCCGCGTCGGCGTCCCAGTAGGCCTGGAACTCCGGAGCGTCCTGGTATTCGACCGGGCTGCCGGCCTTCACGATGGTCTGCGTCACGTTGGGGTCCTGCGCGGCCTTGCGCGCGGCGGCACGCAACTTCTGCACCACGTCTTCGGGCGTGCCTGCGGGCACGAACAGCGCCGACCACTGCGCGAAGGTGGCACCGTAGCCGGCCTGCTTCAGGCTCGGCACCTCGGGCAGCGAAGCGAGCGGCTTGTCGCCCCAGTGCGCCAGCGCGCGCAGCTTGCCGGCCTTGATCTGCTGCACCACGGTGGAAGGGCCGCTGGCCACGGCGTCGACCTGGCCGCTCATCAGCGCCAGCACCGCGGGCCCGGCGCCGGTGTAGGGGATGTGCGTCATGCGGAAGCCCGCGGCCGACTTCAGCATCTCCATCGGCACGTGCATGGTGCCGTAGTTGCCCGAGCTGCCGTAGTTGAACCGGCCCGGCGCGGCTTTGGTGTTCTTCACGAAGTCGGCCAGCGTCTGCCAGGGCGAGTCGGCGCGCACCACCAGCACCGTGGGGTCGGCGGTGAAGCGCGCGATCGGCTTGAACTGGGCGAGCGTGTAGGCCGGCTTGCGGCCGAGGATCTTGTCGGCCTCCGGCAGGATCGAGATCGAGGACAGGCTCATCAGCAGCGTGTAGCCGTCGGCCGGCGCGCGCGCCGCCGCGCCGATGCCGACCGCACCGCCGGCGCCGACGCGGTTTTCCACCACCACGGGTTGCTTCAGTTCGCGCGACAGGGCCTCGGCCACCGGCCGCGCCACCGTGTCGGCCACGCCGCCGGGCGGGAAGGGCACGATCATCGTGATCGGCTTGTTTGGCCAGTTGCCCTGGGCGAAGGCGCCGGCGGCGGCCAGCGACAGGGCGGCGAACAGGATCCTGCGGCTCATTCGCGTGTGTCCTCCAGGAAGCGGTTCTCCAGCGTGCCGATGCCGTCGATCTCGATCTTCACCACGTCGCCATGCTGCAGCCAGCGCGGCGGGTTCAGGCCCATGCCCACGCCGGCCGGCGTGCCGGTGGCGATGACGTCGCCCGGCAGCAGCGTGATGCCGCGCGAGCAGGTCTCGATGAGGGTGGGAATGTCGTAGATGAGGTCGGTGGTGCGCGCGTCCTGGCGCAGTTCACCGTTGACCCAGCAGCGCACGCGGGTGTCGGTGCCGTCCAGCTCGTCGGCGGTGACGATCCACGGGCCCATCGGGCAGAAGGTGTCGAAGCTCTTGCCCAGGTCCCACTGCGAGTGGCGCATCTGCACGTCGCGCGCGGTGACGTCGTTGACGATGGTCCAGCCCCACACGTGGCGCAGCGCGTCGGCGCGCGCGATGTCGCGGCCGCCCTGGCCGATGACGACGGCGAGCTCGGCCTCGTAGTCGATCTGCGCCGAGATGGCGGCGCCGGGCAGGCGCACCGTGTCGCCAGGCCCGACCACGGTCTCGGGCACCTTGGTGAAGACGATGGGCCAGCCTTCGGGCTTGTGGTCCTTGAAGACGCTGTCCTTCAGCTCCTTCGCGTGGGCGTGGTAGTTGCGGCCCACGCACCACAGGTTGCGCCGCGGCGCCGGCAACGGGGCCAGCAGGCGCACGGCGGAAAGGGCCACGCGTTCGTCGACCGCGGGCAGCGCCGGGCGCTCGATGAGCTCGAGCGCGCCGCGCGTGCCGTCGCAGGCGAACAGCTCGACGGTGTCGCCGGCGACGCGGCCGACACGTCGCCGGCCCTGGTGAAGCACGGTCGCGATGCGCAAGGGCGGTCTCCTTTTCAGTTTGGGCCAAATGCTACCATTTGGGCCCATGGACGCCGTCGCCAGCCTGCGAGAGACCATCCTGGAAAAGCTGCGCTCGCGCACCTGGCGCGCCGGCCACCGCTTGCCCACCGAGCGCGACTTCAGCGAGCAGTTCGGCCTTTCGCGCAGCACCGTGCGGCGCGTGCTCGGCGACTTCAAGCGCAAGCGCCTGATCACGCAGACGGTGGGCAGCGGGACCTACGTGGCCGACTCGGTGCACGAGGCGCTGGCCGCGCTGGCGCCGGGCGGTCCGGCCACCCACATCAGCCCGGCCGAACTGATGGCGGCGCGCCTGGTGCTCGAGCCGGCGCTGATCGAGATGGTCATCGGCAACGCCACCGCGGCCGACTTCCAGCGCATGGACGAGTGCAACCACCGCGCCGAGGCGGCGACGACGCTGGAGGAGTTCGAGCGCTGGGACGCCGCGCTGCACGAGGCCATCGCGCAGGCGGCGCACAACGGCTTCATCGGCGCCGTCTTCGGCCTCATGAACGAGGTGCGCTCGCAGGGCGAATGGGGCGTTCTGAAGCGCCGCAGCGCCACCCCCGAGCGCCGGCTCGACTACCAGCAGGAGCACCGCGCGCTGGTGGCGGCGCTGAAGGAGCGCGACGCCGAGCGCGCGCGCGCCTTGTGCCTGCAGCACCTGCTGCACGTCCGCACCAACATGCTGGGCTATTGAGTTGCGCTAGCATCCGTCGGTCCTGGGCCAAGAAGAGCCAATCGGGCCCAAAACGGAGACGAGCATGACGACGACCTTCTCGCGCCGGCACGCGCTCGGCGCCCTGTCCGGTGTGCTGGCCGGTGCGCTGGCGGCCCCGGCCGGCGCGCAGGGCGACTGGCCTTCGAAGCCGGTGCGCCTGATCGTGCCTTTCGCGCCCGGCGGCTCGGCCGACGTCTTCGGCCGCTTCCTCGCGCAGCGCCTGCAGGAAGTGTTCGGCCAGAACTTCGTCATCGACAACCGGCCCGGCGGCGGCTCGATCATCGGCACCGACGCGGTGGCCAAGTCGGCGCCCGACGGCTACACGCTGCTGGTGATGTCGAACACGCACACCGTCAACGAGAGCCTCATTCCCAACCGGCCGTTCCAGCTGATGCGCGACTTCGCGCCCATCGCGCCCATCAACTACTCCGACCTGGTGCTGGTGGGCAGGGCCGGGCTGGCCGACAAGACGCTGGCCGAGCTCATCAAGAGCGCGAAGGCGAAGCCCGGTGGCATGTCCTACGCCTCTTCTGGGCCCGGCACGCCGTACCACATGGCCGGCGAGCTCTTCAAGTACATGGCCGGCATCGACGTGCTGCACGTGCCCTACAAGGGCAGCGCCGGCGCGCGCACCGACGTGCTGGGCGGCCAGGTCGACCTGATGTTCGACGCCATCCCGACGATGAGCGAGCACATCAGGTCCGGCAAGGTGAAGGCCTTCGCCACCACCGGCCGCCAGCGCTCGGCGGTGCTGCCCGACGTGCCGACGATGAGTGAAGCCGGCGTGCCCGGCTACGAGGCCACCATCTGGCTCGGCGTGATGGCGCCCAAGGGCACGCCGGCCGCGGTGGTGAACCGGCTCAACGCCGAGATCTCGAAGATCACCGCCAATGCCGACGTGCGTCGCCAGTGGGCGGGGCAGGGCACGACGGCCATGACGATGGGCGTCGACGAATTCACCCGCTACCTGAACGACGACATCGCCAAGTGGGCGAACATCGTCAAGGTGAGCGGGGCCAAGCCCGAATAGCGCATGGCCGCCACCCTGCACCTGTTGAGCGCCGGCGCTGCGCAGGGCCTGGTGAAGGCCTTGCAGGACCGCTTCACGGCCGAGACCGGCGCCGTGCTCGACGCGGGCTTCGGTGCCGTCGGAGCGATGCGCGAATTGCTGCTTGGCGGTGCGCCTTGCGACGTGATCATCCTTACCGAGGCGATGATCGCTGCGCTCGCCGCCGAAGGCCGCGCGAACGGCGGTGCGCGCGCGGCGCTCGGCCGTGTGCGCACCGGCGTCGCGGTGCGTGCCGGCACGCCGCACCCCGGGGTCTCCACCGCCGCGGCGCTGAAGGCCGCGCTGCGCGCCGCCGACGCGCTGTACTTCCCCGACCCCGAGAAGGCCACCGCCGGCATCCACTTCGCCAACGTGATGCGCAAGCTGGACATCTTCGAGGAACTGCAGCCGCGTTTCCGCGCCCACCCCAACGGCGCCACCGCGATGCGCGAACTGGCGGCCAGCACGTCCGCCCGCCCGATCGGCTGCACGCAGGTGACCGAGATCCGCTACACGCCGGGTGTCGAACTGGTGGGCTTGCTGCCGAGCGAATTCGAGCTCGCCACGGTCTACACCGCCGCACCCACCGCGCAGGCGGCCGACCCCGTGCTGGCGGCGCGCTTCGTCGCGCTGCTGGCCGGCCCCGCGGCGCGCGAACTGCGGCGCGCCGGCGGATTCGAGGAGTGAGCGCACGAGACGCCGCACCTTCGGGCCCACGCACGGCCATCGAGCCGAAGGCCGCGATCCCGATGCACCACGGCATCGACGCGGCGCTGCCGGGCACGCCGGCGGCGTTCCAGGCCGGGCGTCAGGCCTGGAGCAGCCGGATCAGCATGTCGATGACATCGCT
Organism: uncultured Rubrivivax sp.; assembly: GCA_964454485.1. Taxonomy (GTDB): domain Bacteria; phylum Pseudomonadota; class Gammaproteobacteria; order Burkholderiales; family Burkholderiaceae_C; genus Rubrivivax. The sequence goes on from CAYVXO010000012.1 coordinate 42,790, forward strand.
GCCGTCAGGCGACTTCAGGCGGTGCTGGCGCAGCGAACGCGCCAGCTCGCCGCGTTCGAGCACCTGGTAGTTCGAGCGGATCAGGATGCCGGCGATGGCGCGCTGCACTTCCAGCGAGCGCGCCTGCGGGAACAGGCGCGCGATCTCCTGCAGGCTCTGCGGGTCGGCCAGCCGCTGGCGCGCCAGCGTCTCGAGCGCGCGCACTTGCGCGGCGGCGCCCGTCATGCGGCCGATGCCCGAGGCCACGGCGCGCACCTCGCCCACGTCGGCCAGCGGCCGGTGGCGCAGGTAGACCTGGGCGACGGCCACGTCCTCGTCGTGCGCGCTGGTGAGCGCGCGCACGGTGCGCTCGTGCGCTTCCGGGCTGCCCAGGCAGGCCAGCACCGCCGAATGGGCCACGTTGGCGGGGTCCGCCTTGCCGCTGGCCAGCACCTGGCGCGCCAGCGTCGGCTCGCGCTCCTGGTGCGCCGAGCAGACGAGGTCGACCTCGTGCCGGCCCAGCGTGTTGCGGGCCATGCGCCGCGCCACCATGTCCAGGAACTCGGCCTGCTCCTCGGCCGGCGTCAGCCAGCCCAGCGCGCGTGCGAGCGCCATCATGCGCGTGCCGACCGAGGCCTCGTCGGTGTCGCGCGCGAAGGCGAGGAAGCGTGCGCGCGCCGGCTGGTCGCTGGCGATCTCGCGCAGCGCCATCGCGGTCTCGGCGCGCGCGCGCTGCAGCGGGCCCAGCGTGGCGGCGTAGCGCTCCAGGTGCGGCAGGAACATGCGCACCTCGGCCATGTCGCGGCCCAGCACGTCGTGCAGGAAGGCGACCTTCTGCGCGTCGGTCGGGGCCTCGCCGGCCAGGCTGCACATGTCGCGCCGGAAGGGCTGGTCGGCGTCCGAAGGCTTCATGCCGGCGACCGCGATCATCGAGGTCGGGCCGAACAGGTTGAGCAGCGTCGCGCTCGGCCGGCCGCCGGCCACTTCACCCGCCGGCGCGCTGCGGAAGTAGCGGTCCAGCAGCGGGCCGGCCACGCGGCCCAGCGGCGCCTTCGAGCTGAAGCCGTAGAGCACCGGCACGCCGGGGAAGATGGCGCGCAGGCGGTCGCGGTTGCTCTCGCCGTAGCGCTCGTTCAGCTGGGCGGCGATGCGCTCGGCCTCCGGCCCGGCGAGGCCGGCGCGCTGCAGGCTGCGCAGGACCTCGTCGCCGGCCACGTTGCGCGGCGCCGACTTCAGCGTGTTGCAGCCGAAGAGGTAGACCTCCTTCAGCTGCGAGAACAGGCCGTTACACGAGGCGCTGCACGAGGCGTGCTGCATTTCATGAACGGCGAGGAATTCGCGGTCGTCAAAGCGGTCGGTGTAGAACTCGGTGCCGTCGTCGAAGTGGCCCGAGATGACGAGCGCGTCACAGGTCACGCCGCTGTGGCAGGCCTGCTCGAACCAGTCCGGGCGGCCGCGCTGCACCAGCTCGACGAAGCGGTACTGGTCCTTCGGCAGCCAGCGCTGGAAGGTGTCCTTCTCGTCGGAGGAGTTGATGGTGACGGTGCACACCGTCTTCGGCGCGGCCAGCGCCGGGCCGGCCGCCGAGAAGGCGATCAGGAGAGGGGCGAGACGGCGTGCCAGAGTCCGCATGCCGCAAGTCTGCCCTGCCGGCGGCGGCGCAGGAAAGGGGCTGTAACGGCCGACCGTGTCAGGGTGCCGCCAGGCGCGAGATCAGGGCGTCGATCATGTTCTCGCCCGGCGGTCCGCGGCGGCGGTCGCGCACCAGCGCCTGGCGCAGCGCCGGCGAGGCGATCGCCTTGCGGTCGGCGCGCATCAGGATGCCGGCGATGGCCACCTGCACCGCCGCCGACGGTGTGGCCGAGTACAGCCGCGCCAGGCCGGCGACGATCTCGCCGTCGGACAGGTAGTGGTGCGCCAGCGCCTCCAGCGCGTGCACCTGGGCGTCGGACGCGGGCATGCGCTCGATGCCGGCGGCTAGGCGGCGCAGCTCGGCGTCGTCGGTGATGGGCCGCTGGCGCAGGTAGAGCTGGGCCACGCGCGCGTCGGCGTCGTTGCCGCCCAGCAGGGCCTGCAGCACGCGTTCGCGCGCCTCGCTGCTGCCCAGGCAGGCGCGTACGGCGGCATGGGCCACGTCGTCGCCCGCGCCGACGCGGCGCGCGAACAGGCCCTCCACCTCGTGCTGGCGATTGAGCGAGCAGGCGAGTTCGATCTCGGTCGGGCCGACCGACGGGCGGGACTGCAGTTCGCCCAGCATCAGCGCCAATTCCTGCCAGCGCTCGGCCGGGTCGAGCCAGCCGAGCTGCTGCGCCACGTCCAGCATGCGCAGGCGCAGCGTGGGCTGCTCGGCATTGCGCGCGTAGGCCAGGAACCGCTCGCGGGCGTCGTCGTCGCGGCCGATCGACTCGAGCGCCTTGGCCACCGCCGGCTGCGCGCGCGTGCGGTCGTCCAGCGACGCGGCCAGGCGCTGGACGCGGTCCAGGTACAGGCGCGGCTCGGCGCTGTGGCGCTGCAGCACCTCGTGCACGAACTGCAGCTTGGCCGCCGGGTCGGGGCGGTCGTCGGCGAAGCGGCACATGTCGGCGCGCGCGTCGGCGTGCCGGTCGCGCGGTGTCAGGCCCGGCGCGGCGGCGAGCGAGAAGGTGGAGAACTGGTTCAGCAGCCGCGTGCTGGTGCGGCCGCTGCCGACCTCGCGCGCGCCGCCGGCGCGGAAGTGGCGCTCCAGCGTGGCCGCGGCCAGCGGGCCCAGCGGCGCGGTCGACGCGAAGCCGTAGATCACCGGCACGCCGGCGAAGATCTGCCGCATGCGGTCGCGGCTGCTCTCGCCGTGCAGCGCGGTCATCTGCTGCAGCTCGCGTTCGGCCTCCTTCGTCGAATGGCCCTCGCGCACCAGGCTGCGCACGATCTCGGCGGTGGCGTCCACCTGCGGCTGCGGGTTGAGCGTGTTGCAGCCGAAGAGGTAGACCTCCTTCAGCTGCGAGAACAGGCCCGGGCAGGAGCCGTTGCACGAGACGCGTTCGAGCTCCGACACCGGCAGGTACTCGTGCACCTCCAGCTGGTCGGAGAAGAACTCGTTGGCGCCGTCGAAGTGGCCGGAGACCACGAGCACGTCGCAGCGCACGCCGGCGCGGCACGAACGCGCCAGCCAGTCGGGGCGGCCGCGCTCGACGAGCTCGACGAAGTCGTAGCGCGACGCCGGCAGGAAGCGGCGGAAGGTCTCCTTCTCGTCGGCCGAGTTGACGGTGATGGTGCAGACGGTCTGCTTGCGCAGCGGCGTGGCACCCAGCGCCGTGCCGGCCCCGAGCGCCAGAAGCGTGGCGGCACACAGGAGTGACAGCACATGCCAGACCGCAGGGGTCCGGCCAGGGCCGGACAGGGACAAACCAGACAACATGGAACCTTTGCAGCGCGCCCGGATCACGGCACGACGGGGGTCACGAAGGGAATCATAAGGTGGGCATGCGAACCTGCCCGCGTTCTCTCGCGACCTGCCGCCGACCGAACCCGTTCCAACATCGAGACGTTTCCTTCCGCGGAGGTTCCTGCATGCAATCCCTGTCCCGCCTTGCCCTCATC
>CAYVXO010000013.1:0-46055 GCA_964454485.1 uncultured Rubrivivax sp.
CGGCTTCGGCCCCCGAGGCCGCGGCCTCGGCACCCGAGCCCGCGCCGGTGGTGGCCGAGGCCCCGCCAGCGAGCCCCGAGCCTTCGCCTGCGCCCGAGCCGGTGGCCGACGCGGCTTCGGCCCCGGCGCCCGACACTGCGCCCGTGCCGCTGGCCGCGGCCTCCGCCCCCGAGAGCGCGGCCTCGGCCGCGGTGGCCTTCGAGTGGCCGCCGTCCACCCGCATCAGCTACGCGCTCACCGGCTGGTTCCGCGGCCCGGTCGAAGGCCAGGCGCAGGTGGAGTGGCTGCGCACCGAAGACCGCTACCAGGTGCGGCTGGAAGTGCAGATCGGCCCTTCTTTCGCGCCCCTGGTCACGCGCCGCTTCACCAGCGACGGCCTGGTGCGCGAGCAGGGCCTCGCGCCACGCCGCTACGACGAGGAGACCAAGGTCCCGTTCCGCGACCCGCGCACCCTGGTCGTGCGCTTCGACGACGAGACGGTGGCGCTGTCGAACGGCCGCAGCGTGCCCGCGCCGCCGGGCGTGCAGGACACCGCCAGCCAGTTCGTGCAGCTGACCTACCTGTTCACCACCCGGCCGGACCTGCTGCAGCCGGGGCGCTCGGTCGAGATCCCGCTCGCGCTGCCGCGCTCGGTGAGCCTGTGGACCTACGACGTGGTGCAGCGCGAGACGCTCTACACCGACTTCGGCCCGGTGGAGACGGTGCACGTGAAGCCGCGCCGCGAGCCCAAGCCGGGCGTCGAGATGACGGTGGAGCTGTGGATCGCGCCCACGCTGCAGTACCTGCCGGTGCGCTCGCGCATCCGCGCCGACGCCGAGACCTGGGCCGACCTGATGATCACGCGGCTGCCGCAGCAGGCGGCGCCGGCGCCCCGCTGAGGCATCATCCGAACCACGAGGAGCACCGCACCATGACCACCGAAGCCCTGATCCTGACCGACGTGAAAGGCGAAGGCGAGCGCCGCACCGGCGTCATCACCCTGAACCGGCCGAAGGCGCTGAACGCGCTCAACGACGCGCTGATGGACCAGCTGGGCGCCGCACTCACCGACTTCGACGCCGACGAAGGCATCGGCTGCATCGTGATCACGGGCAGCGAGAAGGCCTTCGCGGCCGGCGCCGACATCGCGGCGATGGCGAAGAAGACCTATGCCGACACGATCCGCGAGAACTTCATCTCGCGCAACTGGGAGACCATCCTCACGATCCGCAAGCCGGTGATCGCGGCGGTTTCGGGCTTCGCGCTCGGCGGCGGCTGCGAGCTGGCGATGATGTGCGACTTCATCATCGCTTCGGACACCGCGAAGTTCGGCCAGCCCGAGATCAAGATCGGCATCATCCCCGGCGCCGGCGGCACCCAGCGCCTGCCGCGCGCAGTGGGCAAGAGCAAGGCGATGGACCTGGTGCTCACCGCCCGCATGATGGACGCCGCCGAGGCCGAACGTTCGGGCCTCGTCTCGCGCGTGGTGCCGCTGGACAAGCTGATGGACGAGGTGCTCGCCGCCGCCGATGCCATCAACGCGCTCAGCCCGGCGAGCGTGATGCTCGCCAAGAGCTGCGTCAACAAGGCCTTCGAAGGCGGCCTGATGGACGGCGTGCAGCACGAACGGCGGATCTTCCACTCGCTCTTCGCCACCGAGGACCAGAAGGAAGGCATGGCCGCCTTCCTGGAGAAGCGCAAGCCGGTGTGGACGCGGCGCTGAAGCCGGATGTCGAACTGTTCCTGCGGACGATCCGTCGCCCCGTGGCCGGCGAGGACCCAGCCCTCCCAGTCAGAGATCGACCAGCTTGACCTGTAGCGCCGGATCGGCGAACAGCTGGGCCGAAGCCAGCGTGCAGCGGGCCGCCACCAGTGCAGTGACCGGCGAGGTCTGGCAGTCCAGGCGGGCCAGCGAGAAGACGCGCCGGCCCTGCGCCCCCGGTGGCTGCTGTTCGCTGACCTTGCGCAGCCAGTCCTCGGCCTCGGCTTTGGGAATGCGCAGCTCGTCGGTGAGGAAGCGGTCCAGTGCGACGGGGATGCCGAGCACGTCCGTGGTCTTCGGCGCCTCGGGGTTCGCGGGCCTGGCGAGCGCCGACGAGTTGGTCATGCGCGGGCGGACCAGGAACACTTCGCGCTGGAAGTCGTAGTCGCGCACCTCGCGCTGCTCCAGCACGTAGAAGCTCAGGGTGCGCGGCGCAAAGGCGCGCTGCAGGCGCGCCGCGGCGTCCTTCACGAAGGCACTTCGAGCACGCTCGCGTTCGAACTCGTTCGTGCCCTGGAACTGGGTCAGTCCCTTGCGCCCTTCGTCGCGGAAGCAGGGCGTGTTGGGCACGGGCGTGACGCCGGCGCAGGGGATGTGCACCCGAAGCGCCTCGGGCTCGAGGGTCCTGGAAGCCGCGCCCTGCAGTCCGTTGGCGAGATCGATCTCCAGCGCCTTGCCGTCGCCGACGAGCTGGTTCACGCGCAACCAGTGGCGGATGAGCCCGCGGCCGTCGCCGCCTTCCTTCGGTTCGTAGTGCACCTGCAGGGCCGGTGTCCAGTCGAGCCGCGCTTGAGCGTAGGCCCTGGCGAAGCTGCGCAGGACGGCGATGCGTGACGGGTCGAACTGGGACTCGGTCAGGTCCAGCAGGGGCACGCCGTCGAGCTGAGGCACCTCGAAGTTGCGCAGACCTTCGGCGGCCAGCAGCGGACCCACCGACAGCGTGTGCGAGCCCAGCCGCTGCCCCGCCAGCGCGGCGCGTGCCGCCTTCGGGTCGGGCGCTGCTGCGGCCGCCGTCGGTGCCGGCGCCGCGGCGCTGGTTCGCTGGGCGCAGGCGCTGCGTTCGGCGTCGCAGCCGGCCTTGCACTGGGTCACGGCGCGCAGCCCGCCGGTGATCTTGCCGGCGCAGGCCGCCACGCAGCGTGCAGCGGCGGCGGCGCAGTCGGCCCCTTGTGCCTGCGCCGGCAGGCTTGCGCAGGCGGCGAACAGGGTGACCAGCAGCGCCGGCATCGTCTTCATCAGCATGGCGGGTTCCTGCGAGGGGTTCAGGGCGCGAAGAAGGTCAGCCGCTGCGCCGTGCGCTGGATCGAGGTGTCGTCGCCATAGCGCAACCGGCCCCAGGCCCAGAAGCTGCCGTCGGACTTCTTCGCGACGATCACGCCGTCCCAGCTGCCGAAGAGTTCCGTTACGCCGGTGAGGGGGGTGCCGGTGTCGTCGAGCACGGGGACCGGCGTCGTGCGGTTGACCGAGCTCGCGTCGCCGATGCAGCCATAGGTGTTGTCACCCGTGGCCCAGACGCTGCCGTCGGCGCGCAGGAACACGGTGCAGCCACTGGTGACGCCACCGCTGGCGACGTTGTACGCGGCGGCGACGTCGACCACGTTGTCGAACACCCCTCCCGCCGCGGTGCGCACAAGCGTCGCGTTGCCGCGCGGTGTCGTGGTGCCGTCGCCCAGCTGGCCGGCGGCGTTCAGGCCCCATGCCAGCACGGTGCCGTCGGACTGCACCACCACGCTGTGACTCTTCTCGAGCGCCATCGCCCGTGGCGACGTGATGGCGGTGCCATTGGCCAGCCGCACCTGCCTGGCGTAGTCCGAGAAGTTGGTGGCGCCATCGCCGAGCAGGCAACCGGAGACGTTGTTGATGCATCCCGGCCGGCCCCAGGCCCACAGCGTGCCGTCGGTGCGCAAGGCCATGGCGTGGGAGGCCGACGGATGGGTGACGACTCGGCTCACTTCCGTCAGCGCCACTCCGGGTCCGGTGCGCACGGGTGTTGCCCGCGGCGACATGGTATTGGCGGCGCCGATGCCGATGTCGCCGCCCCAACCGAAGGCGTTGAGCGTGCCCGTCTCCATCAGTGCGTACGAGCCAATCGACGCGGCCGCCACCGCCACGACGCCCGTGAGCGGGCTGCCGTCGGCGGCCTGCATGGGCGCCGGCAACAGGATCTCGTTCGCGATCGTCGAGCCGTTGCCCAGCTTGCCGTAGTCGTTGTAGCCCCATGCCCAAGCGGCACCCGCTTCGTCGATCGCCAGCGCGTGGTTTTGTCCTGCGGTGACCTGGCTGAAGCCCGTTCGGACGAAGCCGCCTGCATCGCGCAGCAGCACTGGCGTCCAGACCCGCGTGGTGGCGGTGGTGCCCGGCGCGTCCCAGTTCAGCCACACACTGCCGTCGACGTTGCGCGAGACCAGGCCTCGCTGGGCCCAGGTCACATGCTCGACCCCGATCGGCGTCACGCGCAGCGTGGCGCCGTTGCTCACCACCGAGCCGCGCGCGTCGCGCACCAGCACGCTGAAGACTCCGCCGTCGTCGGCGAAGGTCGACTGCAGCAGCGTGTAGCTTGGACCCGTCTCGCCCGCGATGTCGGCCCCGTTGCGCCGCCACTGGTAGCTCAGGCTGCCGCTGCTGGCGACGGCGCTCACGCCGAAGGTCACCGGCCGCCCCACCAGTACGCTGCTGCCTTGCGGCTGTGCCGTGATGGTCGGCCCGGCGGCGTTCACCGTGAGCGTGGTGGCGCTGGAAGTGACGCTGCCGGCGCTGTTGCTCACGACCACGCGGAAGGCTGCGCCCGAATCGGCCAGCACCGTGGCTGGCGTGGTGTAGCTGTCACCCGTCGCGCCGGCAATGGCAACGCCGTCACGCTGCCACTGGTAGGTGAAGGGCGGCGTGCCGCCGGCGACGACGCTGAAGCTGGCGGTCTGGCCGGCGGCCACGGTCTGCGGCTGCGGCGCGGTGGCGATGGTGGGCGGCTGCGGCGCGCTCGTGACGACCAGCGTGGCCACGGCGCTGGTCACGCTGCCGCCGGCGTTCGAGACCACCACGCTGAAGCCGGCCCCGTCGTCGGCCAGCGTGGTGGCCGGCAGCGTGTAGCTGGCGGCGGTGGCACCGGCGATGGCCACGCCACCGCGCTGCCACTGGTAGGCGAGCGTGCCGCTGCCGGTGGCTTCGACGCTGAAGCTGGCGGCGCTGCCGGCGACCACGCTGGTGCCAGCCGGCTGGCGCGTGATGACGGGCAGCGCCGGCAGCACGGTGAGCGTGGCCTCGGCGCTGGTGGCGCTGGCGGCGCCGTTGCTCACCACGACGGCGTAGCGGGCGCCGCTGTCGGCCAGCACTGTAGGCGGGGTGGTGTAGCTCGCCGCGGTGGCGCCGGCAATGTTGGCGCCGTTGCGTTGCCACTGGTAGGCCAGCGGCGTGGTGCCGCCGGCGCTGACGCTGAACGTGGCGGTCGTGCCTTCGCTCACCGAAAGGCTGGCCGGGGGCACCAGCACCTGTGCCGGCACCACGACGGGCGTCACGCTGAGCAGCGCTTCGCGGCTGGTCGCGCTGCCGGCGGCGTTGGTCACCGTCACGCTGAAGTGCGCGCCGTCGTCGGCCAGTTGCGCCGGGTCGAGCTCGTAGTGGCTGCCCGTGGCGCCGTCGATGGGGGTGCCGTCGCGCAGCCACTGGTAGCTGATGGGCGCGCTGCCGCTGGCGGTGACGCTGAAACCGGCGCTGGCGCCGGCGGCGACCGACACGTCGGCCGGCGCGCTGGCGATGCCGGGCGCCACCGCCGTGACCGCCAGCGTGGCTTCGCGGCTGGTCACGCTGCCGCCCTTGGCGGTGCTCACCTTCACGCTGTAGCGGCCGCCCGCGTCGGCCAGCGTGGTGGCCGGCGTGGTGTAGCTGGGCGCGTCGGTGCCGGGGAGGGCGTTGCCGTTCTTCAACCATTGGTAGCTGAGCGCCGAGCCGTCGGGGCTGGTGGCGGCGGCCGTGAAGGTGGCGGTGCTGCCTTCGGGCACGCTGACGTTCTGCGGCTCGGCGGTCAGGGTGGGCGCCGGCGGCGGAAGCGTGCCGCCGCCGTTGCCGCACCCGACCATGCCGCACGATGCCGCCACGGCCAGCGCCGCCAGCAGCCACTCCCCGAGCTTCTTCCTGATTGCGCGCACGTCCCACCCCTCCTTGTGGGAGAGCATGGTCGCGGTGGGCGCGTTACCACTGCGTTACCCGGGCGCGCCCGGGGCACCCCGCGACCGCGGGGGTCAGGCATGCCGGCGCGCGGTCTCCAACAGCCAGCGCACCTGCGGATGGCGTTCCTTCAGGGTGGTGGCCAGCGCCGCCGGCAATGGGGGCGCGGTGGCGATGGCCAGCCAGTCCTGGAAGGCGGCGAGCACCGCGCGCACGGACGCCCGGTCGGCGCAGGCTTCGAAGACGCGGCCGCAGGCGGCCCAGGCCACCGGACGCCCTTCGCCGGCCTCCACCTCGCGCGCGAAGTCGAAGCAGGCACGCGCCTCCGGCTCGGCGGCGGCCGGGTCCAGTTCGAAGAGGCGGGCCACCAGCAGGCCATGGGCGTGCAGGGCATGGCCCAGGTGTTCGATGGCCAGCAGTTCGTCGCGCGCCGCGCGCAGCCGCGCAACGGCGGCGGCGGCGTCTTCGTGCTGCGCCAGCTCCAGCGCGGCCAGCGCCGGGCCCACGCGGCGCGGCGCCTGCGCGGCGGCCTGCTCCAGTTGCGCCACCTCCGCCTGCGCCGGCAGGCCGCGCAGGCGCGCCAGGCGCGCCTGCATCATGGCCCGGCCCATGCGGTGGGTGGGCATGGCCCTCGACCAGTCGCCTGCCTGCAAGAGGGCGCCGGCCTCCTTGTAGCGTCCGCATTGCAGGTAGATCTGCGCCAGCGTCACCGCCATCGGCGCGAACCAGATGCCGTGTTCGCTTTCGACCAGTCGCCGCCGTGCGGCTTCCACGGTCTGCAGCGCTTCGCCCAGGTGGCCGGCGGCGATGGCGACCGCGCAATGGTTCAGTTCCGCGGCTGCCAGCGGCACCGAAGGCAGGCCGCCCAGTTCGCTGCGCAACGCCGCGGCGCGCCGCGAATCGGCCAGCGCTTCACTGGCGCGGCCCAGTTCCATCAGGTGAACGCTGCGGTTGCTGAGCGCGGTGACGAGCTCGTGGCGGTCGTGCAGGCGTTCGGCCAGCGCCACCGCGCGCTGCAGGTGGGCCACGCCTTGGCGGCGGCGGAAGTTCAGCCGCGACAGGTAGGCCAGGGCGCTGCTGTACTCGTAGTCCATGCCTTCGTCGCCCAGGGCCTGCACCGCCGGGTTGGCGGCCTCCAGCAGCGCCAGGCCGGCGGCCGCCTCGCCGGTCTGGCCCAGGGCCTGGCCCTGGACCAGCAGCGCACGCAGGCGCAAGGCTTCCTCGCCCGCCGCGCGCGCCTGTTCCACCACGGCGGCGGCGAGCGCGCGCGCTTCGGCAAAGCGGCCGGCCACGGCCAGCGCCAGCAGGCGGGCCAGGCCAGTGCGCAGCCTGGTGGCCTCGTCAGGCCCGGCGGCGTCGATGCGGTCGGCCTCCGCCAGGGCCGCTTCCACGCCTTCGACCACGATCAGCGCCTCCAGCCCCTCGGCACGCGCGCGCAGCGCCGCGGCCTCGGCGCCGGCATGCCGGCTGGCCTGCGCCGCGGCGCGCCAGCAGCGCAGTTCGTCTTCACGCAGGCGGCGCCGGCGGCTGGCCAGGGCGGCTTCGGTCCAGGCGGAGGCGGCTTCGGCCCAGGCCTCGGCCGCCTGCCACTGGCGGGCGCGCAGTTCAGCCGCCGGCAAGGGTGTGCGGCTCGCCAGCGCCTGGGCGATGCGCGCGTGCAGCGCGCGCGCCACCGGGGCCGGCACGCTGCGCTGGCAGGCTTCGCGCAGCAGGTCGTGGCTGAAGCGGGTGCCTTGCAACACCTCCGCGCGCTCAAGTTCGGTCCAGGCGCCGGCCAACGCCAACGGGTGCTGATCCAACACGACGGCGGCGAGTTCGGCGTCGAAGGCGTCACCGGCCAGCGCTGCCAGTTGCGCCAGTTGCAGCGCCGGGGCCGGCAGGCGCGCCACGCGGCGCTCCAGCAGGTCGCCCAAGCGCCCGGGCAGGGGCAGAGCGGCCTGTTCCGGGACGCGTACTGCACGGCCGTCCCAGAGCGCGCGCAAGGTCTCCAGCACGAACAACGGGTTGCCGCCGCTGTGCAGGTGCAGCGCCTTGGCCAGCCCGGGCTGCTGCAGGCCCGCGATGGCGCCGCTGGCCGGGCCGCCCAGCTCGTCGAGCAGGCTGTCGATGTCGGCTTCGGCCAGCGGCCGCAGTTCCAGCGCCAGCAGTTCGCCGTCTTCGCGGGCGTGCCACGACTTCAGGGCCGCCGGCCATTCGCTGCGGCGTGCGGCCAGCAACAGCTCGAGCGCATGGGGGCCTTCGAACAGCAGCGGCAGCAGGTCCAAGGTGGCGGCGTCGGCATTGTGAAGATCGTCCAGCAGCAACGTGCCGACCTGGGCGGCGCGCAGCGCCGTGCCCAGCGCACGTGCCATCGCGGTCGGTGAATCTGGCCCACCCATCGGCGTACCCAGCGCGGGTGCTGCCCGCGCCAGCCACGCGCGGTGCTCTTCGGTCAACGCCATCTTCGGCGCCCGATCGCGCAGCGCCAGCACCATGCGTTCCAGCAACGCGTAGGGACGTTCGGCATCGCCCGGGCGCGAGCGCACACCAAGCCCGTCGGCAGCGCCGAACTCGGCCAGCAGGCGCGACTTGCCCAGGCCCGGCGTGCCGCTCACCAGAACGGCCTGGCCTGCGGCCAATGCCGACGCGATGGCGCGCCGTTCCGCTTCACGCCCCACGATGCGCGGCGGGCGCAGCAGCAGCGGCGGCGGGACCGCCCGCCGCGACGGCACCGAAGCGTCGCGCGCGGCTCTGCGCAGCTGGCGCAGGCGCTGTTCCTCTTCGCCTGCGAACCGGCCCGCGACAGAGTGTTCCTGCACTGCGCCGGCGGCCGCGTAGTCGCCGCGCACGGCCAGCAGGTTCACCAGGGCCGTCCGTGCGGCGGCGTCGTGCGGGTCTTCGCGGCAGCGCCGCTGGCGGATCTTCAGGGCTTCCTCGTGGCGCTCGGCGCGTTCGTGCTCGTCGGCCAGGCGGTCCAGGCATCGGGCGCGCAGGCGGCGCCATTCGCTACGCACCGCAGCCACATGCTGCGCCAGCGTGGCTCGGTCTTCGAAGTCCGCGTCGCCCAGCGGCTCGCCGGACAGTGCCTCGGGGTCCAACTGCCAGGCGGATTCAGGCGCCTGCAGGTCGTGCGGCAGCAGCAGGCGCAAGGTGTCGGCGTCTTCGGCCGCCACCAGCGGCGCGCCAGCACGCAGACCCAGCCGGTGGAGGCGCTGACGCAGGCTGTTGCGCGCCGCGGACGGCTCCGCTCGGGGCCATACCAGCGCGGCCAGGCGGCGGCGCGAACGGCAACGGTCAAACGCCAGCAGCAACAGCAAGGCGGCGTCGTTGTCGCTCAGCGCGTGTTCACCGCCTCGGGTGTCGATCAGACGGGGCCTGCCCAGCAGTTCCAGGCGCGGCGACGCGGGGCTTGGCGGCGGCGGCTCTTCCATGCGGCTGGTCTCCCTGGTGCGGGCTGCCGCGCTTGGCGGCGGCTGGCCCCTGCTCCGATTCTGGCGCAGCGCTGGCAGAGGGCCCGGCGCAGGTTTTCAAGCGCTTCACCATTGCCGTTTCAGGCAATGGTGCATTCGCGTCCCGGCGGTTTTTCCGCTCGAGGGCAAACCCTAGAGTCCTGCCCATGGACAACGCCGGTCATGCATCCACCGACAGCAAGTCCTTCGACTTCACCGGATGCGACAGGAAATCGATCATGAGCAAGCTCAGCCTTCTGGCCTACCCCCTCATCGCCGCCGTCTCGCTGGCCGCCGCCAGCGTGGCCTTCGCCGAGGACATCACGCCCGACAACACCGCCGCCAGCGTGTCGACCAAGTCGCGCGCCCAGGTGCAGTCCGAGCTGTTCGCGGCGCGCGCCGACGGTTCGATCAAGGTGATGTCGATCAGCTACAACCACATGCTGGCCGTCAAGAGCGTGCGCACCCGCGACGAGGTGCGTGCCGAACGCGAGCGCGGCTTCGACAACGCCTGGTACGGCGAAGACAGCGGTTCGTTCGCGCTCGCCCGCCAGCAACGCTCGCGGGTGGCCGCGCCGCTGTTCGCCGCGGTGACGAAGTAAGCCCCCAGCCCCTCCGGGGCCGGCGCTCTCAAGGTGATCCGACTTTGCCGGTCACCTTGAACCCCCGCGGGGGGCGGGCTGGGCGCAGCCCGGCCCTGGGGGCGGTCAGGGCGAGAGCCAGCGCCGGCCCGCTTCGTCGAAGCGGGCGCGGCGGTGGCCGTCGGCGTGCAGTTCCAGCCAGTCGACGGCCAGCACCTCGGCCGTCATGACGGCGAAGAATTCCCGCGTGCCGCGCTCCGGCGTCGGCCGCTCCACCGGGCTTCCCGGCGGCAGCGGCGAGAGGAAATCGTGCGCTGCCGGCGTCATCTTCAGCCGGGCCCAGCGCGACCAGACCGCGAGCCCCGTGGTCTCGATCTGCAGCCGCACCGCCATGCGCAGCTGCCAGCCCAGCGGGTCCGAATAGACCACCATCGTGCCCAGCGGGTGGGCGCCGATCTGCTCCACCTTCGGGCTGCGCGCGTCGGTGTAGACGACCAGGCGCCGCGCCGCCGCGTCCACCTCGCGCAGCACCACGGTGCGCGCGTCGGCGGTCGTGCCGTCGGTGGTGGCCAGCACCGCGAAGCGCCACGGGTGGCCGCGGTCGGCGGCGGCGTCGGCCAGGTTCGACCAGACCGCCGATTCGATCAGCTCGAGGTCGTCCAGCCGGCGTGGCGTGGGGCTCATGCGTTGTCTTCGCGTCTCAGGGCCGGGAACAGGATCACGTCACGGATGCTCGGGCTGTCGGTCAGCAGCATGATGAGCCGGTCGATGCCGATCCCGCAACCCCCGGCCGGCGGCATGCCGTACTCGAGTGCACGGATGAAGTCGGCGTCGTAGTACATCGCTTCCTCGTCGCCGGCGGCCTTGTTCGCGGCCTGGGCCTGGAAGCGCGCCGCCTGGTCCTCGGCGTCGTTGAGCTCGGAGAAGCCGTTCGCGTATTCGCGGCCGGTGATGAAGAGCTCGAAGCGTTCGGTGACCTGCGGGTCGGTGTCGGAAGCGCGCGCCAGCGGCGAGACTTCCACCGGGTAGTCGACGATGAAGGTGGGCTGCCAGAGCTTTTCCTCCACCGCAGCCTCGAACAGGCCGAACTGCAGCTCGGCCAGCTTCCAGTGCGCCGGCGGCTCCTCGCCCAGGCTCTTCAGCTTCGCGTGCAGCGCGGCCGGGTCGTCGGCCTCGGCCGGGGTCACGCCGGCGTGCTGGATGATCGCGTCGCGCACCGAGAGGCGCGCGAAAGGCCGGTCCAGGTCCACCGGCTGGCCGCCGTAGGTGAGGGTGGCGGTGCCGCTGGCGGCGCGCGCGGCATGGCGCAGCACCTGCTCGGTGAAGTCCATCAGTTCGACGTGCGTCCAGTACGCGGCGTAGAACTCCATCATCGTGAACTCGGGGTTGTGGCGGACGCTGATCCCTTCGTTGCGGAAGTTCCGGTTGATCTCGAACACGCGCTCGAAACCGCCCACCAGCAGCCGCTTCAGGTACAGCTCGGGCGCGATGCGCAGGAACATCTCCTGGTCGAGCGCGTTGTGGTGGGTGACGAAGGGCTTGGCGTTGGCGCCGCCGGGAATGGGGTGGAGCATGGGCGTCTCCACCTCCAGGAAGCCGTGCTCGACCATGTACTGGCGGATCGAGCTCACCGCCTTGCTGCGCGCCACGAAGCGGGCGCGCGCGGCGTCGTCGGTGATCAGGTCCACGTAGCGCTGGCGGTACTTCTGTTCCTGGTCGGTCATGCCGTGGAACTTGTCCGGCAACGGGCGCAGGCTCTTCACCAGCAGGCGCACCAGGCTGGCCTTCACCGTGAGCTCGCCGGTCTTGGTGCGGAACAGCACGCCCTCGACGCCCACGATGTCGCCCAGGTCCCAGTGCTTGAAGGCGGCCAGCGTGTCGGCGCCCACGCCGTCCTGGGTGACGTAGATCTGCATCCGGCCGCTGCCTTCCTGCAGCGTCGCGAAGCAGGCCTTGCCCATCACGCGCTTCAGCATCATGCGGCCGGCCAGGCTGACCTTCACCGCCTGCGGCTCCAGCTCCTCGTTGGGCACCTGGCCGTACTTGTGGTGCAGGTCCGCCGCCTGGTGGCGCGGCCTGAAGTCGTTGGGGAAGGCGACGCCGCCGCGGCGCAGGGCCTGCAGCTTCTCGCGCCGCTCGGCGATCAGGGGGTTCTCGTCGGACATGCGTCAACTCGTTGAATCTGCTGCAATTTTAGGCGCAGCCGTAGAATCGCCGATTCCTCATGAAAGCCCCGTTCCCGATCACCGGCCGGCGCGTGCGTTTCGCGCTCGTCGGCTGCGGCCGCATCGCCGCCAACCACCTGGAAGCGCTGGCCCGGCATGCCGACCGCGCCGAGCTCGTCGCCGTCTGCGACAACCGGCCCCAGGCGCTCGAAGCCGCGGTGGCGAAGACCGGCGTGCGCGGCTTCGCCTCGCTGGACGAACTGCTCGCCGCCGGCGACGCCGACGTGATCGTGCTGGCCACCCCGAGCGGCCTGCACCCGCGCCAGGCCATGAAGGCCGCCGCCGCCGGCCGCCACGTGCTGACCGAAAAGCCGATGGCCACCAAATGGGACGAAGGCCTGCAGATGGTGCGCGCCTGCCGCGACGCCGGCGTCAAGCTCTTCGTCGTCAAGCAGAACCGGCTGAACGCGACCATGCAGCTGCTGAAGAAGGCGATCGAGGGCGGCCGCTTCGGGCGCATCTACATGGTCAACGTCAACGTCTTCTGGACGCGCCCGCAGAGCTACTACGACGACGCCCCCTGGCGCGGCCGCTGGGACCTGGACGGCGGCGCCTTCCTCAACCAGGCCAGCCACTACGTGGACATGGTCGACTGGCTGGTGGGTCCGGTGGACAACGTGCACGCCTACACCGCCACCCTGGCGCGCGACATCGAGGCCGAGGACACCGGCGTCATGAGCCTGCGCCTGCGCTCGGGCGGGCTGGCCAGCATCAACGTGACCATGCTCACCCACGGCAGGAACTTCGAAGGCAGCATCACGATCCTGGGTGAACGCGGCACGGTGCGCGTCGGCGGCGTGGCGGTGAACAAGATCGAGCACTGGGAGTTCGACGAGCCCCGGCCGGAGGACGCGAGCGTGCACGACGCCAGCTACGCCACGCCCTCGGTCTACGGCTTCGGCCACCCGCTCTACTACGACAACGTCATCGGCACCCTGCGCGGCGAGCGGCACGCCGAGGTCGACGGCTACGAAGGCCTGCGCTCGCTCGAAGTGGTGATCGCCGCCTACCGCAGCGCGCGCGATGGCGTTCGCGTCGGGCTGCCGCTGGTCTTCTAGATCGTGGCGGCGTCGGTCCACCCCAGCGCCATCGTCGACGAAGGCGCGCAGCTCGGCGAAGGCACGCGCGTGTGGCACTTCGCGCACGTGTGCGGCGGCGCGCGCATCGGCCCCGGCTGTTCGCTGGGGCAGGGCGTCTACGTCGGCAACGACGTGACGATCGGCGCCAACGTGAAGATCCAGAACAACGTCTCGGTCTACGACGCCGTCACGCTGGAAGACGACGTCTTCTGCGGCCCGAGCATGGTGTTCACCAACGTGCACAACCCGCGCTCGGCGGTGCCGCGCAAGGCCGAGTACCGGCGCACGCTGGTGAAGCGCGGCGCCACGCTGGGCGCCAACTGCACCATCGTCTGCGGCACCACGATCGGCGAACACGCCTTCGTCGGCGCCGGCGCGGTGGTCAGCCGCGACGTGCCCGCCTTCGCGCTCGTGGTGGGCGTGCCGGCGCGCCGCATCGGCTGGATGAGCCGCCACGGCGAGCGGCTCGCGCTGCCCGCCAGCGGCGAAGGCGTTGCCGCCTGCCCCGCCACCGGCGAACGCTACCGCCTCGAAGGCGAAGTCCTCACCCCATGCAGTTCACCGACCTGAAGACCCAGTACGCGGCGCTCAAGGCCAGCGTCGACGCGCGCATCCAGCGCGTGCTGGACCACGGCCAGTACATCCTCGGCCCCGAGGTGGCCGAACTCGAAACGGCGCTCGCGGCCTTCACCGGGTCGAAGCACTGCATCAGCGTGGCCAGCGGCACCGAGGCGTTGCTGATCGCGCTGATGGCGCTCGACCTCGCGCCCGGCGACGAGGTCATCACCAGCCCCTTCACCTTCGCCGCCACCGCGGAGATGATCGTGCTGGCCGGCGGCCGCCCGGTGTTCGCCGACGTCGAGCCCGACACCTGCAACCTCGACGCCGCGAAGGTCGAAGCACTCGTCACGCCGCGCACGAAGGCGATCATGCCGGTCAGCCTTTACGGCCAGGTGGCCGACATGGCCGAGCTGAACGCGATCGCGGCGCGCCACGGGCTGGCCGTCATCGAGGACGCGGCGCAGAGCTTCGGCGCGCTCTACCGGGGCCGGCGCTCGTGCGCGCTCTCCACCTTCGGCGCCACCAGCTTCTTCCCCAGCAAGCCGCTGGGCTGCTACGGCGACGGCGGCGCGCTCTTCACCGACGACGACCGCCTGGCGCAGGCCGCGCGCGAGATCCGCGTGCACGGCCAGAGCGGCCGCTACCACCACACGCGCCTGGGCGTCGGCGGCCGGCTCGACACCCTCCAGGCCGCGGTGCTGCTGGCCAAGCTGGAACGCTTCGGCTGGGAACTCGAGAGGCGCGAAGCGATCGGCGCACGCTATGCGCGGCTGCTGCAAGACGTCGGGCAGCTGGAGCAGGTTGCCGTGCGGCCTGACCGCAATTCGGTCTGGGCGCAGTACACGGTGCTGGTCGACCGCCGCGAGGCCGTGCAGGCGGCGCTGAAGGCCGAAGGCATTCCCACCGCGGTGCACTACCCGCGTTCGCTCGACGAGCAGCCGGCCTATGCGAAGTTCGCCTCGCCCGCCGGCTGCCCGGTGAGCCGGCGGCTGGCGGCACGCGTGCTGAGCCTGCCGATGAGCGCCGACCTCACCGAAGCCGACCAGGACCGCGTCGTCGGCGCGCTGCGGCGCGCGGTGGCGGCGGTCGCGGCGTGAGGCGGCGTGAGATGGCCTTTCGCCGCCCGCTCGCGCTTCGCGCGCAACGTCTGGCAGGTGGCGCGCGCCAACGTGCTGGCGCAGGCGCTGCCGGTGCTGGCCGCGCCGCTGCTCACGCGCCTGTACACGCCGGCGGACTTCGGCGCACTGGCGCTGTTCGCGTCCTGGCTGGGCATGGGTCTCGCGGTGGCTACCGGCCGCTTCGACTGGTCGGTGCCGAACGCGCGCTCGGCACCGCTGGCGGCGGCCGTGCTGGCGCTGGGCGCGCTGGTGCTGCCGCTGGCCGCGCTGCTGTGCGCGCTGGCGTTGTGGGTCGACGGCCGCGGCGGCTGGTTCTGGCTGCTGGTGCCGGCGCTCGTGGGCGGCGGCGCGCAGCAGCTGCTGGTGGCCTGGCACGTGCGCGGCGCCGAGCTGCGCGGGGTCGGGCGCGCGAAGGTGGCGCAGAGCGTGGCCAACGTCGGGCTGCCGCTCGCGGCCGGGCCTTTCGTGTCCGCGGGGCAGGGTGCCTGGGCGCTGGTGGCCGGCGTGCTGGCGGGTGCCTGGGTCGGGCTGGGCTCGCTCTGGCGCGCGGCGGCCGACCTGCAGCGCGCGCTGGCCTCGCTCACGCGGCGCCGGCTCGCGGTGGCCTGGCGGCGCTTCGGCTCGGAAGCCGGCTGGTCGACGCTGGTCTCGCTCTTCAACGCCGCCAGTTTCGCCGCCGTGCCGCTGCTGCTGGCGCGCCACTACAGCGTCGCCGAGGTGGGCTTCTACGCGCTGATGCAGCGCGTGGCGCTGGGCCCGGTGGGGCTGGTCGGGGCGGCGGTGAGCCAGAGCTTCTGGGCCGAGGCGGCGCGCCTGGTGCGCAGCGACCGGCCGGCGCTCGTGCGGCTGTACCTGGCCAGCACGCGCCGGCTGGCCTGGGTGGCGCTGCCGCTGGCGCTGCTGGCGCTGGCCGGGCCGTGGTACGTGGGGCCGATCTTCGGTGCCGAGCGCTGGGCAGCGGCCGGCGCGGTGCTGGCCGCCAGCGTGCCGATGCTCGTCGGCCAGGTCGTGGTCTCGCCGCTGTCGCACCTGGTCATCCACCGGCGCCAACACTGGCAGGCGCTGTGGGACCTGGCGCGGCTGGCGCTGCTGGCGCTGGCGGTGGAAGCCGCCGGCCGCGCCGGCGCGCCGCTGGCGGCGGCGGTGCTGGCGCTGTCGGCGGTGATGGCGGCGATGTACGCGCTGCTGTTCGGACTCAACTGGCGCGCGCTGAAGCGCTGAGCCTTCAATGAGCCACGCCCAGCAGTACTACGAGAACTACGGCGGCGAGTCGGTGGCCGACTACGTCGAACGCCACCTGCGCCACGCGCCGGCCGAGACCGAGCGCATCGCCCGGCTGGTGTCGCTGCTGGCCCCGGCGGCGGCCAGCGTGCTGGATGTCGGCGCCGGCCACGGCCTGCTGCTGGAAGCGCTGGCCGAGACGCGTGGCGTGCGCGGCACCGGCATCGAGATCACCGAAGCGAAGGTGCAGTACGCGCGCTCGCGCGGCGTCGACCTGCGGCTGGGCGACGCCTCGAAGCTGGACTTCGCCGACCGCAGCTTCGACGCCGTCTACTGCTGCGAGGTGCTGGAGCACCTGCCCTTCGGCACCTTCGAAGCCGCCTGCGCCGAACTGGCGCGCGTGGCGCGCACCCAGGTCGTCGTCTCGGTGCCCTTCGACGAGCGGCGCCACTTCGTGCCCTGCCCGTACTGCGGCGCCTCGGTGAACCCGAACTACCACTTCCGCAGCTTCCCGGCGGACTCGATGGCCACGCTGCTGCCCGGTTGGCGGCTGGAGACCACCTTCGGCCTCGGGCGCGAGCCGAACGGGTGGCTCAAGCACTGGGCGCGGCCCTGGCTGGCGCGCGGTTGGCCGGCGCTGCTGGTCTGCCCTTCGTGCGGCTGGCGGCCGTCGCCGCGGGCCGCGGCGGCGGGCGGCAGCGGACCGGGCCGGTTGCAGCGGCTGGCGCGCGCGCTGCCCACGCCGGCGCGGCCGGTCTGGCGCCTTGGCGTCTACCGGCCCGACTGAGTGCAAGACGAGAGCGATTGGCGATGCTGGGTTTGATCAAGGGGCTGGCCTGGCGCGTGCTGCGCATCGTGATGCCGCACGACGGCCGCGACAACTCGGCCTACTGGCGCCGCCGCGCGGGCGACGCCGGGTCGGCCGCCGTGCTGTGGCGCAACCCCGACTACAACCGGCTGGTGCGCGGGCGCGAATACGAGCAGATCGGCCCCGTGCTGGCCGCGCTGCCGGCCGGCGCCGCGGTGCTCGACATCGGCTGCGGCATCGGCGAGGTGACGCGCTGGCTGCTGTCCCGGCGGCCCGACCTGCGCGTCACCGGGGTCGACTTCCCGGAGATGGTCGAGCGCGCCGCGCGCGAGCTGCCGCCTTCGCCGAACCTCGAATGGGTGGGCAGCAGCGCCGACGCCTTCGAGCGCCCGGGCGCGTTCGACCTCGTGCTGTCCTCGGGCTGCTATTCGGCCATCCGCGACCGCGCGCGCTGCGAAGCGGCCATCGGCGCCGGCTGCCGCGCCGTGCGGCCCGGCGGCCGGCTGCTCATGATCGACCCCTTCCACCGGTCCAAGTACCTGGCACGCGTGCGCATGGGCGCCGACGAGGTGGTCGCGCTCGTGCAGGCGCAGGGGCTGGCGCTCGAGCGGCGCGGCGGCATCCTCTTCTGGCCATTGCGCGAGATGCTGTCGAACTCGCGCGCCTCGGCGGCCTTCATCGGCCGCTGGTTCGCGCGCGGCGAAGGCTGGCTGCGCCGCCTGGGCGAGGACCGCTGGTCCGACTACAAAGTGCTGCTGTTCCGCAAGCCCTGAGATGCTGCGTTCGAGCCTGCTGCTGGGCCTGCTGATGCAGACGCTGCCGCGTGCCACGCTGCAGGCGAGACTGACCGCGTTCGGGCCCGCGGGTGTGGCCTGCCGCGCGTTCTTCAGCGGCCGCGTCGCGCTCGCCGCCATCGCCGCGCTGCCACGCTTCACGCGCCGCCGGGTGCTGCTGCCCGAGTACCTGTGCAACGTCGTGCCGCTGGCTTTCGAACGCGCCGGCTGGGCGGTGCACGGCTACGCGGTCGACGACCGCTTCGAGCCCGACTGCGCCGCGCTCGTCGCGCGTGCCGCGGCAGTCGGCGCCGACCTGCTGCTGCTGGCGCCGCTCTATGGCGCCGACGGCGGCGTGAGATGGTGGCTGGGCGAAGAGGGCCGCGCGGCGCGCGAGCGGCTGGGCCTGGCACTCGTGCTCGATCTCTGCCAGGACGCCGGTGCGCTGGCGCGGCTGCCGCCTGTGCTGGGCCGCGACTGGGCCGCCCTCGTCAGCTTCAACGACAAGAGCTTCCCCGGCGCGATGGGGGCGCTCGCCTGGACCGACCTCGACCTGCCGCCGCCGCCCCCGCCCGGCCTGGCAGCCGCGCTGCCGATGGCCGCGCGCGTGCTGCGCCGGCTGCTGCTGTCGCGCCGCCTGGGCGACGAGCGCGGCTTCGAGTTCTCGTACGCGTCGCGCTTCCCCTATGCCTTCGGCACCGCCGGCCCGACGCGGCTGCAGCTGGCGCTGGGGCTGGTGGGCCTGCAGCGGCTGCCGCGCTGGCAGGCGCTGCGGCGTGCCGCGGTGCAGGCCGGCCGCGTGCGGCCGCTGGACCTGCCGCACGCGGCCGGCGCGCCCTTCGTCGTCGCGGCGCCGGGCGACCCCGGCCGCCACCGCCTGAAGCGCCCGTATGCGACGGCGCACGACTCCGCGCAGAGCCTGCGGCCGCGCCTGGTGGTGCGCCACAACAAGGGCTTCGACGACGAATGAGCGCCGCTCGCCCTCTCGGCGCCACCCACAGCAGCTGGATCAACGCCTGGACGCTGCGCCGCGCCTGCGCCGCGCTCGGGCTGGACCTGCGCGTGCAGGACGACCGGCGCACGATGCCGCTGCCGCGCCTGCCCGCCCGCGCCGCCGCTGAATGGCTTTTCTTCACCGAGGAGCGTTCGCTTGCGCAGGCACTGGCCGCACCGCCCGCCGGCGCGCGCTTCTGGCCGCGCGAGTTCCCGCCGGCGCTGCTGGACGACAAGTGGGCCTTCGCCGCCTGGCTGGCCGAGCACCCCGCCGGCCCGCAAGGCCTGCCGCAGTGGCCGCTGGCCGAAGCCGCGAACGCGCGCTGGCCGTTGCTCTTGAAGGCGCGCCATTCGTGGCGCGGCGAACGCAAGCTGCCGCGCGGCTGGGTCTGCCGCAATGCGGCCGAACTGCAGGCCGCGCTGGCCCGGCTGCCGGCCGCCGAACAGGGCTGGTTCTTCCTGCAGCAGTGGTTCGGCGACGCGCCGATGCGCCTGGTCAGCGTCGCCGGCTTCTTCGACGCCGCCGACGAATCGCGCAACCTGGCCTGCGTGACCGAAAGGCTGGCCGACTACGGCGGAGGCCCCAGCTCCTCTGCGCTGCTGGTCACGGCGGCCGACGAGATGGGCCTCGTCGGCCGTGCCGAGCAGGTGCTGCGCCGGCTGCGCTACCACGGGCCCTACGAGCTGGAGTTCGTGGTCGCCGACGGCCGGGCCCATGCGCTGGAACTGAACCCGCGCTTCTGGATGCAGCACGGCCTCTTCCTCGCCGCCGGCAACGGCCTCGTGAAGCGCTACCTGGGCGTGGAGAGCGCGGCCGACCGCACGCAGCGCCTGCTGCCGCCGGGGCTGCAATGGGCCGACGGCTTCTGGCTGCTGCGCCGGCTGTTGCGTGCCGACTTCGCCACGCTGCGCCGGGTGCGCGAACGCCGCACCGTCGTCTGCCCCGGTCCGCTGGCCACGCTGGGCGCCGCGCTCTGGCGGCTGGGCGGCACCCGCTGAGCGCTGCCGATGAAGATCATCGTCTCGCACGACGTCGACCACCTCAGCAGCCGCGAGCACGGACGCGACCTGGTGGTGCCCAAGTACGTGGCGCGCGCGCTGCTGGAGCTGGGCAAGGGCCGCATCGGCGCGCGCGAGTTCGCCACCCGCATGGCCGAGACCGCACAAGGCCGCTGGAACCACCTGCGCGCGCTTGCCGAGTGGGATGCCGCGCAGGGCATCCGCAGCACCTTCTTCTTCGCCGTCGCCAACGGCATGGGGCTGGCCTACCGGCCCGAAGCGGCGCGGCCGCTGGTCGACGCGGTGCGCGCCGCCGGCCACGACGTTGCGATCCACGGCATCGAGCGCGGCGACGCGGCCGCGCTGCGGGCCGAGCGGCTGGCCTTCGAGACCGCCTACGGGCTGCCCTGCCGCGGCATGCGCATGCACTACCTGCACCCCGACGCGTCGCTGCTCGCGCGGCTGGCCGAAGCGGGTTATGCCTGGGACTCTTCGCTGCGCGGCGACGGCCCCGCGCACGACGTCGGCCCGCTGCAGGCCTTCCCGGTGCACCTGATGGACGGGGATATCATGCTCGCGGGCCGGCGCCACCAGGGCGTGGACGTGGCCACCGCGCTCGAACGCACGCAGCAGCGGCTGCTGCAGCTGGCCCAAGCCGGCGTGGACTACGCGAGCCTGCTGTTCCACGACCGCTACTTCAGCGAAGGCCACCGAAGCTGGCGCGGCTGGTACTGCGGCACGTTGGCCTGGGCGCGCGCGCAGGGCTTCGGCTTCTGCAGCTACGAAGAGGCGGTGGCCGAGCGCGCCGCCCGGAATCGAAGGACATGAAGACCCTCGTCACGGTGCTGGGCGCGCGCCCGCAGTTCATCAAGGCCGGCGTCGTCTCCGACGCGCTGCGCGCCGGCGGAGCGCTGCGCGAGGTGCTGGTGCACACCGGCCAGCACCACGACGCGAACATGTCCGACGTCTTCTTCGCCGAGCTCGGCCTCGCGAAGCCGGCCTACACGCTGGGCATCCACGGCGGCGGCCATGGCGAGATGACCGGCCGCATGCTGGCCGAGATCGAACGCGTGCTGCTGGCCGAGCGGCCGGCCGCCGTGCTGGTCTACGGCGACACCAACTCCACGCTTGCCGGCGCGCTGGCGGCGGTGAAGCTGCACGTGCCGGTGGCCCATGTCGAAGCCGGCCTGCGGTCGTTCAACATGGCCATGCCCGAGGAGGTGAACCGCGTCCTCACCGACCGCATCGCGCGCTGGCTGTTCACGCCCACCGCCGCGGCGGCGGCGCACCTGCGGCGCGAAGGCGTGGCCGAAGCGCGGATCGTGCCCGTGGGCGACGTGATGTACGACGTGGCCCTGCAGCACGGCCGGCGCGTCGGCGCGCAGGGCGGCGTGCTGGGCGCGCTGGGCCTGGCGGCCGGCGGCTACGTGCTCGCCACCGTGCACCGGGCCGAGAACACCGACGACGAAGCCCGCCTGGCCGCCATCGTCGGCGCGCTGCGCGCGGTGGCCGCCGAGCGCCCGGTGGTCTGGCCGCTGCACCCGCGCACGCGTGGCGTGCTGCAGCGCCTGGGCCAGCCGGCCGCGCCCGGCCTGCACCTGATCGACCCCGTGGGCTACCTGGACATGGTGCAGCTGGAGAAGCACGCCGCCGTCATCGCCACCGATTCCGGCGGCGTGCAGAAGGAGGCCTTCTTCCACCGCGTGCCCTGCGTCACGCTGCGCGACGAGACCGAGTGGGTCGAGCTGGTCGAAGCGGGCTGGAACCGGCTCGCGCCGCCGGGGGGCGCGGTGCCGCCGGCCGAAGCCATCCTCGCTGCGCTGGGCACGCAGGGCGCCGAGATCCACCCCTACGGCGACGGCGACGCGGCGCAGCGCATCGCCGCGCGCTTGGCCGCTGACCTCTGCGCGGCGTGAACCTGCTCTACATCGACCACTACGCGGGCGCGCCGGCCTACGGCATGGAGTACCGCCCGTACTACCTGGCGCGCGAATGGGTGCGCGCCGGCCACCGCGTCACCGTGGTCGGCGCCTCGCAGGCGCACGTGCGCAGCCGCCAGCCGGCCTGCCCGCAGACCTTCACGCACGAGACGATCGACGGCGTCGACTTCGTCTGGTGCGCGACCCCGCCCTACCAGGGCAACGGCGTCGGCCGCGTCGTCAACATCGCCGCCTTCCTGCGCCGGCTGGGCCAGTGGCGGCGCTGGATGCGCATGAAGCCCGACGTCGTGATCGCCTCCTCCACCTACCCGGCCGACATCGGCGCGTCGCGCCGCATCGCGCGCCGCCACGGCGCCAAGCTGGTGTGGGAGGTGCACGACCTGTGGCCGCTGTCGCCGATGGAGCTGGGCGGCATGTCGCGCTGGCACCCGTTCATCGTGTGGATGCAATGGGCCGAGAACGCGGCCTGCCGCGACGCCGACGTCGTGGTCTCGATCCTGCCCAAGGCGCAGGAACACCTGCAGCGGCACGGCATGGCGGCGCACAAGTTCGTGCACGTGCCCAACGGCATCGACCCCGCCGAATGGGCGCCCGAGGCCGAGGCGCCGGTGCCCGCCGCCCACGCCGCGGCGGTGGCGGCGGCGCGGGCGCGCGGCGACCTCGTCGTCGCCTACGCCGGTGCGCATGGCGTGGCCAACGCGCTGGGCACGCTGCTCGACGCCGCCGCGCGCCTGCGCGACGAGCCGGTGACCTGGCTGCTGGTGGGCGACGGCCCCGAGAAGGCGGCGCTGCAGCGGCGCGCGGCCGCCGAGGGCCTGGCGCGCGTGCAGCTGCTGGACCCCGTGCCCAAGCGCGCCATCCCCGGCCTGCTGCGCCAGATGGACCTGCTGTACATCGGCCTGCAGCGCGAGCCGCTGTTCCGCTTCGGCATCAGCCCGAACAAGCTGATGGACTACATGATGGCCGGCCGCCCGGTGCTCTGCGCCATTGAGGCCGGCAACGACCTGGTCGGCGAAGCCGGCTGCGGCGTCACCGTCGCCGCCGAGGACCCCGCGGCGGTGGCCGAGGGCGTGCGCCGGCTTGCCGCCCTGGGTGCCGCCGAGCGGCAGGCGATGGGCGAACGCGGCCGCGCCTTCGTGCAGTCGCGCCACACCTACCCGGTGCTGGCACGGCGTTTCCTGGAAGCGCTGGCGTGAGCGAAGAACCGCGCGCGGTGGCCGAGCGCTACGCGCGCCGCGCCGGCCTGGCCGGCCGCTACGACGCGCTCCGGCCCGACGTGTGGCAACGCGTGCAGGAACGCCAGCGCGCGCTGCTGCGCCGCCTGGCCGCCGAGGGCCGGCACGACCTGGCCGCGCTGCGCCTGGTGGAGGTGGGCTGCGGCAGCGGCAGCAACCTGCTGGAACTGCTGCAGTGGGGTTTCCTGCCCGAACACCTGAGCGGACTGGAACTGCTGCCCGAGCGCCATGCCGAGGCGCGCCGGCGCCTGCCGGCCGCCACCGCGCTGTGGCGGGGCGACGCCAGCGAGGCGCCGGTGGAGGCCGGCAGCCAGGACCTGGTGCTCCAGTCCACCGTCTTCAGCTCGCTGCTCGACGACGCCTTCCAGCAGCGGCTGGCCGAGGCCATGTGGTCCTGGCTCAAGCCCGGCGGCGCGGTGGTCTGGTACGACTTCGTCGTGAACAACCCGCGCAACCCCGACGTGCGCGGCGTGCCGGTGGCGCGCATCCGCGAGCTCTTTCCGCACGCGCGTATCGCGGTCGACCGCGTGACGCTGGCACCGCCCGTCGCGCGCCGGGTCTGCGCCTGGCACCCGGCGCTCTACGGCCTCTTCAACGCGCTGCCGTGGCTGCGCACGCACCGGCTGGCGTGGATCGAGAAGCCTAGGTGACCTCGATGCGCGCCGCCTTCACCAGGCGCGCGAACTTCGCCATCTCGGTGGCCACGAAGGCGGCGAATTCGCCCTCGCTGGCGCTCATCGAGACCATCGAGCCCTGCAGCGCATTGGCCTTCACCAGTTCGGCGTCGGCGTAGACCCTGGCGTGGGCGTCGAAGAGCGCATGCACGATGGCGGCCGGCGCGCCCGCCGGCAGCCACAGGCAGCTCCAGGCGACGAGCACGAGGTCGTCGCTGCCGGTGAGCTCCTTCAGCGTCGGCAGCCCGGGCAGCGTGAGCTCGCGCGCCGCGGTGGTCACCGCCAGCGCGCGCAGCTTGCCGGCCTGCACGTGCGGCAGCACAGTGGTGGCGGTGGGGATGGCGAAGGCGACGTCGCGGCTGACGAGCGCCTGCGGCAGGTCGACCGAGCCGCGGTACGGGATGTGCACCACCTCCACGCCGGTGGTCGCGGCCAGCGCCGCGCCGGCCAGGTGGGCTGCGCTGCCGATGCCGCCCGAGCCGTAGTTCAGCTTGCCTGGCGCCGCGCGCGCCGCCTTCACCAGGTCGTCCAGCGTGCGGTACGGCGAATCGGCCGCCACCACCAGCAGCGAAGGCGCGTACGACAGGCGCGTCACGTGGGTGAAGCCCTTCACCGGGTCGTAGGCGGCCTTGGGCTGCAGCAGCTTCTGCACCAGGTGGGTCGAAGCGCCGAGCAGCAGCGTGTGGCCGTCGGGCGGCTGCTGCGCCACGTACTCGGCGGCGATGATGCCGCCCGCACCCACCTTGTTGTCGATGAAGAGCGTGGCGCCGCCCAGCGCGGCGCCCAGGCGCGGCAGGACCTGGCGCGTCAGCAGGTCGGGGCCGCCGCCGGAGGCGAAGGGCACCACCAGGCGGATCGGCCGCGCCGGCCAGGCTGGCTGGGCGCGCGCCAGCGCGGGCCATGCCAGCGCTGCCAGCAGGGCGCGGCGGTCCGGGCGCGTCGGATAATCCGTCATGGCCGCGGATTTTCTTCCTTTCGCGCTGCCCGAGATCGGCGAGGAAGAGATCGCCGAAGTGGTCGACACCCTGCGCTCGGGCTGGGTCACCACGGGCCCCAAGGCGCGCCGTTTCGAAGCCGACTTCGGCGCCTTCCTGGGCGACCCCGGGCTGCACTGCGTCGCCGTGAATTCGGCCACCGCCGGGCTGCACCTGGCGCTGGAAGCGCTGGGCGTGGGCCCCGGCGACGAAGTCATCACCACCACCCACACCTTCACCGCCACCGCCGAGGTGGTGCGCTACCTGGGTGCCGACGTGAAGCTGGTCGACATCGACCCCGGCACGCTCAACATCGACCCCGCGCGGGTGGAAGAAGCGGTCGGCCCGCGCACCAAGGCCATCGTCCCCGTTCACTACGGCGGCCTGGCGGCCGACATGCCGGCGCTGCTGGAGATGGCGGCCGACTGCGACCTCAAGGTCGTGGAGGACGCGGCCCACGCACTGCCCACCACCGTGCGCGGCCGACTGGTGGGCACGCTGGACAGCGACGCCACGGTCTTCAGCTTCTACGCCAACAAGACCATCACCACCGGCGAAGGCGGCATGCTGGTGACCGCCGACGAGGCGCTGGCGCAACGCGCGCGCGTCATGCGCCTGCATGGCATGAGCCGCGACGCCTTCGACCGCTTCACCGCCACCGTGCCGAGCTGGTACTACGAGATCGTCGCCCCGGGCTTCAAGTACAACCTGACCGACATCGCGGCGGCATTGGGTCTGCACCAGCTCAAGCGCGCGCGCGAATTCCAGGCGAAGCGCGAGCGCATCGCCGCGCTCTACGACGAAGGTCTGCGCGGCCTGCCGGTGCTGCCGCCGCCGCGGCCGCCGGCCGGCCAGACCCATGCCTGGCACCTGTACGCCATCCGCCTGGCCGACGACGCGCGCGTCCCGCGCGACCGCTTCGTCGAGAATCTCTTCGAAGCCGGCATCGGCTGCAGCGTGCACTACATCCCGCTGCACCTGCACCCCTACTGGCGCGACCGCTACGGCCTCACGCCCGCGCAGTTCCCGCACAGCCAGCACGCCTACGAGCGCATGGTGAGCCTGCCGATCTACACCCGCATGACCGAAGGCGACGTCGAACGCGTGCTCGCCGCGGTGCGCGCCGCGCTGGGGGCCTGATCGCCGCCTTCATGGCCAAGCGCCTGTTCGACATCGTCGTCGCCGCCTGCGCGCTGCTGCTGTTCGCGCCGGTGATGCTGGGCGTGGCGCTGGCGATCCGGCTCGATTCGCCCGGCCCGGTGTTCTTCCGCCAGGAACGCGTGGGGCGCCACGGCGTGCCGTTCCGCATCCACAAGTTCCGCACCATGCGCGAGGGCGGCGCGGGGCTGCAGATCACGGTCGGCGCCGACCCGCGCATCACGCGCGTCGGCGCCTTCCTGCGCAGGAGCCGGCTGGACGAGCTGCCGCAGCTCATCGACGTGCTGCAGGGCACGATGAGCCTGGTGGGCCCGCGCCCCGAGGTGCCGCGCTACGTGGCGCTGTACCCGCCGGCGCTGCGCGAGCGTGCGCTCGCGGTGCGGCCCGGCATCACCGACCCCGCCTCGCTGGACCACATCGACGAAGGCGAGCAGCTGGCGCGCGCCGCCGACCCCGAGCGCGAATACGTCGAGGTGATCCTGCCGCGCAAGGTGAAGCAGGCCGCCGACTACGCCGAGCGCGCCACGCTGGCGAGCGACGTGGTGGTGATCGCGCGCACCTTCGCGCGGCTGTGGAAGCACGCGACGTGACGACTTCGCCCACCGTCTGGCACCGCATCGACCTCGCGCTGGCGCGGCTGCGGCCGCACCGGGAGCCGGTGTCGCTGCTGGTGGACGCGCTGGTCATCGCGTTGGCGTGGAACGTCACCTACCTGTTCCGTCTGGGCTTCGAGCGCTGGATCAGCGCCCGGCCCGGCTACGACCCCTGGGTGATGCTGGGCGTGATCGCGGCCTACCTGGTCGCCTTCTTCGCCTTCAAGGTGCCGCAGAGCATGTGGCGCTTCTCCGGCTTCGGCGAGGTGAAGCGGCTCACGCTGGCCTGCGCCATCGCCGGCATCGTGTCGGCCGTCGTCGTGATGAGCCTGGGCCTGGCCAAGGTGCCGCGCGCGGTGCT
The DNA here is from genome assembly GCA_964454485.1 of uncultured Rubrivivax sp. Classification (GTDB taxonomy): domain Bacteria; phylum Pseudomonadota; class Gammaproteobacteria; order Burkholderiales; family Burkholderiaceae_C; genus Rubrivivax. The sequence goes on from CAYVXO010000013.1 coordinate 26,624, forward strand.
CGCGCTGCACCCGGTGGTGGCGCTGATGGCGGTGTCGCTGGTGCGCATCGGCTACCGCATGTTCTACGAGCATGCGCGTTCGCGCATCACCGGCAGCGAACGCGAGATCCGGCGCGCCGTCGTCATGGGCGCCGGCCAGGCGGCGCGCATGCTGCTGGCCGGCATCCACGAACAGGGCTGGGTGGTGCTGGGGCTGCTGGACGACGACCCGCACAAGCAGCGCGCGCGCATCGGCGGCGTGCCGGTGCTGGGGCCGCTGGCGGCCATCCGCGACAAGGCGGTGCGCGGCGCCGCCACCCACGTGGTCGTCGCGATGCCGGCGGCCACGCCGGCGCAGCGCCGGCGCGCGCTGGAGCTGGCCGCCGACACCGGCCTGCCGGTGCTCACCGTGCCCACGGTGGACGAACTGCGCAGCGGCGCCAGCCGCGTCGAGCGGCTGCGCGACATCGAGCCCGAGGACCTGCTGGGCCGCGAGCCGGTGCAGCTGGACGAGGCCGGCATCGGCGAGACGCTGCGCGGCAGGGTCGTGCTCATCACCGGCGCCGGCGGCAGCATCGGCAGCGAACTGTGCCGCCAGGTGGCGCGCTACGCGCCGGCGCGGCTGGTGCTCTACGAGCTCTCGGAGTTCAACCTCTACAGCATCGAGCAGGAGCTTTCGGAAGCCTTTCCCGCGCTCGAACTGGTGCGCCTGGTCGGCGACGTGAAGGACCGCGAACACCTGCGCCAGGCGTTCGCGCGCTGGCGGCCGCAGGTGGTGTTCCACGCCGCGGCCTACAAGCACGTGCCGCTGATGGAGGAGCACAACGCCTGGGCCGCGCTGCGCAACAACACGCTGGGCACCTGGCAGGCCGCGCAGGCCGCGGCCGAGGTGGGCGTGGAGCGCTTCGTGCTCATCAGCACCGACAAGGCGGTGAACCCGACCAACGTGATGGGCGCCACCAAGCGCGCCGCCGAGATGGCACTGAGCCGGCTGGCCGGGCGACACCCCGGCACCTGCTTCATCGCGGTGCGCTTCGGCAACGTGCTCGGCTCCAGCGGCAGCGTGATCCCGAAGTTCAAGGAGCAGATCGCGCGCGGCGGCCCGGTCACGGTCACGCACCCGGAGATCATCCGCTACTTCATGACCATCCCCGAGGCGGCGCGCCTGGTGCTGCAGGCCGCCGCCATCGGCGAAAGCGGCCAGGTGCTGGTGCTGGACATGGGCGAGCCGGTGAAGATCGTCGACCTGGCGCGCGAGCTGATCAAGCTCTCGGGCCATGGCGCGGGCGAGATCGCGATCGAGTTCACGGGGCTGCGCGCCGGCGAGAAGATGTACGAGGAGCTTCTGGCCGACACTGACGCCACCCTGGCCACACGCTTCGAGCGCCTGCGCATCGCCCGCCTGCCGGTGGGTGCCGAAGGCGGCGCGCAGGGCCTCGCCGGCCTGCTCGACTGGGCCCGCCAGGCGGCCGGGGCCGACGACGACGAAGTGCGCCGCCGCCTGGCCGAGGTGGTGGCCGAATACACGGCCGGGGAGGCCGCCACGAGATGACCGAACGCGAGACCCGACGCCGCTTCCTCGTCCGCACCGGCAGCCTGCTGGGCGGCTCGCTGCTGGCCGGCTGCGGCGGCGGTGGCGACGGCGGCACGGCGGATGCCGGCTGCCCGGCGCCGGACACCGCGTTCGACGCTGCGCTGGCCGACGGCGGCCTGGTGGTCGACGCCGCCACCGGCCTCGTCACCAAGAAGCCGGCCACGGCGCCTTCGCCGGCGATGGCGCGCTTCATCGCCGGCAGCCGCATGGGCCTGTTCATGCACTTCGGCATGGACACCTTCGCCGACACCGAACTGGGCGACGGCAAGGCACCGGCCTCGCTCTACGCGCCGCCGGCCATCGACGCCGAAGGCTGGGTGGCGACGGCGCGCGAAGGCGGCATCGACTACGTGCTGCTGGTGTGCAAGCACCACGACGGCTTCTGCCTCTGGCCGGCCGACAACACCGACTACACGGTCGCGAACTCCGGCAACACCACCGACGTGGTGCGCGCGGTGTCCGACGCCTGCCGCCGGCAGGGCCTGCGCTTCGGCGTCTACTACTCGCTGTGGGACCGCCACTGGGACAACGCCCACGGCTGCGGCGAGAACACCGCCTGGGTCTACACCGACGAGCAGAACGCCGAGTACTTCGCCTACATGCGCCGCCACCTGCAGGACCTGCTCTCGAACTATGGCGACGTGGCGCTGGTCTGGTTCGACGCCTCGTGGGCGAAGGCGGTGGACCGCTGGCCGCTGGACGCCGTCTATGACGTCGTCAAGCGCCTGCAGCCGGCCTGCCAGGTGGGCATCAACGGCACGATGCTCGATGCCACCAGCGCCAAGGTCTATCCGAGCGACTTCCGGCTGCAGGACCCCTACCTGCCGGCGTTCCCCGATTCCAAGCTGGTCAGCTGGGGCGGCAGCACCTACTGGCTGCCCTGGCAGGCCACGCTGCCGATCAACCAGCACTGGTTCTGGCATGCCGACGACACGAAGCTGCGGTCGCTGGATGAACTGGAGTCGATCTACTACCAGGCCACCGGCCAGGGCAACGTGCTGGTGCTCAATTCGCCGGCCACCACCGCCGGCGTCATGCGCGCCGACAACGCCGCCCGGCTGGCCGAGCTGCGCACGCGCCTGGGCCTGGCCGAAGGCGGGAAGGCGCCGTACCCGGTGAACCTCTCGGCCGCCGCCACCGGCAGCGCCAGCAGCGTGCAGGGCAGCGACCCAGCCTACGCCGCCGCGCAGGCGCTCGCCGAAGACCCCGCCACGCGCTGGGCCGCCGACGCGGGCGACACCACGGCCCAGATCGCCCAGGCCTTCGCCCAGCCGACGAAGGTGGACTACGTGGTGCTGCGCGAGTACGCCGATGCGGCGGCCGCGACGGGCCCGTATGCGATCCGCGCCTTCACGCTCGAGGCGCAGGTGGGCGGCGCGTGGAAGGCACTGGCCAGCCGCACCACCGTCGGCGTTTCGCTGCTGCTGGAGTTCGACCCCGTGGTTGCGACCGCGCTGCGTGTGCGCGTGACGCAGGCCGACGCGCCGCCCAGCCTGAACTCGTTCTGGGCCTTCAGCCGGCCGGCCGCGGGCTGCTGAAGCGGCACGCGCTTCAGCGCACCAGCGAACGCAGCCCTTCCAGCATGCGCGCCGCGAGCGCGCTGCGGTCGTAGCGGCCGGCGGCGGCGAGCGCGTGTTCGCGCAGGCTCGCGCGCAGCGCCGGGTCGCGCCGCAGCCGCAGCAGGCCTTCGACGAGCGCGTCCACGTCCTCGGGCTCGAACACGAGGCCTGCGCCCTCGCGCTCGACGATCGCGGCCGACTCGCCCGCCACGCCATGCAGCACCGGGAGGCCCATGCCCATGCATTCGAACAGCTTGCTCGGGATCACGGTGGTGAAGAGCTCGGTGCGCCGCAGGTGGATCACCGACACGTCCAGCAGCGACCAGTAGCGCGCCACCTGCTCCTTGGGCACGGTATCGACGAAGCGCACGTTGTCCAGGCCCATCGCCTGCGCCTGCGCCTGCAGGTCGGCCTTGCGCGCGCCGTCGCCCAGCAGCAGCAGGCGGATGTCGCGCCCTTCGGGGTGATCGCGCAGGCGCGCCATCGCCTGCAGCAGCGTCTCCAGCGCATGCGCCATGCCGTGGGTGCCGATGTAGCCGGCGACGAAGCAGCCTTCGAAACCCAGCTCGCGTTCCAGCGCGGCGTCCTTCGGCCGCGGCGAGAAGCGCGCGATGTCGACGCCGTTGGTGACGACGTCGATCTTCGCGCCGTCGACGCCGCGCCGCACGAGCGTGTCGCGGAACGAATGCGTCACCGAGACGATGCGCGCCGCGCGCCGGTAGAGGAACAGCTCCAGCTTCTCCAGCCAGCGGATCGCGGTCGATTCCTTCATCGCGCCCACGGCCTTGATCGACTCCGGCCACAGGTCGCGCAGCTCGAAGACGAAGGGCACGCGCTTGACGGCGCCCACCGCCCAGCCCGCCACCGCGGTGAAGAACTGCGGCGAGGTGCCCACCACCACGTCGACGCGGCGCACGAACAGGCTCGCCACGAAGGCCGTCAGCATGTAGCTCGTGTAGTCCAGGATGCGCTTGACGAAGCCTTCGTTGGCGGTGATGTAGCTCCAGACGCGGATGACGCGGATGCCGTCCACCACCTCCTGCTGCCACAGCCGGTTGCGGTAGCCGTCGAAGACGCGGCCCTTGGGGAAGTTGGGGGCGCAGGTGATCACCGTCACCTGCTCGCCGGCGGCCACCCACTGCCGGCAATGCTCGTGCGTGCGGCTCGCCGGGGCGTTGACCTCGGGCGGGAAGTTGTCGGTGAGGAAGAGGATGTGCATCAGGGGTTCCAGCGCCAGTGCACGCGCGCCTGCTGGTCCTGCAGGTGCACCGCCAGCGTGGCCGCGGGCACCAGCACTCCGAAGCGATGCGCGTGCTGCGTGGTGCCGGCTTCGCCGCGGCCTTGCGCCACCTGCACCTGCGCCAGCGTGCGGCGGCCGTCGCGGACCTGCCAGCGATTGTCGCCCTCGGCCACCAGCTCGAGCCCCGGCGCCAGGTGGTAGCGCGCGACCGCCGCTTCGGCCGCTCCGGGGTCCAGCCGGTCGTGCACTTCCACTCCGTCGGCTTCGAAGGCCCAGCGCCGGTGATGGCGCGGCGCGCCGGGCAGGTGGGTGTAGCCGTCGTGCGAGCCTTCGACCGTCCAGCCGTCGATGGCGATCGGCCCGGGCCGCGCCCGGCGGCCCACGCGGAAGCCCGACCACACCTCGGAGGAATCGTGGGTGCCCACCTGCACCGTGCTGTGCAGCGCGGTGCCGCGCTCGGCGAGCCGCCGTTCGCCGGTGCCGTACACCGAGGTGCCGCGGTTCACCACCAGCTGGCGGCCGCCGACGGAGAGCTCGAAGCTCAGCGTGTCGGCATGGGCATGGCCGGGCAGGTAGTCGGGGCCGATGGGCGCCAGGTCCAGCAGCGCCACCGCGTTGCCGCGAACGGCGCGCAGGTAGCCGCTGGGCTGCAGCAGGTGCAGGCCTTCGCCCGGCGCCGCGGCGGCGCTGATGCCCAGCGCGGCGGCGTAGCGCTCGATGTCGTCGGTGGGCGGGGCGATGCCTTCGGCGCCGTCGTTGAAGCGCGCCAGCGTGCCGTCGGGGTGGCGCAGGCAGCGCAGCCAGTGCAGCATCGCCGCCGCGTGGCGGCGCAGTTCGGGCACCAGCGGCGCGGCCGGGCCGGCGCCGCAGGCGGCCAGCAGGTTCAGCAGGTCCAGCACGTCTTCGAGCGCCAGCGCGTGGTACATCGGGCTGCGTTCGAACTGGGCGCCGTCGGCCAGCACCTGCTCGGGCAGTTCGCGCTGCAGGATGCGCGTGCCTTCGGCGCACCAGGCGTCGGCCTCGGGCCCTTCGAAGAAGCGGCCGGCGAAGACGAGCGCCTTCGCGTTCACGAACAGGTGGTTGCCCAGCAGGTGCCATTCGAGCCGCCGCGTGAGCCAGCGTGCCTGCACCGCCAGGCTCTGCACCCAGGCCGGCGCGAGGGCGTGGCCGGCCAGCGACCACTTCACCCAGTTCACGATGCGCAGGCTCGTGGGGTAGGGCGCCCACGCGGTGCCGCGGCCGGGCGGGTTCCCGTCCACCCAGCGCTGCAGCAGCGCGCGCTGCCAGCCGGCGCGGGCGGCCGCGCCCTCGGCGTTGAGGTCGTCGAAGTAGTGCTGGTTGTAGCGCCACAGCAGCGCGATGCGCGGGTCGTCCCAGCCCACCTCGGCCAGGTCGTGCGTCTCGGCGAGGAAGCGCATCGCCGTCGGGCCGGCCAGGCTGGCCTCGCGCGCCGGCGGCGCCACCCAGGGCCCGGCGGCGGCGCGGCGCGTCGGTGCTTCGCGCAGGTCGGGGCGCGGTCGTTGGAGTAGCAAGCGCGCGCGACCCCACACCTGCGCCGGCCGCAGCCAGCGCACGGTGCGCCACAGGCGACCGGGCGAGCTCATCGCGCGGCGCCGGCGGGAAGGCCGGCCCGCTGCATCACGCCAGCAGGCGGTCCAGGATCTCGGCGATGCGTTCGCCGGTGCGGCCGTCCCAGAGTTCGGGGATGGCGCCCTTCTTCCAGCGCCCTTCGAACAGCTTGTCCAGCGCCGGCTGCAGCGCCGCGGGGTCGGTGCCGATCAGCTCGTTGGTGCCCACCGTCACCGTCTCCGGCCGCTCGGTGGTGTCGCGCAGCGTGACGCAGGGCACGCCCATCACCGTGGTCTCCTCGGTGACGCCGCCGCTGTCGGTGATGACGCCCTTGGCGTGGCGCACGAGGTAGTTGAATTCCAGGTAGGGCTGCGGGTCCACCGTCAGCAGGCCGGCCGGGCGCGAAGGCAGCGTGGCCAGCGTCTTGGCGGTGCGCGGGTGCACCGGGAACACCACCGGCAGCCCGCGCACCGCGCGGCCGACGGCGCCGATCAGGCGGTCGAAGCCCGCGGGGTCGTCCACGTTGGCCGGCCGGTGCAGCGTCATCACGAAGTAGCCGCCGGGCTGCAGGCCTGCTTCGGACCAGAACGGCGGCGGGCGCAGCCGTTCCATGTTGGCCAGCAGGGTGTCGATCATCGTGTTGCCGACGAAGTGGATCTGGTCGTCGCGCGCGCCGGCGTTGCGCAGGTTGCGGTTGGCGACCTCGCTGGTGGTGAAGAACCAGTTGGTGATCGAGTCGGTGACGAGGCGGTTGATCTCCTCCGGCATGCCCCAGTCGCCGGAGCGGATGCCCGCCTCCACGTGCGCCACCGGCACGCGCAGCTTCTGCGCCGCGATGGCGCAGGCCATGGTGGAGGTGACGTCGCCCACCACCAGGCAGGCGTCGCTGCGCGCGTCCAGCAGCAGGCGTTCGTACTTGACCATGATGCCGGCGGTCTGCTCGGCCTGCGTGCCCGAGCCGACTTCCAGGTTCACGTCGGGCTCGGGGATGCCCAGCTGGGTGAAGAAGTCGCCCGACATGCGCGCGTCGTAGTGCTGGCCGGTGTGCACCAGCCTGTAGCGCAGCCGGCTGCCGGCCTTCTGGCGCGCCTGGATCGCGCGCAGGATGGGCGCGATCTTCATGAAGTTGGGGCGCGCGCCGGCGATCACGTCGACCAGGGGGGAGCGGTTCGCATTCATCGCAGGGATTCCTCGATCTCGATGCTGACGCGCCCGACCTCGAGCAGCTCGTCCAGCGGGATGGGCGAAGGGCCGCCGGACTGCACCGCCTGCACGAAGGCGGCGGCGCAGGCCGCCTGGCCCTTGTCCTGGCGCCACAGCTTCATTGTCGTGAACCCGGGCCAGCCGAAGCCCTGCAGGCGGCGGAAATTGTCCAACTGCAGCACACGCCCGGCGGCGAAGACTTCCAGCCGTTCCTTCGGGAAGGCCTTGCTGCCGTTGGCCAGGTAGAGCACCGTGCCCAGCGAGCCGTCGGCGAAGCGCAGCGAGACGCTGGCGGTGTCGGGCGTGGCGGCGTCCATGCGCACGGCGTGGAACGACTCGATCGGCGCGCCGGCCAGGAAGCGCAGCAGGTCGAAGAAGTGGCAGCCTTCGCCGACCAGCCGGCCGCCGCCCACCGCCGGGTCCTGCGTCCAGTGCTGGCCCGGGATGGCGCCGGCGTTGACCGTCATCACGAAGCTCTTCGGCCCCGGCACGCCGCGCAGCAGCTGCTGCATCTTCACCACCTGCGGCGCGAAGCGGCGGTTGAAGCCGACCATCACCAGCCGCCCCGGCGCCGCCTTCGCGGCGGCGGCAATCGCGTCCAGCTCGGCGCGCCTGAGCGCCAGCGGCTTCTCGACGAACACGTGCTTGCCGGCGGCGAGCGCGCGTTGCACGTAGTCGGCATGGGTGTCGTGGCGCGTGCTCACCACCACCGCGTCGGCCGCCGGGTCGGCCAGCAGCGCGGCGGTGTCGGTGGTGGCCTCGGCGAAGCCGAACTTGCGCCCCAGGTGCACGCTGCTCGCGCCGCCGGCGGAGGCGATGCGCGCCAGCCGCGCACCCGCCGCCTTGAAGGCCGGGATCAGCACCGCGCCGGCGTAGTTGCCGGCGCCGATGACGCTGACCGCCGCCGCCCGGCCGCCGGTGCCCGCGGCCGGCGCCGCCGCCGGCAGCGCCACCGTGCGCGCGCGCGGCGCCTCGGGCGCGGCCGGCGCCGGATAGCTCAGCACGATGCCCAGCGAAGGCTCGCTGCCGCCCACCACCGCGTAGGCCTGCGGCGCCTGGCCGATCTCGAAACGGTGCGACACCAGCGGCGCCACGTCCAGCCGGCCTTCGGCCAGCATGTCCAGCACGGCCTCGAAGTTGCGCTGCTCGGTCCAGCGCACGAAGCCCACCGGGTAGTCCTGGCCCTTGTCCTCGTACAGCGGGTCGTAGCGGCCGGGGCCGTAGGAGCAGCTGACCTGGAAGCTGAGTTCCTTCTCGTAGAAGTCGGCGCGCGAGAGCTCCAGCCCCACCACGCCCACCAGCACGATGCGGCCGCGCTTGCGGCACATCAGCGCCGCCTGGTGCACCGGCTCGTTGCTCTTGGTGCTGGCGGTGATGATCACGGCGTCGACGCCGCGCCCGCGCGAGAACGCCATCGCCGCCGCCACCGGGTCGGCGCCGGCCTTCAGGTCCACCGTCTCGGCGCCGAAGCGGCGCGCCAGCGCCAGCTTGTCGGCGTCGAAGTCCAGCCCCAGCACGCGGCAGCCCTGCGCCTTCAGCAGCTGCACCGTCACCAGGCCGATCAGGCCCAGGCCGGTGACGACCACCGTCTCGCCCAGCGCCGGCTGCACCAGGCGGATGCCCTGCAGCGCGATCGCGCCCAGCACGGTGAAGGCGGCGGCCTCGTCGCTCACGCCTTCGGGCACCTTCGCGCACAGGTTCACCGGCACCGCCACCATCTCGGCATGGCGGCCGTTGCTGGCGACGCGGTCGCCGACCGCGAAGCCGCTCACTCCGGCGCCCACCTCGACCACCTCGCCGACGTTGCAGTAGCCCATCGGCAGCGGCTGGTCGAGCTTGTTGCGCACCGCCTCGATCGTCGGCATCAGGCCGTCGGTGCGGATCTTGTCCAGCACCATGCGCACCTTGTCGGGCTGCTGGCGCGCCTTGTCGATGAAGCCGGCCTTGCCGAAGTCGACCAGCATGCGTTCGGTGCCGGCCGAGACCAGCGTGCGCGTGGTGCGGATCAGCAGCTGCCCGGCGCCGGTGCGGGGGCAGGGGACTTCGGCGACTTCGGTGCTGCCGTCCTTGAGGTTCTGCAGGACTTGTTTCATGAATCAGCCGCGGCCGGCGGCTTCGGCGACCAGCTTGTCCTTGTCCGCGCGCGACGGGTAGTTGATGAGCACGGCGCGGTACACGCCCTTGAAGACGAACAGGCTGCCGGCGGCGGCGCCGACGATGCCGAACTCGCGCACCAGGCCGCCCACGTCGGCCAGCGTGCCGGCGCCGCCCAGCACCGTGAGCGGGCGCGTCACGGCGGCGCGCACCGCGCGCACCAGCTCCAGGTCGTAGCCCTTCATCTGGCCGTCGCGGTCGATCGAGTTGACGACGATCTCGCCGGCGCGCAGCGCCTCGGCCTTCTGCGCGAAGGCCACCGCGTCCAGCCCGGTGGCGCGGCTGCCGTTGTGGGTGAAGACCTCCCAGCCCTTGCCCTTGCGGCGCACGTCGAGCACGGCGACCACGCTCTGGCGGCCCACGCGCGCGGCGGCGCGCTCGATCAGGCCGGGGTCGGCCACCGCGGCGGCGCTGACCGAGACCTTCTCGACGCCCAGGCTCACCAGGCGCTCGAACTGCTCCACCGTGTGCACGCCGCCGCCGTAGGCCAGCGGCATGCGGCACTCGGCGGCCAGGTTGCGGATCAGCGTGTAGTCGGGGTCGCGGCGCTCGCGCGTGGCGTCGATGTCGAGCACCATCAGCTCGTCGACTTCCTTCTCGTTGAAGATGCGCACCGCGTTCAGCGGGTCGCCCACGTACTTGGGCTTGTCGAAGCCCACCGTCTTGACGAGCCCGCCCTTGTGGACGAGCAGGCAGGGGATGATGCGGGGACGCAGCATGGCGTGTCGCTCCTACAGCGAGGCGAAGTTCTTCAGCAGCTGGATGCCCCAGGCATGGCTCTTCTCGGGGTGGAACTGCACGCCGTGGATGCGGCCCTTGCGCACCGCGCAGGCGAAGCGGCCGCCGTAGTCGGTCCAGGCCAGCACGTCGGCCGGGTCGTTCGGCGCGAAGTAGTACGAGTGCAGGAAGTAGAAGCGAGCGGCCTCGCCCAGGTCGCGCAGCAGGCCGTCGGTCTGCACCGGCTCGATGTCGTTCCAGCCCATGTGCGGCAGGTGGGTGCGGCCGGTGAAGCGGGCGTCGTCGAACAGCTTCACGCCGGCGTCGAACCAGCCCAGGCCCTGCGCCTGCCCCTCGTCGCTGGACTTCGCCATCATCTGCATGCCCACGCAGATGCCCAGCACCGGCTTGCCCTGCTGCAGCACCAGGTCGTCGAGCGTGGCGCGCATGCCCGATTCGTTCAGGCGCGCCATCGCCCAGTCGAAGGCGCCCACGCCGGGCAGCACCAGGTGGGTGGCGCCGGCCAGGTCGGCCGCGGTCTTCGCCAGCGTGGCCGGGATCTCAAGCCGCTTGTAGATGTTGGCGATGGCCTGCACGTTGCCCAGGCCGTAGTCGACGATTCCGATCAACGCTTGCCTCCCAGCTCCAGGCCGAGCGCCTTCATCACGCGCGCGCCCACGTTGTAGAACATCTCCTGCGAACGGTAGTCGCGGTAGGTCTTGTTCGGCGCGTCCAGGTAGCCCTGCAGCTCCGCGGTGCTGATGCCCAGCTTGTTGGCCACGTACTCGAACTCCTGGCGCACGGTGGCGTCGTCCAGCGGCGGCGTCTTCAGCTTCTCCAGCGCCTCCTCGCGCGTCATCTGGCCGGTGACGATGAGGCTGGAGAACTGCACCTTGCGGGTGTCGTAGCCGAACTTCTTCGGCAGCCAGAAGCCTTCGTAGAAGCGCGTGAAGCGCGACTCGAAGTGCTTCTGCGGGTAGGGCTGCCAGCCGAACTTGTCGACCAGCAGCTTCATCGCCGCCGCCTTGTCGTAAGGCACCAGGTTGAGCGGGCGCACGACCTGGATGCCCTTCACGTAGGGCAGCCAGATCTTGTGGCGCAGGATCGACGTGGTCGGGAAGTTCACCAGCGGCTTCGTGCCGAAGCGGCGATGGATGTCCTTGAGCTGGATGCTGTCGGACTGGTAGTACATCCACTCGATCGGGTTGCGGATGCACTCGGTCGAGTAGTTGGCGCCGGTGAGGATGTACTTGATGTCGTGCTCTTCGGCGAACTTGTACATCGTCGCGAAGAACGCGTGGTCCTGCGGCGTGTCGATGTGCGGCACGCCCGACTTGAAGAACGCGAGCTGCAGGTCGCGCATCTCCTCCCAGTCGATGACCTCGGTGTAGAGGTCCAGCCCCAGCTTGTCGATCAGGCGCTCGATGTTGTTCACCGCCTCCTGCGAGTTCCAGCCCGCGTCGACGTGGAACACCAGCGGCCGCAGCCCGAACTCGGTGGCGATGTAGGTGAGGTAGGAGCTGTCGATGCCCCCGCTCATGCCGATGATGCAGTCGAAGTCCTTGCCCTGGCCACGGGCCTTGATCTTCTGCACCAGCGCGCGCAGCTCGCGTTCGCCGCGCTCGTCGGTGTGCCAGTTGGGCAGCACCTGGCGGTCGAAGGTGTGGCAGTGGTCGCAGACGCCGGCGGCGTCGAACACGATCTTGGAATCGGTGGTGTCCATCACGCAGCGCGTGCACACCTGGTACGGGCGGGTCGTCATGTCGGTCTTCTTCAGGCCCGGGCGGTTTCGAGCAGGAATTGCCAGGTCTCGCGGCCGCAGCGCGCCCACGAGTACTGTTGCGCCAGTGCGTGCGCGCGTTCGGCGCAGCGCGCGCGCAGCGCGGCGTCGGTGAGCAGGCGCTCGACGGCGGCGGCGATCGAGGTCGGGTTCTCGGGGTCGAAGGCGACGCCGCCGTCGGCCAGCACCTCCGGCATCGGCCCGCGGTCGCTGCAGGCGATGGGCAGGCCGGCGGCCATCGCCTCGACCAGCGTGTTGGGCATGTTCTCGCAGCTGGAGGCGAAGACGAAGAGGTCGGCCTCGGCCAGCACCGAAGGCAGCCGCTCGGCGGGCAGGAAGCCGATGGTGGTGACGAACTCGCGCCGCGGGTCGCTCTGCGCCAGCTCGGCTTCCAGCCGCTCCTGCGCCGCGCCGGCGCCGCCGCCCACCAGTGTGAGCCGCAGGTCGAAGCCGCGCCGGCGCAGGTCGGCCACGGCGCGCACCACGTGCCACTGGTGCTTGTAGGGCGCCGCGTTGGACACGTACAGGCAGCGCACCGGCCGGCCGGCGGCGGGCCAGGCGTGGCCGCGCGCGACGCCGCGGAACTCGTCGCCCACGCCGTGCGGCACCACCGCCACGCGGCGCAGCGGGCCGGTGTGGCGCTGGATCACGCCGGCCGCGTAGCGGGTGAGGAAGATCGCGCCGTCGGCGAAGCGCAGCGAGCGGTTCTGCACGTGGCGCAGCGCCACGAGGCGCAGCCAGGCCTTGCCGCGGAAGCGGTCGATCTCGCCCGGCTCGTAGGAGAGCATGTCGCGGCTCATCACCACCGCCGGGCGGAAGCGGCAGAGGCTGCCGGCGTCGGTGTTCAGCAGCACCCGGCAGCCGGCGGCGCGCGCTTCGCCGGGCAGGTGGCGCCACTGCCACCACAGCTGGTGCGGCAGCGGCCGCTCCAGCGCCGGGTGGCCGTGCTTCACGAGCCAGGGCCGCTCGGGCAGCGCCGCCAGCAGCTTCGCGTAGGACCAGACGTGCACTTCGTCGATGCCGTGCTCGCGCGGGTCGCTGTCGCGCAGGATGCCCACGAGGTGGCCCTTCGCGCCGCCGGAGCGGTTGCGCGAAGCGTCGATGCCGACGACGACGCGGCGGGCGGTCAAGGCCGGCGTCCCCGTCCGACCAGGTGGCCGGCGTGCAGCACCTCGGTCTGCCGCAGGCCGGCGGCCTGAAGCCAGCGAGTCACCGTCTGCGGCGTCTGCGGGTGGTCGTAGGCGGGCGAGAGCCAGTCGAAGGTGTCCAGCAGCGCCCATTCGCGGATCTGCTGCTTCGACAGCGGCAGCATCCCGGTGTAGTTGGCCACCGGCACCACGCGGCGCAGCAGCCGGCCCAGCACCGGTACCGCGGCGAGCGCGTTGCTGATCGGCAGCATCACCGGCACCAGCTTTTCCAGCAGGCCGAAGAGCATGGTCTTGGGCAGCCGCTTGGTGATCGGGCGCAGCCAGTACTTGGGCAGCAGCGCGCTCTTCCACGACTTGCCGTAGAAGTCGACCACCATCGTGCCGCCGGGCTTCACCATCTTCGGCAGCGCCATGAAGGCGCGCTCGACGTCCGGCGTGTGCTGCAGCACGCCAAGCGAGTAGACGGCGTCGAACGACTCGGGCGCGAAGGGCAGCGCGTAGATGTCGCCCTGCACCACGTGCAGCCGCTCGTGCCGGCGCAGGTTGGCGGCCGCCGCGTCGACGGCGCTGGAGTAGTCGAGCGCGACCACGTTCGCACCCGCGCCCAGCGCCACCTCGGCGAAGCGGCCGGAGCCGCAGCCCACGTCGAGCAGCCAGCGGTCCTTCAGGTCGGCCGGCTTCCAGCCGGTGGCGGCCCAGAAGCGTTCGGCCGTGATCGGGTGGCCCGAGTGGCTGTCCAGCTGGGTGCGGCTGAACTTGTTCCACTGCATGCCGAAGTTGTCGGCGTAGTTGCTGGCCGGCACGAAACGCGGGATGCCGCCGCGCACCGGGTGGCGGTGCCGGCCGTCCTCGGAGACGAGCCAGCCTTCGGCGAGCTCGGCGGCGGAAGCCGCCAGCGGCGCGCCCTGCGCGTCCTGCGCGCGCAGCGGCTGGCCGCTGACGGGGCAGCGCAGGCGGGGGATGAGCGAGGTCTTCATCGGCTACGGGGTTCAGGATTCGATGCGGTAATCGCGCCGCCAGAGTTCGAACATCACCAGCCCGAACAGGCGCTCGCCGTTGTCGCGCCCGCGCGCCTGACCCGCGAACAAGGCCTCGACCTGGCGGCGGTCGAAGAAGGGGTCCTTCGCGTCCAGCAGCGTGGCGCGGAAGAAGTCGCGCCAGGCGCCGCCGTCGAGCCAGCGCGCGATCGGGATCGAGAAGCCCTGCTTGCGCTGGCGGTCGAACTCGGGCGGCAGCAGGCGGCGCGCCAGTTCCTTCAGCAGCAGCTTGCGGCCGCCGGCCACGGTCTTGAGCGCCGACGGCACGCGGCCGAAAGCGAACTCGAGCACGCGGCGGTCGAGCATGGGCGCGCGCACTTCCAGCGACTGCAGCATGCTGGCGCGGTCGACCTTGACCAGGATGTCTTCCGGCAGGTAGGTGGCGAAGTCCAGCCGCGTGGCGCGCTGCAGCAGGTCGCCGGCGACCGGCGTGGCGCGCGTCACCTCGAAGCCGGCGATGTCGCGCGCGACCGCGTGGCCGTTGAGCAGCCGGTGGCGCTGGCGGGGGTCGAAGTAGCTCGCCACCAGCGGCACCTCGCGCGCGAAGTCGGCGCCCAGCGCCTGCAGCCAGTTGCGCCCCTTCACGCCCGGCGGCACGGCGCGCGTGGTGGCCGCGCGCACGCCGCGGCGCAGCGGCAGCGGCAGCAGCGCGGCGCGGCGCTGCAGCTTGAGCAGGCGGTCGTAGTGCGAGTAGCCGCCGAAGAGTTCGTCGCCGCCGTCGCCGCCCAGCGCCACCGTGCAGTGGCGGCGGATCTGCTGGCTGACCAGGAAGGTGGGCACCATCGAGGAGTCGATCACCGGCTCGTCGTACTGGCGTGCCAGCAGCGGCAGCAGGTCGACCGAGGCCGCCTCGGCCACGATCTCGGTGTGCTCGGTGCCGAAGTGGCGCGCGATGAGCTTCGCGTGCGCCGACTCGTCCAGCCGGCCGGCGCCGGGGAAGCCGACGGTGAAGGTGCGCACGCCCTGGCGCGCGCGGCTGGCGAGCGCGGTGACGAGGCTGGAGTCGACGCCGCCGCTCAGCATCACGCCCACCGGCACGTCGGCCACCAGCTGCTTGCCCACGGCGTCGGCGAGCAGCGCTTCGAGCTCGTCGGCGAGCGTGCCGAGGTCGGCCTTCGCGTCGGCGGCCAGCGCGGGCGCCTGCCAGTAGCGCTGCAGCTCGACCTTGCCGCTGGCCAGGTCGAAGCGCAGGCGGTGCGCCGGTGGCAGCTTGGCGTAGCCCTGCAGGATGCAGCGCCCGCCGGGCACGAAGCCCATGCCCAGGTAGCAGTCCAGCGCTTCGGCGTCCAGCCGGCGCGGCAGCACGGGGTCGGCGAGCAGGCCCTTGAGTTCGGAAGCGAAGCGCAGCGTGCCGCCTTCGTGGCGGTAGAAGAGCGGCTTTTCGCCGGCGCGGTCGCGCATCAGGTGCACCACCTGCTGCGTGGCGTCGTGCAGCGCGAGCGCGAACATGCCGTCCAGCCGCTCCAGGCCGGCCGTGCCCCAGGCCTGGTAGGCGGCGAGCACGACCTCGGTGTCGCTGTGGCTGGTGAAGGTGGCGCCGCGCGCTTCCAGTTCGCGCCGCAGTTCGGCGAAGTTGTAGATCTCGCCGTTGAAGGCCAGGCACAGCGCGCCGCGCACCATGGGCTGCGCTCCCGCCGGCGAGAGGTCGATGATGGCCAGCCGCCGGTGGCCGAAGGCGACCCGGCCGTCGGCCGAACGCCAGACGCGGCCGTCGTCGGGGCCGCGGTGGCGCAGCGCGGCGATGCCCGCCTCGACCCAGGCGCTGTCGGCGCCGGGGGCGGTGCTCAGCTGGCCGGCGATGCCGCACATGGTCAGCCGGCCCTCCGGGCGCGCAGGCCGATCGCCGCCACCACCACCAGCTGCAGCGGCAGCCACGAGGTCTTCGAGTAGCCCAGCATCTGCGTCGTCATCGCGATCGCCAGGAACACCAGGCCGCCGAAGAGCGAGGCCTCGGCGAAGGCGCGCTCGTCGAAGCGCGGGCTGCGGCGCAGGCCGCGCAGCGCGTTCGAGAGTCCGCTCGCGAACAGCCCGGCCAGCAGCAGCATCCCCGGCAGGCCGAACTCGACCAGGTACGAGAGCCACGCCGAGTCGAGCGTGCCTTCGACGTAGCCGGTGGTGGCCGAGGTCTTCAGCGGGTCGGCGAAGAACGGGTTGCCGGAGCTGTCCAGGAAGTCGGCGCCGTAGCCCAGCAGCACGGTCCAGGGCGAGGCGGACCAGACCGCCAGCGCCTGCACGTAGACCTCCAGCCGGATCAGCAGCGAGCTGGCGTTGAACAGGCGGTCGACGATGAGGTCGATCTGCGTGTTCTCGGCCAGCTGGGCGTACTGCCAGCTCGCGGCGGCCAGCGCGCCGGCGCCGAGGGCGGCGAACCAGGCCATCGCGGCGGCCATCTCGCGCCGGAAGCGGGCGAACAGCGCGAGCGCGGTGAGCGTGACGGCCACCGCCACCGCCGCGATGGCGGTCTTGTTGACGGTGGCCGCGAGCGCCGGCACCAGCAGCGCCAGCGCCGCCAGCAGCGCCAGCCGGTGCAGGCGCGAAGCGGGGAAGAAGAGCCGCGTGCCGACCCAGACCACGCACAGGCCCAGGATGTAGTGGAAGCCGGTGTAGTAGTAGGTGGCGCGGAACAGCGAGAGCAGGTCGCCGGGCGCCACCGCGGGCAGGGCGTCGCCGTCCTTCAGCGTGTCCAGGCTGCGCCCTTCGCCGTAGGCCTGCAGCAGGATCGCGGCGCCGTAGACGCTGGCCACGATCCAGGCCCGCTGCACGCCCAGCCAGTCCTCGTGGCGCGTCGCATGCGCGGCGGTGAACCAGGCCACGATGGCGAGCTGCGCCAGGTACAGCCAGGGCTTGGCCGAGACCAGGTAGCCCGCGGCCGAGCCGGTGACCACGCCGAGCGCGAACAGCATCGCCAGCACCGCCAGCGCCAGCGGCAGGCGCGGTTGCGCATGGCCCGGCTGTGCCACCGCCGTCAGCCCCGCCTGCACCGCCAGCAGCGCGAACAGCAGGTCGGAGAACACCAGCCGTGCCGCGCCCAAGTCGAGCAGCCCCGTCATCGGCGACAGCAGCGCGAAGAAGGGCAGCGTGACGACGATCGAGGCCGGCCGCGTGACGTTCGCGGCGGCGCACACCACCGCCGCCAGCGCCGTGGCCGCCAGGATGGCCGCCGCGGGCGCCGAGGCCAGCGTCAGCAGCACCGGCAGCCCCCACAGCGCCGCCACCACCGGCAGGCGCAGCGGCGCAGCCGGCGCGGGGCGCGGCAGCGTGGGGGCGAGGGTGGTCGGCACGGCCATCGGGTTTCAGCGCCGCGTGCCGCGCCGCAGCGCCAGCAGGTGGAAGGGCAGCAGGAACAGCAGGTAGGCGGCGATGTTGGCCGCCACCAGGCCGTAGATGCCGTGCTCGTCGACGAGCACGATCTTGAGCCCGATGGCCGCCGCCGCGAACGCGGTGTTGCCGGCCACGTTGAGCCACAGCACCTCGGCCGCGTTGACGTAGGTGGTGAGCACGCCGCGCAGCGCCAGCAGGCAGGTGTCGACCAGCATCAGCGCGGCCAGCGGGCGCAGGTCGGCCGCGGTGCCGCTGATCAGGCGGTACAGCAGGCTGCCGGCAAGGACTATCACCAGCCCGGCCGCCAGCATCACCGCCACGTTGGAGCGCAGCAGTGCGAACACGGTGCGCCGGCCGCCGTCGCCGCCGCCATGCGATTCCACCGCCAGCCGCGGCATCGAGGCGGTGCTGAGGATGTTCACCACCAGCAGCGGGATGCCGTAGAGCTTGAGCAGGAACGCGTACTCGCCCACCGCATGAAGCGAGTTCGCGCGCGCGGCCCAGATCGAATCGATGTTGCTCGCCACCAGCGCCAGCAGCTGCAGGTACAGGAACATCAGCGCCACCGAACGGCCGCTGCGCGCCGGCGCCTGGCCGGCCAGCGGCGGCGGCATCGAGGGGTGGCGCACCAGGCCGCCGCTGCGGCGGAAGCAGTACAGGCACGCGAACAGCCGGTCCATCAGCGGCGCGGCGGCCACCACCACGGCCAGCACCGCGGTGGAGACGCCGGCGGCGATGCCCGCGGCCACCAGCGCCAGCGTGGTGAGCGAGGCCAGGAAGGTGAAGGTGAAGCCCTTGTCGATGTGGCCGAGGCCGAAGACGACGCTGCGCCCGTGGTAGGTGGCGCCGATGGCGGCGGCGACCATGAAGATGGCCAGCAGCGCGCCCTGCTGCTGCGCCAGCACCGCGGCCACGTCGGTCGGGAACAGGCGGCCGATCCACAGCGACGAGAGCAGCCACAGCCCGAAGGCGCAGGCCAGGTTCAGCGCCAGGTGCGGCAGGAAGCCGCTTTCGAGCAGGAACCAGCGCGCGTCGTAGCCGCGCGCGTGCTGGCCGCGGCTGATCTCGTTCTGCACCTTCAGCGGCAGCCCCCATTCGAGCACCGCCGACAGCCCGGCCACCGCCACTAGCACCGAGAACAGCCCGAAGGCGCTCGCGCCCTGGCCGGCCAGCACCGCCAGCGGCGCCACCGTGCCCACGGCCTGCGCCAGGCCGCGCATGACGATGGCCCGCAGGCGCTGCCGGTGGCGCGCGACGAACTCAGGAATAGCTCGGGTGATACTCACTCAGCGTTCCCCGGTTCGCGAGCCGGAAGGCCAGCGTCACCACCATCGCGCCCGAGAGCACGCCGAGCGCGCGGCGCACGGTGCGCGCCACGCGGTAGCGCGCAGTGCCCGGCACCGCCAGACCGTAGCGCTGGCGCATCGCCGCTTCCTCGATGTCGCACTGGCGCAGCGCCTCCAGGTTGTGCCCCTTCTGCGCGCTGTGGCGGCGGAACGAGGCCTGGTAGCCCGGCACGCGCACGAAGGGCACGCCGGCGGCGAAGAAGCGCAGCCACAGGTCCATGTCCATGCCGTAGTGCAGCGAGGTGTCGACCCCGCCCAGTCGCTCGTAGGCGGCGCGGCCGTAGAAGGTGCCGGGCTGGCAGATCACCGGGCCCAGGCGGCGGCGGCACCAGTCGGTGTCCTCGAAGGCGGGCGCCACGTCCATCACGCGGCCGTTCTCGTCGATCACGTCGTGGCCGCCGTAGAACACCGCTTCGGTGGTACCGGCACGGCGCGCGGCGGCCGCGGCGCGCGAGAGCGCGCCGGGCTTGAGCACGTCGTCTGAATTGAGCCAGCCCACCAGTTCGCCGCGGCAGCGCCGCTTGCCGTTGGCGATGGCCTGCGACTGCCCGCCGTCGCGTTCGCTGACCCAGAAGGCCAGCCGGTCGGCGTAGCGGCGGATGATGTCCACGCTGCCGTCGGTGGACCCGCCGTCCATGACGAGGATCTCCTTCTCGGCATGGTCCTGCTCGACGAGCGAACGCAGCGTGGCGTCCAGGAACTCGGCCTGGTTGTAACAAGGGCCGCCGATCGAGATCTGCATCGGGCGGCTCAGCCGTGCTAGGGGGTGGCGGCCACGCGCGCGG
>CAYVXO010000014.1:0-44846 GCA_964454485.1 uncultured Rubrivivax sp.
CCAGGTGCTGCCGCCGTCCTGGCTGACGTAATAGCCCGTAGGACCTTCGTTGGGGGGGCCGATAAGATCACCCGGTGACACGCGCGCAGCAGCATACAGGCATGCATCGAAGCTACTTCCCGCCGGGGCGCCTGTGGCGCGCCGTCCTCGCGCTGCTGTTCGCGGCCGCGCTGGTGGCGGGCTGCGGTGGTTCGCGCCAGGCCTCGGGCAACGACATCGTCGTCGGCGCCAGCGGACCGACCGAAGCGGTGAGCCCCGGCAGCACCGTCGTCTTCACGATGACGGTGGAAAACGCCGGCAGCAACACCGCCACCGACGTGCGGCTGGTCGACACGCTGGGTGCGTTCCTGGTGCTGTCGGACATCGGCTGCACGGCCAGCGGCGGCGCGGTCTGCCCGTCGCCGCTGGGGACTTCGATGACGGTGCCTTCGCTGCCGGTGGGTGGGCGGCTGGTCTTCAGCGTCAGCGCCATCGTCAACGCCATCAACGCCGGCACCGTGAGCAACACGCTCACGGCCACGGCGGTCGACGACACGGGCCGCCTGAACAACAGCGCGACGGCCACGGCCTCGGTGGCCGGCGGCAGCAACAGCCTGGGCGTGGCGCAGGACGGCGCGGCCACGGTGGCCGCGGGCTCCACGGCCACGTTCCGCGTGCAGGTGACCAACCCCACCGGCAGCACGGTGGCGGCGAACGTGACGCTGAACTGGGGCGTGACGGCACCCTTCGCGCCGGGCGAGGTCACGGTCGCCTGCAGCGCGAGTGGCGGCGCCACCTGCCCCACGCTGCCCACGGCGGCGACCTCGATGAGCATCGCCGCCGGCACCCTGGGCACCGGCCGCTCGCTGCTCTTCACCTTCACGGTGGCGGTGCCGGCCGACGCGCGCGGCAACCTGCTGAGCAGCGCCAGCGTGAGCGGCGACGGCGACACCGACACCTCCAACAACACCAGCGGCTTCACCACCCAGGCCGTGGACGCGCGCAACGGCACCTACGAGGTCTACGCCGCCGACGGCCGCGCCTACCAGCTGACGGTCGACTTCGACGCCGGCAGCTACACGATGGCCGGCAACGGCGCCACCGACACGCGCAGCTTCACGAGCGACGGTGCCGGCAGCTACGTCGTCGGCGGCCACCAGCGGCTGCGCCCGGCGCAGGACCTGATCGTCGGCGCGCATTCGTTTGCCACCGGTGTGCTGCCCTACGTGGCGACGCGGCGCTTCCTCACCAGCGTGGCCTCGCTGGGCGCCACCTACAACCTGATGCTGCGCAACAGCCCGGCCGACGGCTCGGCCGCCACCACCCGCGCCGGTACCGCGCGCGTGAGCGGCAACACGCTGCAGGTGTGTCTGGACGACTTCGAGGTGGTGCAGGCGCAGACCTGCAGCGTGGGGTCGCTGAAGAACTACCTGCTGTCGATCAGCGGCGACGTCTTCAGCGCCGCCGACACCGGTACCGGCGCCACCGCCTTCACGTTCCGCGTCGCCCGCACCGGCGCCGCCGACGTGCTGCTGGCCGCCGGAAGCGGCTGGGCCGGCGACGGCTCGCGCCAGTTCAGCATCGGCCTGGCGGAAAGCGCCGGCCTCGTCGACAGCACCGTCTACGGCCCCGCCGTCAACGCCGACGCGAGCGACGACTGGCTGAAGATCATCGTCGACCGCAGCGACTACAGCGCCGAAGGCGACACCATCGCCGACGTCTCCGGCCTCTTCAGGCTGGACGTGACCGACGCGCTCTCGCCGGTGGCCATGCTTGCGGGCGCGCCGCTGCCCACGCTGCAGAGCGCCCCGATCTGGGTGATGCAGAGCTACCCGCTGGTGGTGGTGGTCGGCGCGACGAAGAGCGGGCCGGAGGAGGCGAACGCGAGCGGCCTGCTGCAGATCGGCGTGCCCTGAATCCGAAGGACCGGCCCATGACCCTGAACCACATCGTCTTCATCGTGATGGACAGCTGCCGCTGGGACAGCTTCACCGCCGCGGCCACGCCCAACATCGACCGCCTGGGCGAAGCGCAGAAGCGCTATTCCTACGCCTCATGGACGGCGCCTTCGCACCACACCTTCGCGATGGGCATGATGCCGCACGCCAGCCCGAAGGAGGTCTTCGCCTCCGAGGTCTACAAGGACGAATACACCCAGTGGCGCGAACGCACCGGCGACGCCGGCATCGCGTTCAAGGAGTTCCTGCCCGACCTCTCGCTGCCCAAGCTGCTGAAGAAGATGGGCTACCGCACGGTGGCCAAGGTCTCGATGCCGGTGCTCAACAAGAGCACCCTCATCAGCCGCGACTTCGACGACTACAAGCTCATGGCCAACCACAACAACTTCAAGGGCATGATCGACGAGATGGAGTTCCCCGAGGACGAGCCGCACTACTACTTCCTCAACCTCGGCGAGACCCACTATCCCTACATGCTCTCGGGCGAGAACCTGCCGCACATCAGCGGCGTGCACGGTGCGCTCAAGGGCATGGACGACACCGCCACCGCCACCACCGGCCTGCAGGGCTTCGCGCCGGGCCAGATGGAGATGCTGCGCAAGCAACAGGTGAAGTGCGTGGAGTACGTCGACGGCCAGGTCGGCCGCCTGATGGCGATGGCACCGCCGAACACCCACTTCATCGTCACCGCCGACCATGGCGAGCTGTTCGGCGAAGACGGCTACTTCGGCCACGGGCCCATCATGCACGAGAAGGTCTTCGAGGTGCCCTTCGTCGAAGGCCGGCTGGCCTGAGGTCCATGGCCGCACCGCTGTTCCTGCTGGCGCCGCCGAGGTCCTACACCTCGCTGATGAACGCCATGCTCGGCCAGCATCCGCAGTGCTTCGGGCTGCCCGAGCTGTGCCTGTTCAACGTCGAGACGCTGGTGGAGCTGTGGGTGCGCACCAGCGACGAGATGGGCAGCGAGGCCAAGACGCGCCACGGCCTGCTGCGCGCGGTGGCCGAGATCTACGCCGGCGAGCAGACCATGGACAGCGTGCGCATGGCCACCCACTGGTGCGCCGCGCGCCAGAACCGAACCACGGGCGAGGTCTACCGCGAGCTGGTCGACAAGATCGACCCGCTGATCGCGGTCGAGAAGAGCCCCGCCTACACGGTGGACATCCAGCGCCTCTGGCGCCTGTACGACACCTTCCCCGAAGCGCGCTTCATCCATCTCACGCGCCACCCGGTGGGGCAGTGCAAGTCGGTGATGAGCCTGTACGACGGCACCTTCGCGCTGTTCGTCAACTCGATCGACTTCCTGGAGGACCGCGCCATCGTCGAACCGCAGTTCGCCTGGTACGACCTCAACATCAACATCATGAACTTCCTCGACCACGTGCCGGCGGCGCAGCAGCTGCGCATCCGCGGCGAGGACGTGATGGGCGACCCGCCGAAGTGGCTGGGCGCCATCTGCCGCTGGCTGGGCATCCGCGACGACGCCGAGGCGATCGACGAGATGATGCACCCCGAACGCTCGCCCTTCGCCTGCTTCGGGCCGCTGGACGCGATGTTCGGCAACGACCCCAACTTCCTCTCCGGCCCGAGCTTCCGGCCGCACGTGGTGAAGGTGCCGCCGCTGGACAAGCCGGTGCCCTGGCGCGAGGACGGCCAGGGCCTCAAGCCCGAGGTCAAGGCGCTCGCGCGCGAGCTGGGCTATTGAAGACCATGGGCAAGCGCGACAACCCCGACCGCACCGAGGCGCGGCCCAAGCTGGGCCCGATCGACGGCCATCCGGTGACCACGCACCCGGACCTCTCGCGCCTGACGCCGGTGCAGCGCGGCCTGCGCGACGCGCTGCTGCGCGAGTTCAAGGCGCGCAAGGCGAAGAAGTTCGTCGAGAAGCAGGTCCAGTACATCAACGGCAACCGCCAGGTGGCCGAGGCCATCAAGATCCTGTTCGACGAGCAGGGCCAGGCACCGGCCAACGCGCCGATCGAGGACATCATCGAGGAACGCCGCCAGCTCGAATACCAGATCAAGTGGTTCGAGGCGATGGTGCTCGAACTGCAGACGCGCCTGTTGCGTGTGCGCGAGATCGAGGCGCTGGCGCTCGAGATCCTGGAACGTTCGCCGCGCGACTGATGCAGCCCCGCCACGCCACCGCCGCCCTTGCCGTGCTGCTGGCCGCCTGCGCCAGCGGGCCGGACTACCAGCGCCCCGCGGTCGAGTTGCCGCCGGCGTACACCGCGGCGCCCGCGGCGCCCGTGGCGGCCAACACCGACCTGCTGGACACCGCCTGGTGGTCGGCCTTCGGCGACCCGCGGCTCGACGAACTCGTCGCCACCGTGGTGGCGAACAACCCGGACCTCCGGATCGCGGCGCTGCGCGTGCAGCAGCACGACGCCTACCTGCAGGTGTCGAAGTCGGCGGCCGGCCCGCAGGCGGGTTTCGCCGGCTCGCGCCTGCGCAACACGCTGTCGGAGAACCGCCAGGTGCCGCTGGCGCCGGGCACGCGGCCGGTCGACAACGACTATTCGATCAGCGTCGCCGCCAGCTGGGAGCTGGACCTCTGGGGCAAGGTGAGTCGCGCCAACGAGGCGGCCTACGCCGAGCTGGTGGGCAGCGAGGAAACCCGGCGCGCGCTGATGCAGTCGCTGATCTCCGACGTCGCCAACGGCTACCTGCGCCTGCTGGCGCTGGACCGGCTGCTCGAGCTGCAGAAGGCCGCCATCGAGACCCAGAAGGAGCAGGTCGCGCTGGCCGAACGCAAGTTCAAGGGCGGCGCCGCGAGCGAGCTGCCGGTACTTCGAGCGCGCGCCGAGCTGGAGGCCCTGGTGGCCGAGCTGCCCGCGCGCGAAGGCGAGATCGCCGCGCAGGAGAGCGCGCTCAACGCGCTCATGGGCCGCCCGCCCGGGCCGGTGGTGCGCGGCAGGCGCTTCGACGAACTGCAGCTGCCCGCGGTGCCGGGCGGCCTGCCGGCCGGGCTGCTGGCGCAGCGCCCCGACGTGCGCAAGGCCGAGCAGGACCTGATCGCGGCGAACGCGAAGATCGGCGTCGCGAAGTCGGAATACCTGCCGACGATCAGCCTGACCACGTCGTCGGGCTTCGCGAGCAACGACCTCTCCAAGCTGCTGCAGCTCACCTCCAACTTCGGCAGCTTCGGTGCCGCGCTGCTGGGGCCGCTGTTCACCAGCGGCCGCATCTCGGGCCAGGTGCGCGAGGCCGAGGCGGTGCGCGCGCAGGCCGAGGTGACGTTCCTGAATTCGGTGCAGGTCGCGCTGCGCGAGGTGGAGGACGCGCTCACCGGGCTGGCCAAGAGCGGCCAGCGCATCGCGCTGCAAGAAAGGCGCCTGGCCACGCTGCGCGAACAGCGCAAGGTGGCGCAGAAGCTCTTCGAAGGCGGCGGCAGCGCCTACTTCGAGGTGCTGGACGCCGAGCGACAGCTCAACGACGCGCTGCAGCAGGTGAACCAGCAGCGGCGCGAGCAGCTCGCGGCGCTCGTGTCCGTCTACAAGGCCATGGGCGGCGGCTGGTCGCTGGCCGAATTGAAGCCCACCCGTCCCGCCACCCTCGAAGAGAGTCGATGAGCGAACCCACCAAGCTGGTCGCCCTGCCGGCCTACCTGCCCCGGCGGCTGCAGGCCTTCCGCATCGTCCGTGGCGACCAGACCAGCTACGTGCTGCGCGACAAGCTGGCCGACCGCACCTACGACCTGGAGCAGTGGCAGTTCTTCGTTCTCGAAGTGCTGCCCGGCTGCGACACCGCGGCCAAACTGCTGTCGGTGTTCTCCGACCGCTTCGGGCGCGAGATCACCGAACGCGAGGTGATGGGCTTCTTCGCCGAACTGGCCGACAAGAAGCTGCTCGACGACGAGAGCGCCAAGCACCCGCTGCTGAAGCCCTTCACGAAGACGGGCTATGCGCTCGAGCAGGGCCTCATCAAGCCGAAGTCGTTCGAGGAACTGGCGGCCAAGATGGCAATGCAGGGCACGGCCGGCGCGCCAGCCGCGGCGAAGGCCGAGGCGCCGAAGGCCGACGCCCCGCCGGCCGCACCCCCCGGACCGCCGGCCGACGATGCCGACCAGCCGGCCGGCGTGGCCGAAGCCGACGGCCTGGACCCACGCAATTCGAAGCTGCTCGTCAAGTTCTTCCCGCTGCGGCCGGTGGTGGCGGTGCTGCTGCCCATCGTCGAGCCGCTGAAGTACGGCGTCTACCTGCTGCCGCTGGTGGCGCTGGCGGCGATCATGCTGCTGATCCGCCATTCCGGCCTGGTCTGGGAAGACCTGCAGACGCTGCGCGAGACCACGGTGCTCGTCGAGCATGCGCTCTTCTCGCTGCTCACCATCAACCTCAGCGTGACGCTGACGCAGGCGCTGGTGGCGCAGAAGTTCCGCGCCAGCGTGGGCGACCTGGGGATCGGGCTGCGCTTCGGCTTCTTCCCGCGCTTCATGGCGCCCATCGGCCACACCAAGCAGCTCTCGCGGCGCGAACGCATGTGGCTGCAGGCCGGGCCGCTGCTGATGCGGGTGACGCTGTTCTCGATCGGCGTGCTCACCTGGTACAACGCACGCGACAGCCTGCCGTTCCTGTCCAGGGCCGGCATCGGTCTCGCGTTCATCTGCTCGGTGAACCTCATCGTCGAAGGCGGCAACCCGCTCGTGAAGGGCAACAGCTACCACCTGCTGGCCGCCTTCATGAACGAGCCCTACCTGCGCGGCAAGGCCTACAAGGCCTTCATGGACCGCATCACCGGCGGGGCCACCACCGAGTCGGGCCAGAACCTGCTGGCCACCTACGCGCTGGCGAGCTTCGTCTACGCCTACGTGGTGGTGCTGCTGATCGTGGCGATCGTCGGCAACTTCCTCATCTACGAGATGCGGCTGGGCGGCGCCAGCCTGATCGTCGTTGCCGCGCTGGGCATCTACCTGACCATGCGCACCGTCCGGCGGGCGCAGATGATCAGCCGCGCCTACGAGCGCTCGGTGCAGTTCGAGCGCTGGCGCCGGCGCGCGCTGCCGGCCGAAGGCGGCGAGACGGTGCAGAAGGAGCCCGAGGGCAGCCGCACCTGGTACTACCTCTCGCGCGCGGCGCTGCTCACGCTCCTCCTGCTGCTCTTCCTGCCCTACAGCTACGACGCCGGCGGCAGCTTCGAGATCTTCCCGGCCGACCGCCAGGTGATCACCAGCGACATCGGCGGCGTCATCGAGGAAGTCAACTTCGACGGCGGCGAATCGGTCAGCAAGGGCACCGTGCTGGCGCGCCTGGCGGCCACCGACCTGACGGCGCAGATGGCGGTGTTCGACGCGAAGATGGCCGAGCAGAAGGCCACCATCGCCGAGCTGAAGGCGCGGCCCAAGAAGGAGGAGATCGCGGTCGCGGTGCGCGAGCTGGAAATGGCGCAGAAGCGCGCCCAGTTCAGCGGCGAGAAGGTGCCGCGGCTGAAGCGGCTCTACGACGACCGCACGATCAGCTTCGAGGAATACGAGACCGCGCGCCGCGAGCACGAGGTCGACCTGCGCGAGGTGGCGACCCGCCAGGCCCAGGTGGCGCTGGTGAAGACCGGCACGCCGCCGGACCGCATCGCCGCCGAGGAAGCCAAGCTGGTGGCGCTGGGCCAGCAGCGCGCCGAACTCGAAGGCAAGGCGGTGCGCACCGTGCTGCACATGCCCTTCGACGGCAACATCCTCACGCTGCACCTCAAGCAGCGGCTGAACAGCGTGCTCGACAAGGGCGCGCCCTTCGCCACCGTGGAAAGCACCGGCCAGGTGACGGCCGAGATCGACGTGCCCGAATCGGACATCGGCTACGTGAAGGTGGGCTCCCTGGTGCGCGCCAAGCCGAACGCCTTCCACGAGAAGACCTACGAAGGCCGCATCAAGACGATCGACCGCAACGTGAGCCAGAAGTCCTTCGGCCGCGTGGTCAAGGTGATCGCCGTGGTCGACAACCCGCAGGGCGAGCTGAAGACCGGCATGACGGGCTACGCCAAGGTCGCGGCCGGCACCATTCCGGTGTGGAAGGCGTTCAGCCTGGCGCTGGTGCGCTTCGTCGAGGTGCAGGTCTGGTCGTGGATCCCCTGACGCCCTGATGCCCGCGGCGGGCCGCTAGTTCTTCGGCGGCCCGAGCTGGGTGTCGATGCGCCAGACGCCGTCGTTGATGCCGTCGGGGAAGTTGTCGTTCGCCGGGACCAGGCGGTTGTAGTAGATGAACGGCCCCTGCGCCGTGATGAAGAACTCCGGGTCCAGCCGCACGCGCGGCAGCGAGCTCGCGTTCGTGAGCATGCGGAAGTCGTTGCGCAGCGGGTCGATGCCCGACAGCGCGATGTGCGTCGGGATGCTCTTGTCGAAGAACTTGTTGCTCACGCTCACCTGCGTGAAGATGTAGCTGCGCCCGTTGTGCACGAAGGGCTCGGGCGACCAGAAGAACATGTTCTTGGTGGTGTCGGTCGGGTTCTTCGGCGCCTTGATCTTCTTCACCACCGTCCACACCCGCTTGCCGCGCGGAGCCGCCAGATTCCGGTAGACCCAGATCTCCTGGCGGAAGTTGGCCATCGTGAAGAAGACGTACTCGTTGTTGAACTCCGGCGCCTTCCACATGAAGCCGCCGGCCTTGGTGACCGGATCGGTGGTGAGCTGCTCGCGCGTGCCGGTGTCGGTGTCGAACAGCCACACCTGGTCGAGCAGCCGCGGGTCGGTCGAGAGGTGGCCCTGGAAGATGACCTTGCGCGTGCCGGGCACCCAGCGGCGCGAATTGCCGCCGGTGAGGTCGTTGATCGGCATCTCCACCTCCACCGAAGGCGCGGAGAGGCGGCGCCAGTAGAGCGCGTCCTTGTTGGCCAGCACGTAGTTCACGCGCGGGTCGGTGTCGTCGTCCTCGAGCGAGCCTTCGGGCGTGGCGCGGTCCAGCGAAGCCGGCAGCACCGAGGTCGTCCAGCCGCCGGCGCCCTGGGTGCCGATGACGATCTGCGGCCGGCTGGCGGCGCAGTCCAGCGTGCCGTCGGGCTTCCATGGCGAGGCATCCTGGAAGCGCGTGTAGGCCAGCTGCGAGCCCGCCTTCGAGGCCACCCATTCCGGGCCGTTGCCGAAGCAGGGCACCGGCGCGGTGAGCGTGTCCACCAGCGTGCCGCGGCCGTCGGCGGGGACGAAGTTGCCGGTGGCGAAGTCGACCCCGCCCACCCACAGATTGCCGTCCTTGTCGGTGAACGCCAGGCGCGAGTTGCCGCTGCCGTTGTTGCAGGTGGGGCAGTTGCGGCCGCGGCGGGCGCTGTCGAACTCGTAGTCGGGGATCGCGGCGGTGGTGACCTGGACCTCGGTGTAGGTCTGCGCCTTCGCCGCGCCGAGCGCCAGCGCCGAGGCCGCCGCTGCCGCCAGAGCACGGCGCTGCCATCGCGAAGGGACATGGGTCAGGGTCACGGCTGGCTCCGGGCTGCAGGCACGCCGCGGCATCGTAGCAAGGCCACGCTGCCAAGAATGCGCTCCCCTGATTCAGGGGGAGCGCCGGAACGTGGCGTTGTCGGCGCCCGGTGCGGACGTTACCGTTCGCGGCGACATGCAGGGCCGTGCCGGGCCGGATCGCCTTGGCACGCGCGGCGCAGCACCACTGTCCCGAGGACACGATGAGCAAGCACCACCCGAGTCGAACCAGCTTCCCGAGAAGGCTCCTTGCCGCGGCCCTGGCAGGCTTGGCCTCCACGGGAGCGGTTCTCGCGCAGGGTTGGGCGCCCAACGAACGGCAGGCCTCGGCGCAGGCCGACCTCATCGACTACGAATTCAGCCAGGCCCGCGGCCAGTTCGTCTGGAACGACTCCCTGGGCAACCTCTGGCTGGGCGGGGTCGATCGCGCTACCGGGCTCTTCGTGCCGCCCGACGGCCGCGGCATCCTGATCGACCCCGACTCGATGACCTTCCAGGACGCGCAGAAGACCAAGAACGGCCCCGAATGGGTGCGCACCGCCGCCGGCGATGTCGTCGTGCACACGAAGTACGCCGGCCGCCACACCGACGGCAATTCGCGTCTCGGCCTGGCCACCGAGAATCCCGATGGCACCTGGACCAGCCTCATCATGGGCCCCGAGGTGCGCAAGGCGCCCTACGGCAGTGCCGTCAGCGGCGACCCGGCACCGCGCATCAGCTACGTCGACAACCGCGAGGTGCACTACTGGCGCGAGTTGAACAACACCGCCAGCGAGCGCGCGATCTCGGACTTCCCGGCCTCCAACTACCCGGTGCGCCACGTGATGTGCGACGTGCCCGGCGTGGCCGGCACGCGTGCCGTGCTGTACCCGGTCACGGTCAACGGCGTGGACCAGGTCTTCTATCGCGACTTCGACAGCAACACCTCGCGCCAGCTCACCTTCGATGCCGGCGTCAAGTACGAGGTATGGATGTGGTGCGCGCCCGAGTACGGCAACGAACTGGTCTTCTTCACGCTGGTCGACCAGACCGAGCTGCGCGTGTACCGCAACCTACCCGCCGGGCCGGGCGGCCAGCTGCAGTGGACACCGGTGTTCAGCCAGAAGGCGCCGCAAGGCAACCAGATCTTCTCGCCCGAGCCCTTCACCTACAACGGGCGCTCGTACATCTTCATGGCGCAGTCGGTGCGGCCGAACAAGTTCCGCTCCGAGATCTGGATCGCCAACATCGACGCTGCCGCGCCGCTGTTCAAGCGCATCACGCCCGCCGAGCCGCTGCGCACGCGCACCGACCCGGAAGTGTTCGTCACCAGCGCCGGCCCCATGATCTACTACAACCGCCTGGTGCCCACGTTGACCGACAGCGGCCGCTACAAGCCCTGCCGCGACCCCAGCTGCTCCGACGGCGTCTGGTTCGCCGACAGCGGCCTCGGCGCGCCTTGATCGGCGCACTGCGCACGGAACCTGCTTTGATTCATCGGCGGTGCGCCGCCGGTGGCGCTGCCATGACAACAAGGGAGGAATGCCCATGCAGCGGGGATTGCTTCGCCGACGGGCGCGCCGGGTCGTCGCCTTGGTGGCCCTCGTGGCCTCCGGTTCGGTTTTCGCGGCGCCGGCCGTGCCCCGCGTCCAGGCGGTGCCGACCAACCTTTCCAGCGACAGCGACCGCATCATCTCGTACCGCCACCAGGAACATCTGTGGCAAAGCGCCGACGGCGCGCTGCACATCGTCATCAACCGCGGCACGCTGACGCCCGGCCCCGGGCTGGCCCTTTTCACCAGCCTGGATGGCGGCCTCAGCTGGCAACTGCAACGGTCCTTCCCCGACACCGACGGCGATTCGGTCTCGGACGGCCAGTTCGCGGGCAACACCCTCCTGCTCATGAACCAGACCGTCGGCGGCAACCTGGTGTTCCGGCGTCTGGCCTGGGACGCGGCGGCCCGCTCCTGGACCCTGCAGCAGGAAGAGACGGCCTGGGCCTCGGACCAGTTCGCGGCCGTGAATGCTTCGGTGGCGGTGGACGCGCAGGGCACCGTGTGGTGCGCCTTCGACGCTCGCGACCGCGTCACCAACGACGTCAACATCCGGCTCCTGCTGCGGCCCGCCGCAGCCGCCGGCTGGCAGAACAGCGGCCAGGTCTTCGGCCCCACCGACCACCGCAGCATCGAGCGCAGTGCGCGACCGGTGCCGCTGCCGGGCGGCATGGGCATGGTCTACAGCGTGCGCGAGACGGTCTACTGGGCCGAGCGCACCGACGCCATGGCGCCGGACGCACCGTGGCCGGTATCGACGCTTTTCGTCGGCGCGCCCACCTCGCGCCTGGCGGATCCCTACGCCAGCCATTTCAGCGTCGTGCCCGACGACGCCGGCAACACCCACCTCTTCCTGATCGACAACTACGACGTTCTCTACTTCAAGCGCGACCCGCTCACCACGCTTTGGGGCGGCGGCGCCCGCGTCGACGACGACAAGAAGACCGCCTACACGCAAGGCGCCATCGTCAACGGCAAGCTGGCGGCCGCCTGGAGCGTGCAACGCGGCGCCGGCTCCGCGGTCGTCAGTGCCGACCAGGGCGCGAGCTTCCAGCCTGCTGCCTCGCTGCTGCTGCCACCCGACGCGCCCGGCGTCAGCTACGGTCAGGCGCGGGTGGAAATGCCCACGCGCGCGAACGGGCCGGTCGTGATCCTGCAGCAGTACAGCGACAACGGCCTGCAGCGGCTGATGGTGTTCCGCGTGCCGGCCCCTTGAGAGGCAGCCTCTTTGCGGCATCCAGCTTGCTTCGCGCCCGCCATGGGCGTGGCGGAAAAACCGGCAACAGTTCATGCCCGGCCGACGCCGGGTCGCCGATCCGTCACGAATGGCCGCCGATACTTCGACCCCGTGATCGGGGGCGTCCGACGTCCAGGCTTAGGGGTGTCGGAAGCGGGGCCCGGGTCTTATGGTTCGGGCGCCGAGGGTGCAGATTGCGCGAACGTGGTGCGCGCGGACCTTGTCGCCGGAATGGCAGTACGAAAAGAAGCAGTCGGGTGTGGGAGGGGTACGTCGCAGGGGCGGCTGGTCCGGCCCGGCGAATGTCGGGATCCCGCCCTCGCCTCGGCCGGTCCGGGTCCCATGAGTCTGCAGGACGGCACTGCGATGTGCCGCGCATGAGAGGGCACCGATGACCGGGTTCGAGATCCTGGTGTTCACGCCGGCAGGCGACACCGCGGGCACGCTGGCCATTGCGGCTTCGCGGGCGGGCGCCATGGGCGTTCTGAACTTCGAATGGGGCGCACCGGCCCCGGCGTGGACCGGCGCACTGGAGCGTGTGGCCGCCGCGGCGTCCGGCCGCTTCGCGATCAAGCTGCCGCGGGTGGGTGCGGCAGAGGCGGCGCTGCTGTCGCCCTACGGGGCACGCGGCCTCGGCCTCGTGCTGGCCTCCGAATTCGATGCCGCTGCCGCGGCCACGCTGCGCAACGCCGGTCTTCGCACCCTGCTCGAAAGGCTCGACAACACCTGGCCCGCGACCCTGGCGCCGGACGCCGTCGACGCACTGCTGCTCAAGGGCAACGAAGCCGGCGGCTTCGTCGGCGAGGACGCCAGCTTCATCCTGCTGCAGAAGTGGCGGGGCCGCACCGAACTGCCGATCTACCTGCGCGGCGGCCTCACGCCGGCGGTGGCCGCGGCCTGCTACGCGGTGGGCGTGCAAGGCGGCGTGCTCGACTCGCAGGTGCTGCTGTTCGACGAGGCCGGCCTGCCGGAAGCGGCGCGCTCGCTGATCGGCGGCCTGTCGGGCAACGAGACGGTGGCGGTGGGCGACGGCGAACGCGGCGAGTACGTCCGCGTGCTGAGCCGGCCCGGGCACGCGGTCGCGAAGGATCTCATCGCCGAGGGCGAAGGCTGCGGCTTCGAGTCACTGTTGCCACGCGTGCAGGGGCGCATCGACTGGCACGAGCCCCGGCGCGGCCTGCTGCCGGTCGGCCACGACGTCTGCTTCGCCGGCCCGTGGAAGCGGCGCCATCGGCAGCTGGCCGACCTGCTCAAGGCCTTCGACGCGGCCGTGCAGGCGCACGGTCAGGCGTCGGCCACGCCCGCCATCGCCGAACGCAGCCCGCTCGCGCGTGCGCTCGGGATCCGGGTGCCGGTGATCCAGGGCCCGATGACGCGCGTCTCCGACAGCGCCGAGTTCGCCCAGGCCGTGGCCGCCGGCGGCGCGCTGCCGATGGTGGCCTTCGCGCTGCTGAAAGGCGAACCGCTCGAGCGCCTGCTGGCGAAGACCGCCACGCTGCTGGGCGACAAGCCCTGGGGCATCGGCCTCCTGGGCTTCGCGCCGCAGGCACTGCTGGACGAGCAGTTGGCGGTGGCCACGAAGTACAAGCCTTCGTACGCCATCATCGCCGGCGGCCGCCCGGACCAGGCGGTGCGGCTGGAAGCGGCCGGCGTGCCGACCTTCCTGCACGTGCCTTCGGCCAACCTGATCCCGCTGTTCATCCAGGAGGGCGCGCGCCGCTTCATCTTCGAAGGGCGCGAATGCGGCGGCCACATCGGGCCGCTGTCCAGCTTCGTGCTCTGGTCGACGATGGTCGACAAGCTCGGCGAAGAGCTGGACGCGAAGAAGGTCGCCCCGGAGGACCTGCAGCTGGTCTTCGCCGGCGGCATCCACGACGCGCTGTCGTCGGCCATGGTGCAGGTGATCGCGGCGCCGCTGGCCGCGCGCGGCGTGAAGGTCGGCATCCTGATGGGCAGCGCCTACCTCTTCACGAAGGAGATCGTCGAGGCCGGCGCCATCGTCCCGCGTTTCCAGCAGGAAGTGCTGGAGTGCACGCAGACGGTGAACCTGGAGTCCGGCCCCGGCCACGCCAGCCGCTGCGCCTACACGCCCTTCGCGCGCGAGTTCTTCGAGCAGCGCGCGAAGCTGCGCGCCGACAAGGTGGCCGGCGACGAGAGCCGGCGCGTGCTGGACGACATGATCCTGGGCCGCCTGCGCATCGCCTCCAAGGGCACCTGGCGCCAGGGCGAGAACGGCGCGCTCGAACACCTGGACGAGTCGCGCCAGCACGCCCAGGGCATGTACATGCTGGGCCAGGTGGCGACGCTGCGCCACGAGGTCACCACCATCGCCGCGCTGCACGCCGAGGTGACGGAAGGCGCGGCCGCGCTGCTGGCCGAACGGCGCGCCGCGCAGGCGCTGGAAGCGGCGCCCGCGGCGGCGCAGCCGGCCGACGTGGCCATCGTCGGCATCGCCTGCCTGCTGCCCAAGGCCGAGAGCGCGCGCGAGTACTGGCAGAACATCCTCGCCAAGGTCGACGCCATCACCGAGATCCCGGCGCACCGGTGGGACTGGCGGCTCTACTTCGACCCCGACCGCCAGGCCAAGGACAAGATCTACTCGAAGTGGGGCGGCTTCCTCGACGACCTGGCCTTCGACCCCACCAAGTACGGCATGCCGCCGAAGTCGCTCGAGTCGGTCGACCCGATGCAGCTGATGGCACTGGAGGTGGCGCGCCGCACGCTCGCCGACGCCGGCTACGACCAGCGGCCGTTCGACCGCGAGCGCGCGTCGGTGATCGTGGGTGCCAGCGGCGGCACCGGCGACGTGGGCTCGCAGTACGGCCTGCGCTCCGAGTTGCCGCGCTTCTCCGGGCAGCTGCCGGCCGAAGTCGCCGGCCGCCTGCCCGAATGGACCGAGGACAGCTTCGCCGGCATCCTGCTCAACGTGATCGCCGGGCGCATCGCCAACCGGCTGAATTTCGGCGGCGTCAACTTCACCACCGACGCGGCCTGCGCCTCTTCGCTGGCGGCGGTCTACCAGGGTGTGACCGAGCTGGTCGCCGGGCGCAGCGACATCGTCATCGCCGGCGGCGTGGACACGGTGCAGGGCCCGTTCGGCTACCTGTGCTTCAGCAAGACGCAGGCGCTGTCGCCGCGCGGACGCTGCAACACCTTCGACGCCTCGGGCGACGGCATCGTCATCAGCGAAGGCATCGCGATGGTGGCCTTGAAGCGGCTGGCGGATGCCGAACGCGACGGCGACCGCATCTACGCGGTCGTGAAGGGCGTCGGCGGCTCGAGCGACGGCAACGCCAAGGGCATGACCGCACCGCTGCCCGCCGGCCAGCTGCGCGCGATGCGCCGCGCCTACGCGATGGCGGGCTTCGGTCCTTCGACGGTGGGCCTGTTCGAAGCGCATGGCACCGGCACCGTGGCCGGCGACACCGCCGAGCTGGAGAGCACGACGCGCCTGATCCGCGAGGAGGGTGGGGCGCCGCACAGCGCCGTCATCGGCTCGGTGAAGACGATGATCGGTCACACCAAGGCCACCGCCGGCGTGGCCGGGCTCGTGAAGGCCGCGCTCGCGCTGCACCATCGCGTGCTGCCGCCCCACCTGGGCGTGAAGACGCCCAACGCCACGCTGCGCGCGCCCGACGCGCCGCTGCACGTGCTGGACGAGGCGCTGCCCTGGCTCGAAGGCCCGCACGCGCGGCGCGCGGCGGCCAGCGCCTTCGGCTTCGGCGGCACCAACTTCCACGTCGTGATGGAGGAGTACACGCGCGAATACCGGCCTTGGCTGCGGCGCGCCACCACCGACGCCTGGCCGGCCGAACTGCTGCTGTGGAGCGCGCCCGACCGCAAGACGCTGGCCGACCGGCTGGCCACGCTGCAAGTGGCGTTGCAGTCGACCGCGAAGATCGCATTGCGCGACCTGGCCGCCAGCCTGGCCGCACGCTGGCAGAACGCCGACGAGCGCCTGGCCCTGGTCGCGAAGGATCGCGAAGACCTGCTCGCCAGGCTGCCGGCGGTCGTCGCCTTCCTGCGCGGCGAAGCGAAGGCGCTGCCGCCCGGCGCGCAGCTGCGCAGCGGCGCGCCGCTGCAGGGCAAGACCGCGCTGCTGTTCCCGGGCCAGGGTTCGCAGTACACCGGCATGCTGCGTGAAGTGGCGCTGCACCTGCCGGTGGTGGCCGAGGCCTTGTCCGAAGCCGACCGCGCGTTGCGCGAACCGTTCGCGCAGCGATTCGGCCGGCCCTTGTCGGAGTTCGTCTTCCCGCGCGCCGCCTACGACGACGCCGCGAAGCAGGCGGCGCAGGCCGCGCTCACCGCCACCGACGTGGCGCAGCCGGCGCTGGGCGCCGCCCAGGTGGCGCTGCTGCGGCTCTTGCGGACGCTCGGCGTCGAAGGCCAGATGGCGGCCGGCCACAGCTACGGCGAATTCGTCGCCCACCACGCGGCAGGCGCGATCGGATTCGACGCGCTGATGACGCTCTCGGCCGCGCGCGGCCGCTTCATCGTCGACGCGGCGAAGGCCGCCGGCTCCGAACTGGGCACCATGGCCGCCGTGCCGGCGCTGCGCAAGGACGTCGAGGACGCGATCGCCGACATCGACGGCGTCGTCATCGCCAACCACAACGCACCGAAGCAGACCATCGTCTCCGGCACCCACGGCGCGGTGAAGGCCGCGGTCGCGAAGCTGGCGGCCGCGGGCATCCAGGCCCAGCCCATCCCGGTGGCCGCGGCCTTCCACTCCAGCCTGGTGCGGCCGGCTCAGCGCGAGCTGGCCGCGCTCATCGAGGCCACGACCTGGGCCGCGGGCACGATGCCGGTGTATTCGAACGCCAGCGCGCGCCCCCACCCGGGCGACGTGGCGCGCTGCCGCAAGGCGATGGCCGACCACCTGGTGCAGCCGGTCGAGTTCGTCGCCGAGGTGGAAGCCATGCACGCCGACGGCGCGCGCCTGTTCGTGGAGGTCGGCCCGAAGGCGGTGCTGTCGAAGCTGGTCGGCCGCATCCTCGAAGGCAAGCCGCACCTGGCGGTGGCGCTGGACGACGGCAGCGGCCTGGCCGGCCTGCTCTCCGGCCTGGGCCAGCTGGCACTCGCCGGCGTTGCGCTGGACCTGGGTCCGCTCTTCGAAGGCCGCGACTGCCGCCTCGGCGACCCCGACACGCTGGCCGGTCTGGACCGCCACGAGCCGCCGCCGAAGACGGCCTGGATGATCAACGGCAGCGGCGTGCGCCGCCTGGCCGACCCGGTGCGGCAGGTGGGCGTGACGCTGGAACAGGCGCAGGCCGAGGCTGCCGCGGTGCCCGCGCCCGCAGCGCCCGCCGCGCCGATTGCGCCTGTTCCTTTGCCCGAGATGCCTGAGAGGCCCGCCGCGACCGCGCGCCCTGCCGCCACCTTGCCTGCTTTCCCCCGGAAGGAACGACCGATGGATGACCGACGACCACCTTCGCCTGCGGCCGACGCCGTGATGTCCGAGTACTTCGCCACCATGCGCCAGTTCCTCGAGACCCAGGAGCGCGTGATGTCGGCGTGGATGGGCCAGGCGCCCGCCGCGGCGGCGATGCCGGCCCGCCCGGCGCTGCGCGCGCGCGGCACGCCGCTGGTGCTGCCGCGCGTGGCGGAGATCGCGCCCTCGCCGGTGGCCCCTGTGGCTCCGGTGGCGGTGGCCGCACCTGTCGCCGCACCGGTCCCCGCGCCCGCCCCGGTGACGGTCGCTCCGGTGACACCGCAGCCGCCCGCCGCGCGGCCCGCCGCTCCGGCGCCGCGCGCGGCCGAAGGCACGGCGTACTCGCGCGAGAAGCTGGTCGAGATGCTGCTGGCCATCGTCGAGGAGAAGACCGGCTACCCGAAGGACATGGTCGGGCTCGACCAGAACCTCGAGTCGGACCTGGGCATCGACTCGATCAAGCGCATCGAGGTCGTCGGCGCGCTGCTGCAGGCGCTGCCCGAAGCGCACCGCGCGGCGCTCACCGAAAGCCGCAGCAAGCTGAACACGCAGCCGACGCTCAACGGCATGCTGGACCTGGTGGCCGGCGCGAAGGTGGGAGGCGCCGCGACCGTCCCTTTTGAATCGGCCGAGACGGGGAACACCCAGGCTGCCGCCGCGAACGGCAGCCTCCCGTCTCGGCATGTGATCGAAGCGGTGGCCGAGCCGGTCTTGGACTCGGCCCTGCGGCAACTCGAAGCCGGGCGCTTCATCGTCGCGCGCGGCGGCGGCGCGCTCACCGAGGCGCTCGTGCGGCGCCTGGGTGAGCGCGGCCACGCCTGCGAGGTGGTGGACGCCGGGGTGCTGGCCGACGAGGCCGCGCTCGTGGCCTGGTGCGCCGAAAGGCGCAGCACGCCCATCGCGGGCGTGGTGCACCTCGCGGCGCTGGACGGCGCGGCGCTGTCGCCCAACGACGGCCCAGCCGAATGGCGCGCCCGCCTGCAGTCGGCCGACAAGTCGCTTTTCCTGATGCTGCGCGAACTGGGCGCCGTGTTCGTCGAACGCGCGCATGTGCTGGCGGCCTCGTCGCTCGGCGGCCTGTTCGGCCGCGGCGAAGCGCCGGCCGCCCTGGCGCTGCAGGGCGGGGCGGTCGGCATGCT
Organism: uncultured Rubrivivax sp.; assembly: GCA_964454485.1. Taxonomy (GTDB): domain Bacteria; phylum Pseudomonadota; class Gammaproteobacteria; order Burkholderiales; family Burkholderiaceae_C; genus Rubrivivax. The sequence goes on from CAYVXO010000014.1 coordinate 18,673, forward strand.
GAAGTCACTGCGCGAGGAACGGCCCTCGCTGCGCGTGAAGGCGGTCGACCTGGACCCGGCGCAACCGGCCGAGGCCCGAGCCGAAGCGCTGCTGGCCGAACTGGAGCTCGACGGCGGGCGCCAGGAGGTGGGTTATCCCGGCGGCCGGCGCACCGTGTTCCGCACCGTGGCGCGGGCGGCCGAAGCCGACCCGACCCGCGCCGCGGCGCTGCAGGGCATCGTCGTGCTGGCCACCGGCGGCGCGCGCGGCATCACGGCCGAGGTGCTGCGCGAACTGGCGCGGCCCGGCAACACGCTCGTGCTCACCGCGCGCAGCGCGCTGCCCGAATCCGAGGCGGGCGACACCGCCGCGCTGGACAGCGCCGAGGCCCTGCGCCAGTACTTCATCGCGCAGGTGCGCGCCGGTGTTTCGAAGCTCAAGCCGGGCGAGATCCAGCGTCAGGTGCAGCAGCTGCTGGCGCTGCGCGAGATGCGCGCCAACATCGCCGATTTCCGCGCCGCCGGTGCGGCAGTCGAATACCACGCGATCGACGTCACCGACGAGGCGGCGATGCAGGGCCTCCTCGAAGGCCTCTACGCCCGCCACGGTCGCATCGACGGCGTGCTGCACGGCGCCGGCGTCATCGAGGACAAGCGTCTCGCCGACAAGGCGTCCGACAGCTGGTCGCGCGTGGTCGACACCAAGGTGATCGGCCTGCTGCTGCTGCACAAGCACCTGCGGCCGGAATGCGGGCTCAAGTTCGTCTCGCTCTTCAGCTCGGTGGCCGGGCGCTACGGCAACAGCGGCCAGAGCGACTACGCCACCGCCAACGAGCTGATGAACCGCATCGCCGAGCACCTGCGCGGCCGCTGGCCGGCGGTGAACGTGCACGCGCTGTGCTGGGGCCCCTGGGGGGCGACGAAGTTCGGCGCCGGCATGGTCACCGCCGAAACCGAGGCCAAGTTCCGCGACAAGGGCGTGACCCTGGTCGACGCGGCCACGGGCCGGCGCCTCTTCCGCGACGAGATCGCGCGCGCCGCCGGACCGGTGGAAGTGGTGTGCGGCGCCGGGCCCTGGGAAGCGCACGAGGCCGAGGTCGGCGCCTGGCGCGAACGGGTCCTGCCGCAGCGCGGGGCGCTGCTGGGCGCGGCCGAGGTGAGCGCGAAGCCGATGGGCGACCAGATCGTCGCCCTGAAGCTCGACGCCCGCCACCTGTACCTGCAGGAACACGCGATCGACGGCACGCCGGTGCTGCCGGCCGCCGCCGCGCTGGAGATCGTGGCCGAGTCGGCCGCGACGCTGTGGCCGGGCTGGAAGGTGGTCGAGCTGCGCGACTTCAGGCTCATGAAGGGGGTCGAGCTGAAAGAGCCCTTGCGCCGGCTGCAGGTCACCATCAGCCCGCCGCCCTACGGCAGCAGCGAAGGCTTCGAGGTCCATGCCTCGCTGCAGGGCGAGCTGGCCGAAGGCCGCTGGATCACGCACTACCGCGGCGTGGTGCGGCTCGAGCAGCAGCTGCCGGCCGCCGAGCCGCAGCGCGCCGCCCAGCACCGCGAACGCAGCCTCGCGCCGGCCAAGGCGTACGGCGAGTGGCTCTTCCACGGACCGCGCTTCCAGGTCATCGAAGGCTCGATCGGCCTCTCCGAAGGCGGCGCCGTGGCGCCGGTGCGGCCGACCCATCCTTCGCAATGGCTGCGCGGCAGCGCGCCCGACGCGCCGGGCTGGCAGGTCGACCCCGGCCTCGTCGACGCGGCCGCGCAGATGGCCTGGCTCTGGGCACGCGCGTTCCGCGACGAATCGGCGCTGCCGGCGCGCTTCGGCCGCGTCGTGCGCTACCGCGAGCAATTGCCCGCCAGGCTGGTGATGGACTACCAGCGACTGCCGAGCGACGACCCGAGCCGCGTGCGCGCCAACGTGGTCTTCCTCGACGAGGCGGGCCTGCCGGTGCTGCTGGTGGAAGAACTGGAGAGCATCGCCAGCGCGGCGCTCAACCGGCTGGGCGGCAGCGCGCGCACGGCGGTGGAAGCCTGACGATGAGCGCGCCGCATGCGGAACCGATCGCCATCATCGGCATGGCCTGCATCTTCCCGCAGGCGGCCGACCTGCAGGCATTCTGGAACAACATCGTCGGCGGCGTCGACGCCGTCGGCGACCCGGTGCCGAACTGGGACGCCGAGCGCTACCTGGCCAGCGGCCGCATCAAGACGCCCAAGGGCGGCTGGCTGAAGGACCTGTACCGCTTCGATCCGCGCGAGTTCGGCATCATGCCCAACAGCATGGACGGTGGCGAGCCGGACCATTTCCTGGCACTGCGCGTGGCGCGCGATGCGCTCGCCGACGCGGGCTACGCCGGTCCCGAGGCCGACCACCGCGACACCGGCATCATCCTGGGCCACAGCACCTACCTGCACCGCGGGCAGGTGACGGTCATCCAGAACAACATCGTGCTCGACCAGACGGTCGAACTGCTGAAGGCCGCGCTGCCGGCGCTGGACGACGAAGCGCTGGCCGGGCTGCGCCGGCGGCTGGCGGCCAAGCTGCCGCCGACCAACGCCGACACCGCACCCGGTCTGGTGCCCAACGTGATGACCGGGCGCATCGCGAACCGGCTCAACCTGAAGGGGCCGAACTACCTGGTCGATGCCGCCTGTTCTTCGTCGCTGCTGGCGGTGAGCGCGGCGATGGACGAACTGCGCGCCGGCCGCAGCCGGCTCATGCTGGCCGGCGGCGTGAACGCCTCGCTGCCGGCCGACGTCTCGACCATCTTCACGCAGCTGGGGGCCCTGAGCGCGCGGGGCAAGGTGCGGCCGTTCGAATCGGGCAGCGACGGCACCCTGCTCGGCGAAGGCCTGGGCGTGGTCGTGCTCAAGCGGCTGGCCGACGCCGAGGCGGACGGCGACCGCGTCTACGCCGTGCTGCGCGGCGTGGGGCAGGCGAGCGACGGCCGCGGCACCGGCCTGCTGGCCCCCAGCGTGGAAGGCGAGACGCTGGCGATCCGGCGCGCCTACGAAGGCAGCGGCGTCGACCCGGCGAGCGTGGGCCTGATCGAAGCCCACGGCACCGGCATCCCGCTCGGCGACCGCACCGAGATCGCCGCCCTCACCAGCGTCTTCGGCGAACGGGTCGCGCCGCAGGGCAGCATCGCGATCGGCTCGGTCAAGTCGATGATCAGCCACTGCATCCCGGCGGCCGGCGTGGCGGGCCTGATCAAGACCGCGCTCGCGCTGCACCACCGCGTGCTGCCGCCGACGCTGTGCGAAGAGGTCAATGCCGATCTGGGGCTCGAACGCAGCCGGCTGTACGTCAACACCGAGGCGCGGCCCTGGATCGCACCGGCCGGCGCGCCGCGGCGCGCGGGGGTCGATTCCTTCGGCTTCGGCGGCATCAACACCCACGCCATCGTCGAGCAGGCGCCGGCCGCGGCAGCGCGCCCGGCCTTGCTGACGCGCTGGCCCTGCGAGCTTTGCGTGCTTTCGGCCGACAGCAGTGCCGCACTCGCCGCGAAGGTGCAGGACCTGCTGGGCGCGCTGGAGCGCCATGCCGACGCCGGGCTGGACCGCATCGCCGCCGCGCTGGCGCAGGCCGACCGTGGCGGCCCGGTGCGCCTGGCGCTGGTGGCGCGCAGCCGCGAGGCGCTGGCCAAGGCGCTGCAGTCGGCCCTGCCCAAGCTGGGTGCGGGCGGCGCCACGAGCTGGTCCACGCGCGCCGGCGCCTTCTTCTCGGCCGAGCCGCTGGAAGGTCAGCTGGCCTTCCTGTTCCCCGGCGAAGGCTCGCAGTACCTGGGCATGTTCGCCGACCTGGCGCTGCACTTCGACGAAGTGCGCGAGTGGCTGGACTTCTGGCGCGGCCTGTATGCCGACGAGCCCGGGGCCACGCGCACCGACATCGCCTTCCCGCCACCCACCGGCCTGTCGACCGAGCGCCGCAAGGCGCTGGAGGCGCGCCTGCACGACATGGACGTCGGCTCCGAGGCGGTGATGGTGGGCGGCATGGCGATGTTCTCGCTGCTCGAATCGATCGGCATCGCGCCCGACGTGATGCTGGGCCACAGCTCGGGCGAGTCGTCGGCGCTGGCCGCGGCGCGCGCGCTGCCCACCGACGACCGCGGCCGGCTGGCCGACTTCATCCGCCAGCTCAACGCCGTCTACCAGCGTGTGCTGGCCGAAGGCAAGATTCCCACCGGCGCGTTGCTCGCCGTGGGCGCGCTGCCGACGACGATGGTGCACGAGATCGTGGCCGCCAGCGGCCAGGCGTTGCAGGTGGCGATGGACAACTGCGCCAACCAGCTGGTGCTCTACGGCACGCGCGAGGCGGTCGACGCGGTGCAGGCGCGGCTGGTCGCCGAAGGTGCGATCTGCATGCCGCTGCCATTCGACCGCGGCTACCACACGGCCGACTTCGGCGAGGTCAGCGCCGCCTTCCACGACTACTACAAGGCGATCAAGCTGGCGGCGCCGAAGGTGCCGCTGTACAGCTGCGCTTCGACCGGCCGTTTCCCGGCGGCACCGGCGGCGCTGCGCAAGCTGGCGGCGGCGCAGTGGTCCCAGACCGTGCGCTTCCGCGAGACGGTGCAGCAGATGGTTGCCGACGGCGTGCGCTGTTTCGTGGAGGTGGGGCCGTCGGGCAACCTCACGGCCTTCGTCGACGACGTGCTGGCCGAACAGCCGCACCTGGCGCTGGCGACCAACGTGCGCCGCAGACCGGCGCTCGAGCAGTGGCTCGGCACGGTGGCGCAGCTGTGGGTGCGGCGGCGGCCGATGCGGCTGGCGACGCTGTTCGAGCGCCGGCGCATCGCGGCGCTCGACCTCGCGGCAGCGCCCGCGCCGGCGCGCCTGCCGGGGCTGCTCGACAACACGATGCCCACGCTGCGCTTCGACGACGAAGACCGGGCGCTGCTGCGTTCGCTGGCGACACCGGCCGCAGCGGCCGTCGTACCGGCCGCCGTGCCGCCGCAGCCTCTGCCTTCGAGTCCTGCCGAAGCGGAAGGCGAACTGCTGCTGCCCTTCATCGACCAGGTCATCGAACAGGGTCCCGGCCACCTGCGTGCCGAATGCCGCTTGAGCGTGCACCGCGACGCCTTCCTGCGCGACCACGTGCTGTCGGGGCGCGTTTCCGAGACCGACCCCGAGCTCACGGGCCTGGCCTGCGTGCCGCTGATGGTGAGCCTGGAGATCATGGCGCAGGGCGCCGCGCTGCTGGCCGGCGACACGCGGCTGGCGGCGATCGAAAACGTGCGCGCCTTCGACTGGATCGCCCTCGACGACGACGAGACCGTGCTCGAAGTGCGGGCCGAGGCGGTGGCCGGCGACCCGGCCCGGGTGCGCGCGTCGATCTGGCAGGCCGGACAGGCGGCGGTGACGGCCGAGGTCTGCTTTGCGGCGACGCCCAGGCTGCCGGCGCTGGCGCCGCTCGGGCCCGCCCGCCCCGCGCGCTGGGACGGCCAGGCCATCTACGACGTCGGCATGTTCCACGGCCCGCTGTTCCAGAGCCTGCGCCACGTGCAGGGCTGGAACGAAAGCGGCATCGACGCCGAACTCTCCGACTGCACGCTCACCGGTTTCCTCGACCGTGGCGAGCGGCCCTTCCTGCTGACCAACCCGGTGCTGCTGGACGCCACCGGCCAGTTGGCCGCCTGCTGGGTTGCCGAACAGGTCGGCACGGATTTCAACTGCTTCCCTTCGAGCATCGAGCGCATCGAATTCGGCCCTGGCGCAGCGGGTGAAGGACCCGGCATCGTGCTGCGCGGCCGCCAGGAGGCGCTGGACGCTTCTCGGGCGGGCGAGGTCGGCGCGGCGCGCCGGTGGACTTTCGAGGCGGTGGCCGCCGACGGCCGGCCGCTGGTGCGCGTGGCGGGGCTCGTCAACGTGTTCTTCGAGGTGCCGCACCGCTTCTACCAGGCCCGCCGCAGCCCGCTCGAAGGCTGGCTCGGCGCGCCACTGCAGACGCCGGCGCGGGCACTGGTGTGGCAGCTGGACCAGCTCGACGAGGCCTTCTGCGCGCAGTCGAACGCGATCTTCCTGCGCATGCTGGCGCACGCGACGCTGGGCTTCGAGGAACGCGCCGAGTGGCGCGAACGCCAGGGTGAACCGCTGCGCAGCCGGCGCCAGTGGCTGCTGGGGCGCATGGCACTGAAGGAGGCCGTGCGCTGGTGGATCCACGCCCGCACCGGCGTATTGCCATATCCGGCTGACATATTCGTCGGCCATGACGAATTCGGGGCGCCATTTGTCGATGGCTGGTGGAATGATTCCCTTATTGCCGCACCCAGGGTTTCTCTTTCGCACGATTCTGAATCGAATATCGCGGCAGTTTCCGACGACGAATATCCGGTGGGGGTCGATGCCGAACGCGTCGGCCGCATCCGGCGGCCGGAGTCGATGGCCGGCGCACTGACGGCGTCAGAACGTGACTGGCTGCAACAGCAACCTGATCCCTCCGCAGCAGTGCTTCGGCTGTGGTGCGCCAAGGAAGCGGCCGCGAAGTGGTGTGGAAGAGGTCTCGAAGGGGCGCCCGAAGCGTTCGAGGTCACCTTCGAATCGGGGGGTGCGGAGTGCCTCGCAACGGTGCATGCCGCTGATATGATGATTCCGGTGCGGATCTTGCATGTCGGCAATTCAATCCTGGCCATCGCCGAATATGAACCGGGAATGACGAAGGTCGAGGAATGAACAGCCTTTTGCGCAGCACGGTCGAAGACACGGTCATTGCCGTGATCGAAGACCTGATTCAGGACTGGGGCCTCGAACTCGACGGCGGCGTCACCGCCCCGACGCAACTCGTGGCGCACCTGGAATTCGCCTCGGTGGACATCATCCAGCTCTGCGTGGCGCTGGAAGAGGCTTACGGCCGCAAGCTCGGTTTCCAGGCGCTGCTGATGCGCGACGGCAGCTACGTCGGCGACCTTTCCGTGGCGCAGATCGCCCGCTTCATCGAATCGCGGCTGGCCACCCCGGTGGTGCAGGGGGTCGCGCCATGACGGTGCGCACGCTGTTCATCGGCATGGACGGCGCCACTTTCACGGTGCTGAACGAGCTGACTTCGGGTGCCGCCGGCGAACCGGTGATGCCTTTTCTGGGCAGGATCTTCGCCCAGGGCACCCGTGCCAAGCTGCGCTCCACACCCAACCCGCTGACGCCACCCGCCTGGGTCTCGCTGATGACCGGCCGCGGCCCTGGGAACCATGGCGTGTTCGATTTCATCCGCGCCGAAGAGCGCGGCGACGACGTCTTCTTCACGCTCTACGACTCGCGCGACTGCCGGGTCGAGACCATCTGGTCGATCGCCAGCCGCCAGGGCAGGAAGGTCGCCGCGCTGAACTTTCCCTTCACCGCGCCCCCGCCGAAGGACCTGAACGGCTTCATGGTCCCGGGCTTCGTGCCCTGGCGCCACCTGCGCCGCAATTCCACGCCGCCCGACCTGTACGACCGGCTCAAGCAGATCCCGGACTTCAACGCGCAGGAACTGGCCTGGGACTTCGAGCAGGAAAAGCAGGCGATGGAGAGCCTCTCCGACGCCGACCGCGAGAACTGGGTGCGCTACCACCTGCCGCGCGAGAAGCAGTGGTTCCGCATCGCCGAGCACCTGATGCGCGAAGAGGCGCCCGAGCTCATGGCGGTGATGTTCGACGGCGTCGACAAGCTGCAGCACCAGGCCTGGCTCTACATCGACCCCGCGCTGCAGCCGGCCGAGCCGAGCGACTACCACCGCCGCATGCGCGCGCTGTGCCTGGACTACTTCCGCCAGCTCGACAGCTTCATCGAGGCGCTGGTCACCGCCGCCGGACCCGACGTGCAGGTGTTCCTGGCCAGCGACCACGGCTTCACCGCCACCACCGAGGTGGTGCGCATCAACACCTGGCTGGGACAGAAGGGCTGGCTGGCCTGGAAGGACGTGCCCGACACCGCCGAGGGCAAGCGGCGCGAGGACAGCATGTTCGCCTTCCTGGACTGGAGCAAGACGGTGGCGTATTGCCGCACGCCTTCGTCCAATGGCATCAACATCCGCGTCGCGCGCGAACCCGGCCAGGCGGGCATCCGCCCCGAGGACTACGAAGCCACGCGCAACCGCCTCATCCGCGACCTGGAAGACCTGAAGGACGAAGCCACCGGCGAACGCATCATCGCCGAGGTCCACAAGCGCGAAGACGTCTTCCCCGGCGCCGCGATGGCCGACGCGCCCGACCTGCTGCTGGTGCTGCGCGACTGCGGCTTCGTCTCCATCAAGAACCGCCTGCCCGTGGTCGAGCCGCGGCCGGAGCCCGCCGGCACCCACCACCCCGACGGCGTCTTCATCGGCTGGGGGCCGGGCGTGGCGCAGGGCAAGCAGATCGGGCGCCGCAAGATCATGGACGTCGGCGCCACGTTGCTGTACAGCCTGGGGCTGCCGGTGCCTTCCGACTTCGAAGGGCAGGTGCCGGAGGCCATGTTCACCGCCGAGCACAAGACCGTGCGGCCGGTGGTCATCGGCGAGCCCACCACCGGCGCCCGCAAGGACCTCGCGGCCGACGCGATGTCCGAGGAAGAGAAGGGCATGATCATGGCCCAGCTGCAGATGCTGGGCTACATGGAGTAGCGCCGCATGCCCAGCGTCCTGGTCAACGGCGTCCGCCTCAACTACCTGCAGGTGGAGGAACCAAGTTCGGGTCCGCGCGAGGACCTGATCATGGTGCACGGGCTGGCCACCAACATGGCGTTCTGGTACCTGCCGTACGCCCCGGTCTTCGCGCGCCGCTTCCGCGTCACCCTGTTCGACCTGCGCGGGCTCGGCCGCTCGGAGATGACGCCCGCGGGCTACACGCCGCAGAACCTGGCGCTGGACCTGCATGCGCTGATGGACCACCTGGGCATTCCGCGTGCCCACTTCGTCGCCCACAGCTTCGGCGGCGTCGTCGTGCTCAACCTGGCGCTGGTGGACCCGGCCCGCGTGTCCAGCCTGGTGCTGTGCGACAGCCACATCAGCGCGGTGCGCCGCCACGTGGCCGGGCGCGACTGGGGCAACCGCGCCCACATCCAGGCTCTGGTCGACCGCCACGGGCTCAAGCTGGACACCCACGACCCCTACTTCGGCTACCGCCTCATCACCGAGGTGGCGCAGCGCCAGGCCGACGGCACCGGCGTCGAGCGGGACCTGCTGGACCTGGTCGGCCCGCTGATGGCGCGCCAGGGCCGGCGCGGCGCGCAGCAATGGCTGCGCCTGATGGAGGACACCGCTGCCGAAGCCGAGCTGCTGGGCGACGACGGCCTCTCGCTCGAAGCGCTGCGGCGGCTGATGTTCCCGATCCTGGCACTCTATGGCGACCATTCGCAGGCCCGGCTGACCGGCGGCGAACTGCTCGATGTCTGGCCGCATGCCGAATTCCGCCGCGTGCGCGACGCCGGCCACTTCTTCCCCGCCTCGCGGCCCGAAGACGTGATGCACGAGTGCGAACGCTTCTGGCGCGGCGACTACCTGCGCCGGCCCGTCGTGCGCTCGGGCGAGGAGTCGCGCCGCCACTTCCGCAGCGACCGCGTGTTCAAGGCCGAGGGCGGCTGGCACTTCAACACGCGCGAGAAGCAGCGCATCGGCCCGTTCGCGACCGCCGACGAGGCGCACGACGCGCTGGCGCGCCACATCTCCGCGCTCGCGCTCGCGGCCTGACCCTTCCGATGGCGGCGGCCAACCGTCTGGGCATCTGGCCCGGGCTTTCGCGGTTCGACTTCCGCTGCATCGCGCAGAACGGCTTCGGCGACGGCAACAACGCCTACGCCCATTCGATGGCCTGGTTCCGCGGCCACCTCTACGTGGGCACCACGCGCGGCAACTTTCCGTTCATGAAGGCGCGGCTGCCGATCGGCATGGACGTCTGGCCGGTGGAGTGCCCAGAGGACCCGTACTCGATCGACATGCACGCCGAGATCTGGCGCTACGACCCCGTGACCGACCGCTGGGAGCGGGTCTTCAAGTCGCCCACCATCGTCGGCACGCACGGCAAGCCGATCCCGCGCGAACTGGGACTGCGCGGCATGCTGGTCTATTCCGGGCGTGGCGTCGAGCCGCCGGCGCTGTTCGTCAGCACCTGGAGCCCGGCGCGCGGGCCGGGGCCGACACTGCTGCGGTCGGAAGACGGTCGCACCTTCACGCCGAGTTGCGAGCCGGGCCTCACCGGCCTGCCGGTGACCACCATCCGCACGGTCTGCGAATTCAAGGGCCGGCTCTACACCACGCCGGCGGGGTCGCGCGGCGGCAACCCCAACATCTCGGCCCATTCGGTGGTCTACGAGAGCACCGATCCTTCGAGCGGCGTCTGGGAACCCTGCAGCGACTTCGGCTTCGGCGACGCCGGCAACAAGACCGTCTTCGAGATGTGCGCCTTCGGCGACCACCTCTACGTGGGCACCTTCAACCTGGAAGGCTTCCAGGTCTGGCGCAGCACCTGCGAAGGCGAGCGGCCCTACCGCTGGGAACGCATGCTGGAGAAGGGCGCCTGGCGCGGCCGCCTCAACCAGTGCGTGCTGAGCATGCGGCCGTTCAAGGGCGCGCTGTACATCGGCAGCGGCATCCAGGGCGGCGGCATCGACACCGCCAACCGCGTCGGCCCTGCGCCGCCGGAGCTGATCCGCCTGTGGCCTGACGGCCGCTGGGATCTGCTCGTGGGCGACGAACGCGAGACCCCCGAGGGCTGGCGCGCGCCGCTGTCGGGCTACATGGCCGGCTTCAACAACTTCTTCAACGGCTACTTCTGGCGCATGTGCGAGCACGAAGGCTGGCTCTACATGGGCACCTTCGAATGGAGCCCGGTGCTGGGCTACGCGAACCGCCGCCGCTGGCCCGAGGCCTTCGTCAATATCGTCAACCACGTCGGCGCGCAGACCATCCTGGACCACCACTCGGGCTTCGACCTGTACCGCAGCTTCGACGGCGAGAACTGGGTTCCGGTCACCACCAACGGCATGGGCAACCCGTACAACATGGGCCTGCGCAACCTGGTGTCCACGCCGCACGGCTTGTTCCTGGGCACCGCCAACCCGTTCGGCCCGAAGGTGATGCCGCTCAACGGCAACCGCTACGTCGACAACCCGCGCGGCGGCTGCGAAGTGCACTTCGCGCCGACGGCGCGGCGGGCATGAACCCTTCCTGGCTCGGCGCACTGCGCGGGCGGCACGGCGCCATCGCCTGGCCGCCGGGCATCGTGGTCGAAGCCGACCTGCCGTACGGCCGCCGCCCGGCACAGCGGCTGGACCTGTACCGCCCGGCCGAAGGGCGCGGTCCCTGGCCGGTGCTGGTGCTGGTGCACGGCGGTGCCTGGGCGCTGGGCGACAAGGCGCAGCCCGAATTCATCGAAGCCAAGGTGCGCCACTGGGTGCCTCGAGGCTGGGTGGTGGTGGCGGTCGACTACCGGCTGCTGCCGGTGGCCGGTCCGCTGCAGCAGGCCGAGGACGTGGCGCAGGCGGTGGCCGTGGTGCAGCGGCGCGTCGAGCGCTGGGGCGGCGACGGCGAGCGTGTCTGGCTGCTCGGCCACTCGACCGGGGCGCACCTGGTGGCGCTGGTGCTGGCCGACGCGTCCATCGGCCGGCCCTTCGGCATGGCGCGGCCGCAAGGCGCGGTGCTGGTCGACAGCGCCGCGCTCGACGTGGTGCAGGTGATGGAAGGCGAGCCCCTGCCGCTGCACGAACGCGCCTTCGGCCGCGACCCCGAAGGCTGGCGCGCCGCCTCGCCCTGGCACCGGCTGCAGGCGGTGCCGCCCCCGCTGCTGATGCCCTGTTCTTCGCTGCGGCCGGCCTCGGTGCTGCAGAACGAACACTTTGCTGACCGCGTGCGTGCCCTGGGTGGCACCGCCACCGTGATGCCGCTGCCGCTGTCGCACGCGCAGCTGAACCAGCAGCTGGGCACGCCGGGTGATCTGACGGCGGCGGTCGACGCCTTCCTCGCCAACCCCGGCGGGTAAACCCCGCAGGGGTGCGCCGGAAGCCGGCTCCTAGAATCCCGGCATCCGCCTTCAGCTGGAGCTTGCCCGCAATGCCCACCGCCCGCCGCGCCCCGGCGACCGTGCCCGAGGCCGCCGCCCCGGCAAAGCGCACGCTGAAGAAGTACCCCAACCGCCGCCTCTACGACACCCAGACCAGCAGCTACATCACGCTGGCCGACGTGAAGAAGATGGTGCTGGCCGGCGACGAGTTCGAGGTGCGCGACGCCAAGACCGGCGAGGACCTCACGCGCAGCATCCTGCTGCAGATCATCCTGGAAGAGGAATCGGGCGGCGTGCCGATGTTCAGCACGCCGGTGCTGGCGCAGATCATCCGCTTCTACGGCCACGCGATGCAGGGGATGATGGGCGCAATGCTGGAAAAGAACCTGCAGGCCTTCACCGACATGCAGGCGCGCTTCGCCGAACAGGCGCGCGGCCTCTACGACCCCGCCAAGCTCTCGCCCGACATGTGGACCCAGTTCCTCAGCGGCCAGGCGCCGCTGATGCAGAACGTGATGGGCGAATACCTGCAGCAGCTCAACGAGCAGTTGCAGAAGGCCGGCGCCTCGTTCCCCGGCTTCCCGGCGCCCAAGCGCTGAGCCGCCCGGCCGGCGGCGGCCGATCGGGGACAATTCGGGCATGACCGATGCCGCCCCGACGGTGGGTTTCGTCTCGCTCGGCTGCCCGAAGGCGCTGACCGACTCGGAACTCATCCTCACCCAGCTCAGCGCCGAGGGCTACAAGACCTCGAAGACCTACGAGGGCGCCGACCTCGTGATCGTCAACACCTGCGGCTTCATCGACGACGCGGTGAAGGAAAGCCTGGACACGATCGGCGAGGCGCTCGCGGCCAACGGCCGCGTCATCGTCACCGGCTGCCTGGGCGCGCGCGAAGGGCAGGGCGGCGGCAACCTGGTGCGCCAGGTGCACCCCAAGGTGCTGGCCGTGACCGGCCCGCATGCCACGCAGGAGGTGATGGACGCGGTGCACACGCACGTGCCCAAGCCGCACGACCCCTTCGTCGACCTCGTTCCGGCGGCGGGCATCAAGCTCACGCCGCGCCACTACGCCTACCTGAAGATCAGCGAAGGCTGCAACCACCGCTGCACCTTCTGCATCATCCCCTCGATGCGCGGCGACCTGGTCTCGCGCCCGGTGGGCGACGTGCTGAAGGAAGCGCAGGCGCTGTTCGAGTCGGGCGTGAAGGAACTGCTGGTGGTGAGCCAGGACACCAGCGCCTACGGCGTGGACGTCAAGTACCGCACCGGCTTCTGGGACGGCCGCCCGGTGAAGACGCGCATGACCGAGCTGTGCGAGGCGCTGGCCGCGCTGGCCGAGCCGCACGGCGCCTGGGTGCGGCTGCACTACGTCTATCCATACCCGCATGTCGACGAACTGCTGCCGCTGATGGCCGCCGGCCGCGTGCTGCCCTATCTGGACGTGCCGTTCCAGCATTCCCACCCGGAGGTGTTGAAGCGCATGAAGCGCCCGGCCAGCGGCGAACGCAACCTGGAACGCCTGCAGCGCTGGCGCGAGGCCTGCCCTGAACTGGTCGTGCGCTCGACCTTCATCGCCGGCTTCCCCGGCGAGACCGAAGAGGAGTTCCAGCACCTGCTGGACTTCGTGCGCGAGGCGCAGATCGACCGCGCCGGCTGCTTCGCCTACTCGCCGGTGGAGGGCGCGGCCGCGAACCAGCTGCCCGGCATGCTGCCGGCCGAACTGCGCGAGGAACGCCGCGCGCGCTTCATGGCGGTGGCCGAGGAAGTCTCGGTGCGCCGGCTTCAGCGCCGCGTGGGCGCCACGATGCAGGTGCTGGTGGACCAGGCACCGGCGCTCGGCCGCAAGGGTGGCCGCGGCCGCAGTTATGCCGACGCGCCGGAGATCGACGGCACCGTGCGCCTGCTGGCGCCGGAGAAGGCGTCCAAGACCCTCAAGGTGGGCGAGTTCACGCGCGCCCGCATCGTCGCCGCCGAGGGCCACGACCTCGTCGGCCTTCCCGTCTAGGAATCCTGCAGTGAAGCCCGACATCGCCACCGGCCTCGTCCACCATCCCTACCAGCCGCCCGAGGGCTTCGCCGCGCCGCAGGTGGCGGTGCACAAGGCCTCGACCGTGATCTTCCCGAACGTGGCGGCGATCCGCGCCCGCGACTGGCGGCACAAGAGCGGCTACACCTACGGCCTGCACGGCACGCCCACCACCTTCACGCTCGAAGAGCGCATCGCCACGCTGGAAGGCGGCCGCCACTGCCTGCTTTCGCCCAGCGGGCTGGCCGCGATCTCGCACGTGGACATCGCGTTGCTCGCGCAGGGCGACGAGGTGCTGCTGCCGAACAACGTCTACGGCCCGAGCCGCGAGTTCGCGCGCACCGAGCTTTCGCGCTGGGGCATCACGCACCGGCTCTACGACCCGATGGACCCCGCCTCGCTGGAGGCCGCGATCCACCCGAAGACCAAGCTCGTGTGGCTGGAAGCGCCGGGTTCGGTGACGATGGAGTTCCCGGACCTGCCGGCGCTGGTGGCGCGCGCCAAGCACCACGGCGTGACCACCGCGCTCGACAACACCTGGGGCGCCGGCATCGCGTTCGACGGCTTCGCACTCGGCGTCGACATCGTCATGCAGGCGCTCACCAAGTACCCCAGCGGCGGCGGCGACGTGCTGATGGGCTCGGTGACGACGCGCGACGACGCCCTGCACGAAAGGCTGAAGCTCGCCCACATGCACCTGGGCCTGGGCGTGGCCGGCAACGACGCCGAACTGGTGCTGCGTTCGCTGGCCACGCTGCCGCTGCGCTACCGCGCGCAGGACGAGGCCGGCCGCGCACTCGCGCGCTGGCTGGGCACACGGCGCGAGGTGGCCCGCGTGCTGCACCCGGCGCTGGAAGGCGCGCCCGGCCACGAGCACTGGAAGGCCGTCGCCACGCAGGCGGCGGGTCTGTTCTCGGTGCTTTTCGACGAACGGTACGAGCCGGCGCAAGTCGACCGCTTCTGCGACACGCTGCGCCTCTTCAAGCTCGGTTATTCCTGGGCCGGGCCGGTGAGCCTGGTGGTGCCCTACGACCTGAAGGCGATGCGCCCGGGCGGCGCGCTTCGCGGCCACCTGGTGCGCTTCTCGCTGGGCTTCGAGGCGGTGGCCGACCTGCAGGCCGACCTGGAACAGGCGCTCGCCGCGGCCTTCGGCTGAAGGCCGCGCGGCAAGGAGGCCGGAGCGCTCAGCTCCAGTCGTCCATGTCGTGCCTGATCTTGTGGCGGTTGGCGATCAGCTCGTCGATCGAAGGCTCGTTGCGCAGCGCACGCTTCAAGGCCAGCTTCGTGGCCTCGTGGTTGGTGCGGTACATGTCCTTCTTGTCCAGGTTCGGGTCCTTCGCGCAGCGCGGGTCGATCCAGACCAGGCTGATGATGCACAGGTCGTTGGCCACCTCCTTCGGGATCGTGCCGTCGATCAGGCAGTCGACCACCGCGTCGGCGGTGGCGCTCTGGACCACGCCGCCGAAGAGGTCGATGTTGACCACGTCCTTCAGCGTCACCTTGGGCACGATGATGGTCGCCGGCCGCACCATCTGGTTGCAGGCGCGGATGGCGAACATCGCCGTGTGGCCCTTGCTCTGCGCCATCATGTTGGCGAAGGCCTGGCCCACCGGGCCGTCGGTGCGGCCGATCAGGATCTCGGGCATCGCGTCGGTGAACTGGCCTTCCTTCGCGAGCACGGTGGCTTCGCCGGCGTGGAAGAGGTAGGGGATCGACATCGCTGGGGGACTCCGCTGGTGGTTTTCGTTCGGGGACTCAGGACGACGAGACCTTGGTGCGCATCAGGCGCCCCTTCTCGCGATCCCAGTCGCGCTTCTTCTCGGTCTCGCGCTTGTCGTGCTGCGCCTTGCCCTTGGCGAGCGCGATCTCGGCCTTCACGCGGCCGCCGCGGTAGTGCAGGTTCAACGGCACGAGGGTGAAGCCCTTCTGCTCGATCTTGCCGATGAGGCGCCGGATCTCGGCCTTCTTCATCAGCAGCTTCTTCGTGCGGTCGGCCTCCGGGTGCACGTGGGTCGACGCGGCGCGCAGCGCGTTGATGCGGCAGCCGATGAGGTAGAGCTCGCCGTTCTTGATGACCACGTAGCCGTCGGTCAGCTGCACCTGGCCGGCGCGGACGGCCTTGACCTCCCAGCCTTCCAGCACCATGCCGGCCTCGTACTGTTCCTCGATGTGGTATTCGAAGCGGGCGCGGCGGTTTTCGGCGATGTTGGGGTTGGTCATGGGCGCGAAGCGGTGCGGCGAGCCGCACCTACAATCCGGGTCATTGTATGAAGCAGGTGAAGAAGTCGGTCCTGCTCGCCTACACGGCGAGGGAGATGTACGACCTCGTCAACGGCTGCGAGCGTTATCCCGAGTTCCTGCCCTGGTGCGAAAGCGCGCAGGTGCTGGAGCGCAGCGACACGAACGTCGTCGCGCGCCTCGGCCTGGCCTACATGGGGGTGCGCCACGCTTTCACCACCCGCAACGAGAACCGGCCCGGCGAGGCGGTCGTGATCCGGCTCGTCGACGGCCCGTTCTCGGTGCTCGACGGCAACTGGCTTTTCCGGCCGCTGGGCGGCGAAGGCAGCGTGCCCCTGGGCTGCAAGATCGAGTTCGAGATGCGCTACGGCTTTTCCAGCGGCGCGCTCGAACGCGTCGTGAGCCCGGTGTTCGACAAGATCGCCAACACCTTCGTCGATTCCTTCGTCAAGCGCGCCGGGGTCGTCTATGGCCCCCGCTGAGCGGCTGCGCGTCGAGGTGGTGTATTGCCCGCGCCCCGGCGTGGCCGACCGCAGCGAACTGCAGCTGCCACCGGGCGCGACGCTGGCCGACGCGCTGGCCGCCAGCGGCGTGCTGGTGCGCCACGGGCTGGACGCTGCCGCGGTGCGCACCGGCGTCTGGTGCCGCGCGCAGCCGCCTGAAACGCCATTGCGCGACCGCGACCGGGTGGAGGTGTACCGCCCGCTGACGGTGGACCCCAAGGAAGCGCGCCGGCTGCGCTACCGCCAGCACAAGGAACGGCTCGCCGCGCGCGGCGGCTGAAAGGCTGCGGGGTCGACTGCCGCTTCAGCGGCAGTCGGAGGCGATGACTTCCTGCGCGCGCCGCATCTCTTCGGCGCGGCCCTTGTCGTCGAGGATCTCGCGTTCGCCCTTCTCATTGGTGCGGGCGATGCGCTGGCCGCTTTCGAGCGCGATCAGGTGGCCGCGTGCGCGGCGGCAGTTCTCGGCGCGCTGCTGGCTGTTGCGTTCTTCCTCGGCGCGTGCCTTGGCCTGCTGCTCCTGATCGGCGGCGCGGCGGCGCGCTTCCAGCTGCGGGTCGGCAGGCGCGCGCGAGGCGGGCGCCGCCGGTGCCGCGGCCGAGCCTGCCGCGGCGGGCGCCGGCGCCTTGCGCTGGGTGGTGTCGGGGCGCTGCAGGATGTCGCGTTCGAGCACGTCGCGCGGCGGCGGCAGGTCGCTCGCAGTGACGCGGCCTTCCCTGTCGCGCCACACCCACTGGGCCTGGGCGGCGGGGAGGGTGCCCCAGAGCACGAGACCGGCCGCCAGGCCCGGCAGGAAGCGCATCCGAGGAATTCGCATCGCGAAAGTGTAGTGCCGGCGACCCGTCGACGGGCCGTGCATTCCATCACGCGGCCCGGCGCGCAAGTGTGACCCTCCGTATAATCGCTTTTTGCGTCCGGAGCCCCGTTTCAGCATGCGCCTCCTCGGCAAAGCGCTCACCTTCGACGACGTGCTGCTGGTGCCGGCCTTCTCGCAGGTCCTGCCTCGAGACACCAGCCTCGCCACCCAGCTCACCCGCAACATCCGCCTGAACCTGCCGCTCGTCTCGGCAGCGATGGACACCGTCACCGAAGCCCGCCTGGCGATCGCGATCGCGCAGGAAGGCGGCGTCGGCATCGTCCACAAGAACCTCACGCCGCGCCAGCAGGCGGCCGAGGTGGCGCGCGTGAAGCGCTACGAATCCGGCGTGCTGCGCGACCCCATCACCGTGGCGCCCGAGACCACCGTGCGCCAGGTCATCGAGCTGGCGCGCCAGCACGGCATCTCCGGCTTCCCGGTGCTGGAAGGCAAGGCCGTGGTGGGCATCGTCACCAACCGCGACCTGCGCTTCGAGACCCGCCTGGACGTGCCCGTGCGCGAGGTGATGACCCCGCGCGAGCGCCTCGTCAGCGTCCGCGAAGGCGCCAGCCTCGACGAGGCCAAGGCGCTGATGCACCGGCACAAGCTGGAGCGGGTGCTCGTCGTCAACGACGCCTTCGAGCTGCGCGGCCTGATGACGGTGAAGGACATCACCAAGCAGACCGACTTCCCGAACGCCGCGCGCGACAGCCACGGCAAGCTGCGCGTGGGCGCCGCGGTGGGCGTGGGCGAGGGCACCGAGGAACGTGTCGACCTGCTCGTGAAGGCCGGCGTCGACGTGCTCGTGGTCGACACCGCGCACGGCCACAGCCAGGGCGTCATCGAACGCGTGCGCTGGGTCAAGCGCCAGTACCCGCAGGTGGACGTGGTGGGCGGCAACATCGCTACCGGCGCCGCCGCGCTGGCGCTGTGCGAAGCCGGCGCCGACGCGGTGAAGGTGGGCATCGGCCCGGGCAGCATCTGCACCACGCGTATCGTCGCCGGCGTCGGCGTGCCGCAGATCACCGCCATCGACAACGTGGCCAGCGCATTGCGCGGCAGCGGCGTGCCGTTGATTGCCGACGGCGGCATCCGCTATTCGGGCGACATCGCCAAGGCCATCGCCGCCGGCGCCAGCACGGTCATGATGGGCGGCATGTTCGCGGGCACCGAAGAAGCGCCGGGCGAGGTCATCCTCTACCAGGGCCGCAGCTACAAGAGCTACCGCGGCATGGGGTCGATCGGCGCCATGAAGGCCGGCTCGGCCGACCGCTACTTCCAGGAGAACGACGAGACCACGAACCCGAACGCGGACAAGCTGGTGCCCGAAGGCATCGAAGGCCGCGTGCCGTACAAGGGATCGATGGTCAGCATCGTCTACCAGATGGCCGGCGGCCTGCGCGCCGCCATGGGCTATTGCGGCTGCGCCAGCGTGTCCGACATGCACCAGCGCGCCGAGTTCGTCGAGATCACCGCCGCCGGCATCCGCGAGAGCCACGTGCACGACGTGCAGATCACGAAGGAAGCACCCAACTACCGCATGGAATGAGCGAAGGCCCCGTGAGCGAACCCGTTCCCAGCGTCGCGGCCGGCAAGAGTCCGGCCGCGATGCGTTTCATCCTGCTGACGGTGCTGATCGACATGCTCGCCGTCGGCCTCATCGTGCCGGTGCTGCCGGGCCTGGTGGGCAAGTTCACCGCCAACCCGGCCGAGCAGGCGCACTGGTACGGCGTCGTGACCTTCTCGTTCGCGCTCGCCAGCTTCATCGGCGCGCCGGTGCTCGGGGCGCTCTCCGACCGCTACGGCCGGCGCGCCGTGCTGCTGATCGGCTTCTGCGGCATCGCGATCAACTTCTTCATGACGGCGCTGGCCACCGGCATCTGGATGCTCATCGTCAGCCGGCTCTTCGGCGGCGGCATGCAGGCCAACGCCGCGGTGGCCAACGCCTACGTGGCCGACATCACGCCGCCCGAGCAGCGCGCCAAGCGCTTCGGGATGCTGGGGGCGATGTTCGGCATCGGCTTCATCCTCGGGCCGGTGATCGGCGGCATCCTGGGCGGTATCGACCTGCACCTGCCGTTCTGGGTGGCCGGCGTGCTGGCGCTGCTGAACCTGGCCTACGGCTGGTTCGTGCTGCCCGAATCGCTGCCGCCGGAGCGGCGCCGGCCGGTGGACTGGAAGCGCGCGAACCCGCTGTCCTCGCTCAAGCAGCTGACGCAGCTCAAGGGCGTGGGGCTGCTGGTGGGCGTGCTGGTGTGCGGCGGGCTGGCGCAGTTCGTCCTCTACACCACCTGGGTGCTCTACGGCAGCTACCGCTTCGGCTGGGGCCCGAGCGAGAACGGCTGGTCGCTGTTCGCGGTGGGCGTCGTCTCGGCGGTGGTGCAGGGCGGCCTGCTGGGCCGGCTGCTCAAGATCTTTCCGCCGCAGCGGCTGGCGGTGATGGGCCTCATGTCCTCCACGCTCGCATTCTTCGGCTTCGGCATGGCCACCGCGGGCTGGTTCATGTACGTGGTGATCTTCGCCAACCTGCTGGGCAACACCGTGCAGGCCTCGATGCAGAGCCTCATCTCCGGTGCCGCCAGCGGCAGCGAACAGGGGCAGACGCTGGGCGCGGTGAGCGGCCTGAACAGCCTGATGGCGGTGATCGCGCCCATGTTCGCGGCGCCGCTGATGGGCGCCGTCTCGCACCTGCCGGCCGGCGACTGGCGCGTCGGCGCGCCGATGTTCTTCTGCGCCACGCTGCAGGCCGTGGCGCTGATCTTCGCGGTGGCCCATTTCCGCAGCCACCGACAGGCGCTGAAGCCCGCTTGAAGTTCGAATGAACCACGACCGCATCCTCATCCTCGACTTCGGTTCGCAGGTCACGCAGCTCATCGCGCGCCGGGTGCGCGAGGCGCATGTCTACTGCGAGATCCACCCGAACGACGTCTCCGACGCGTTCATCCGGGAGTTCGCACCCAAGGGGATCGTGCTCTCGGGCAGCCACGCCAGCACCTACGAGGAACACGACCTGCGCGCGCCGCAGGCGGTGTGGGAGCTGGGCGTGCCGGTGCTGGGCATCTGCTACGGCATGTTCACGATGGCGGTGCAGCAGGGCGGCCAGGTCGAGGCCAGCACGCACCGCGAGTTCGGCTATGCCGAGGTGCGCGCGCATGGCCACACCAGGCTGCTCAACGGCATCCAGGACTTCGCCACGCCGGAAGGCCACGGCATGCTGAAGGTGTGGATGAGCCACGGCGACAAGGTCACCGCGCTGCCGCCCGGCTTCAAGCTCATGGCCAGCACGCCCAGCTGCCCGATCGCCGGCATGGCCGACGAGCAGCGCGGCTACTACGGGGTGCAGTTCCACCCCGAGGTCACGCACACGGTGCAGGGCCGGGCGCTGCTCGAACGCTTCGTGCTGGGCATCTGCGGCGCGAAGCCCGACTGGGTGATGCGCGACCACGTGGCCGAGGCGGTGGCGAAGATCCGCGAGCAGGTGGGTTCGGAAGAGGTGATGCTGGGCCTGTCGGGCGGCGTCGACTCCAGCGTGGCGGCGGCGCTGATCCACCGCGCCATCGGCGACCAGCTCACCTGCGTCTTCGTCGACCACGGCTTGCTGCGCCTGGACGAAGGCAGGATGGTGATGGACATGTTCGCCGGCCGCCTGCACGCCAGGGTGCTGCACGTCGACGCGAGCGAGCAGTTCCTCGGCCACCTGAAGGGCGTGGCCGACCCCGAGGCCAAGCGCAAGATCATCGGCCGCGAGTTCGTCGAGGTCTTCCAGCGCGAGGCGCGGAAGCTCTCGAACGCGAAGTGGCTGGCGCAAGGCACGATCTACCCGGACGTCATCGAATCCGGCGGCGCGAAGACGAAGAAGGCGACCACGATCAAGAGCCACCACAACGTGGGCGGCCTGCCGGAAACGCTGGGCCTGAAGCTGCTGGAACCCTTGCGCGACCTCTTCAAGGACGAGGTGCGCGAACTCGGCGTCGCGCTCGGCCTGCCGCACGAGATGGTCTACCGCCACCCCTTCCCCGGTCCTGGGCTGGGGGTGCGCATCCTGGGCGAGGTGAAGCGGGAGTACGCCGACCTGCTGCGCCGCGCCGACGCCATCTTCATCGAGGAATTGCGCCAGTTCGGCTGGTACGACAAGACCAGCCAGGCCTTCGCCGTCTTCCTGCCGGTGAAGAGCGTGGGCGTGATGGGCGACGGCCGCACCTACGACCACGTGGTGGCGCTGCGCGCGGTGCAGACCAGCGACTTCATGACCGCCGACTGGGCCGAGCTGCCCTATGCGCTGCTGAAGAAGGTCTCCAGCCGCATCATCAACGAGGTGCGCGGCATCAACCGCGTCACCTACGACGTCTCCTCGAAGCCGCCCGCCACCATCGAGTGGGAATGAGCCAGAATGGCTCGACAGCGTTCGGCGAGGTTCGCCCTTTCGCAAATTCCCGTTATATGACAATGGGTTAGCGTTCAAGGTGGTTCGTAGGCGTTCATCGTCGACCGAGCCCAAGTGACGGTATCCGTGACGGTGTTTGCGCTGCTACGCTGAAGCCGCCCGAAAAATACCGTCAGACGGGCTGACGGTATCGGGTGACGGTATCGGTGAGGCCCCCCATGTCAGTCGTGCGACGCCTGGACGAAGCTGCGCAAGCCATCCCCTTGCGGGCGCGATCACTCACGGATCTCCAGCTCAAGGCCCTGAAGCCGCGGGACAAGGCCTACAAGGTCAGCGACCGGGACGGGCTGTACGCCTACGTGGCGCCGTCGGGGACCGTCAGCCTGCGGTACGACTACCGCATCGGCAGGCGCCGCGAGACCCTGACCCTCGGTCGCTACGACGCCACCGCTCCGGCGCGGGTGCCTCGGTCCCTGGACGTGCTCGAGTACGGCATGGGCCTGTCCCTGGCCGAGGCGCGACTGCTGCTGACCAAGGCGAAGCGCGCGCTCGAGCAAGGCGTGTCGCCTTCGCGCGCGAAGGCCGAGCAGAAGGCGGCGGAATCCGACGCCCTCACGTTCGGCAAGTGGGCCGAGCGCTACTTCGAGTTCAAGGGTGATCCCAAGAGCAAGGGCGAGCAGCTGGCCGACAGCACACTCGCCATGCGTCGCTCAACCTACAAGCGCGCGCTGGAGAAGCCCCTGGGCAAACTGATGCTGGAGGAGATC
The DNA here is from genome assembly GCA_964454485.1 of uncultured Rubrivivax sp. Lineage (GTDB taxonomy): Bacteria > Pseudomonadota > Gammaproteobacteria > Burkholderiales > Burkholderiaceae_C > Rubrivivax. The sequence goes on from CAYVXO010000014.1 coordinate 41,364, forward strand.
ACACCCAACCGGCTGGCGGCCCTGTGCGACGACATCAAGGCGCAGCGTGGCCCGGCGGTGGCCGTGCACGCCCGCGAGATAGTCCTGATGGTCTACCGACACGTCCAGCGCAAGGGGATCGAAGTGCCGAACCCGGCCGAACGGGTGCAGGCGAGCGCCATCGCCCGCTTCGAGCCGCGCGATCGTGCGCTGTCTCCGAGCGAGCTGCGCCTGTTCCTCGCGGCGCTGGACCAGTGCGCGACGATGCCGACGCTGCGGCTGGCCGTGCGCTTTGTGCTGCTGACCGGCGTTCGCAAGGGCGAGTTCATTGGTGCGACGTGGGACGAGATCGACTTCGACACCGAGACCTGGACGATTCCGTCGCGCCGGATGAAGGGTGGCAGGGTCCACGTGGTCTATCTCAGCGACCAGGCGATGGACATCCTGACGACGCTGCGGTCGTGCTTCTCGGCAAGCCGCTACCTTCATCCCGGCCGGTATGACAGCGACCTGCCGATCAGCGACGCGACCCTGAACCGGGTCATCGCGATGGCGATCCGTGGCATTCAGGCGACCGCTCCGGAGTTTCAGCCGTTCACCGTGCACGACCTGAGGCGGACCTTCAGCACCTCGCTGAACCGGGCCAAGTTCGACGAGCGCTGGATCGAGATGGCGCTGGCGCACGTTCCCCGGAACCGCATCGCCGCGACGTACAACGTGGCCCGCTATGCAGCCGAGCGCCGGATCATGATGCAGGCCTGGGCCGACATGCTCGACCTGTGGGAGAAGGGCGAGTCGGCCAAGGAAGTGATCTTGAAGGCGAAGCAGGCAGCCTCCGAGGTGACCGACTTCGAGTTGGAAGACGATCTTTGACCGATCCGGACTGGAGCGGCGGACCCGCCCGCACCACCCGGGGCAGGACAGCGAAAGCCCGTTCCTCCCGCTGGGCTCGAATCGAGCACGCCTGGGCAGCTTCGGCTATCGTGGCGGACGTGGACTTCAGCAAGCGCCTTCGTGCCCGCCTCATCGGCATCTGGTCGATGGCCTTGCTGTTTTCCCAGATCGCTGTCACCGCCTACGCCTGTCCGGCCCTGGGCGAGCGCGCCGACACGGGCGCTGCCGACATCGCAGCCATGGCAGGGATGCCCTGCGCGGAGATGATGGCCGCCGGGGAGCCGCTCGATCCCGAGCAGCCGACGCTGTGCATGCAGCACTGCCAGTTCGGGTCGACCTCGCACGTGGTCGATCACGTGCCGTCGGTGTTCGCTCCGGTGACTGCTTTCCCCGCGTTGTTCACCGTCTCCTTCGACGAACGGTTCCACCTCGCCCTTCGTTCCTGGGCCGAGGACGACCGCCTGCGGGACCGACCGCCGCCTCTCGCGCACAGCATCGCGCACTGCTGCTATCGCATTTGATCTCCTGAAGTTGCCCGCTTGAGGGTTCGCTGCGCTGCAGCGGCCACGCTTGCCGAACTTCAGGAGTTCCCATGGATTCGCACATCCTCAGGAGGCCGCAAGGCCTTCGACTGGCGTTGTCGCCCGTGCCGGTGTTGGTGCTGTCGCTGGCACTCGGCATCTGCCCCGCCTTCGCTCAGACCTCGCTCTCGCTCGCACGCGCGGTCGCCGACGCGGCCGCGCGTTCGCCGCTCGTGAGCGCCTCCGACTCGCAGGCTAGAGCCGCGCGCGAGATGGCCGTGGCAGCGGGCCAGTCGCCCGATCCCGTGCTCAAGCTCGGCCTCAACAACCTGCCGGTCGACGGGCCTGACCGCTACAGCGTCACCCGCGACTTCATGACGATGCGCTCCGTCGGCGTCATGCAGGAACTGACCCGGGCCGACAAGCGCAGCGCCCGCGCGCGCCGCGCCGAACGCGAGGTCGAGCTGGCCCAGGTCGCGCGCCAGGCCACCATCGCAGACCTGCAGCGGGACGCCGCGACGGCCTGGCTCGAACGCTCGTACCTGGAATCGATGCGTGAGCTGCTGCAGGCGCAGATGGCCCAGGCAGAACTCCAGGTCCAGGCTGCCGAGACGCTGTACCGCAGCGGCAAGGGCTCGCAGGCCGAGGTCTTCGCCGCGCGGGGATCGGTCGAGCAGCTGCGCGACGGGCTGGCACAGGCAGAGCGCCAGATCGCGGTCGCGACCACCCAGCTGGAGCGGTGGGTGGGTGAAGGCGCGCGGCTGCCGTTGGCGGCGCGTCCTGCGCTCACGCTGCCGGCATGGACCGAAGGCGCCCTGGCGGAGCACTTGAGCCAGCACCCCCAGATCGCCGCTGCAGCGCAGCAGGAGGCCATCGCCGACAGCGACGCCGCCGTGGCGCGTGCCGCGCGATCGTCGGACTGGAGCGTCGAGCTGATGGTCAGCCAGCGTGGCCCGGCCTACTCCAACATGGTGTCGATCAATCTGTCGGTGCCGCTGCAGTGGGACCAGAAGAACCGGCAGGACCGCGAACTCGCGGCGCGGCTGGCCGGCATCGACGAGGCGCGGGCCCGTCGCGAGGAACTGCAGCGCGCCCACGAGGCCGAGGTGCGCGCGATGCTTCAGGAGTGGCGCAGCCACGAGGACCGATTGCGTCGCTACGACGCTTCGCTGCTGCCGCTGGCTACCCAGCGCAGCGAAGCCGCGCTGGTGGCCTACCGCAGCGGCACCGGTCCGTTGCCGGCCGTGCTCGACGCGCGCCGCAGCGAAGTGGACCTGCGCATGGAGCGCCTGCGCATCGAGATGGACAGGGCCCGGGTCTGGGCTCAACTGAACTATCTGCTGCCGTCCCACGGCGGCGCCCAAGCCAAGCCGGAGGCGGCACGATGAACACCCGATTCACCTTGTGGACGGCCGTCGTGGCCGTCGCGCTGGCCGCGGCGGGCTTTGCGGCTTACCAGGTCGGCATGCACCGTGGCACGGGCCAGGCTGGCGCTGGAGCGGCCACTGCATCCGGCTCGCCGCCTGCAGAAGACCCTACCAGCAGCATCGCAGCCGGCGAGGCGGCGACGCGACGCCACATCAAGTCTGGCATCAAGGCTGGCGATGTCGACCCGGCCACGGGCAAGCCCGTCCTCTACTACCACGACCCTATGGTGCCGGGGAAGCGCTTCGACGCGCCGGCGAAGTCGCCCTTCATGGACATGATGCTGGTGCCGGTCTACGGCGGCGCCGGCGGCGACGACCAGGGCACGGTCACGGTGAGCCCGCGCATCCAGCAGAACCTCGGCGTTCGCACGGCCGAGGTGGTCGAAGGCGTGCTGCAGCCCATGGTGAGCGCGGTCGGCAGCATCGCGTGGAACGAGCGCGATCAGTCGGTGGTGCAGGCCCGCGCGATGGGCTACATTGAAAAGCTGCATGTGCGAGCCACGCTCGATCGCGTGCGCGCGGGCCAAGCCTTCGCCGAGCTCTACGTGCCTGAGTGGGTGGCGGCGCAGGAGGAATACCTGGCCGTCAGGCGCTTCGCCGCGGGCGATGCCGGGCTGATTGCCGCCGCACGCCAGCGCCTGCTGCTGGCCGGCATGAGCGAG
>CAYVXO010000015.1:0-43861 GCA_964454485.1 uncultured Rubrivivax sp.
CGCGCGCCGCGGCGAAGATCTCGCTGCCGTGCACCGCCAGCAGCGCCTTGTTGGCCGTGACCACGTGCTTGCCGGCCGCGATCGCTTCCAGCACCAGTGCCTTCGCGATGCCGTAGCCGCCGATGAGCTCGACGACGATGTCGATCGAGGGGTCGGCGATCACCGCCCGCGCGTCGTTCACCACCCGGGCCTGGTCGCCGACCACGGCCTTCGCACGCGCCGTGTCCAGGTCGGCCACGGTGGTGATGCGGATCTCGCGCCCCGCCCGGCGGCGGATCTCTTCCTGGTTGCGCTGCAGCACCTTGAAGGTGCCGCTGCCGACGGTGCCGATGCCGAGCAGGCCGACGTGGATGGGCTTGGCTTCGACGTCACGTCGCTGGGCGACATGAGTCTCCGCCGCAACACTGCGTGTTGTCATACTGAGTGGCGCTTGCGGTAGTGGGCGAGGAAACGCTCGATGCGGCCGATGGCTTCGGTCAGGTCGTCCGAATTCGGCAGGAAGACGAGGCGGAAGTGGTCGGGGTCGGGCCAGTTGAAGCCGGTGCCCTGGACGATGAGCACCTTCTCCTCGTCCAGCAGCTCGTAGGCGAACTGCTGGTCGTCGGCGATCGGGTACATCTTCGGGTCGAGCCGGGGGAACATGTACAGCGCCGCCTTCGGCTTGACGACGCTGACGCCCGGGATCTGCGTGAGCATCGAGTAGGCCAGGTCGCGCTGGCGGCACAGCCGGCCGGTGGGCGCGACGAGGTCCTTGATGCTCTGGTAGCCGCCGAGCGCGGTCTGGATCGCCAGCTGGCCGGGCGTGTTGGCGCACAGCCGCATACTGGCCAGCATGTTCAGGCCTTCGATGTAGTCGCGCGCATGCCGCTTGTCGCCCGAGACCACCATCCAGCCGGCGCGGTAGCCGCAGCTGCGGTAGTTCTTCGACAGGCCGTTGAAGGTGACGCAGAGCACGTCGTCGGCCAGGCTGGCGATGCTGGTGTGCGTGTTGCCGTCGTAGAGCGTCTTGTCGTAGATCTCGTCAGCGAAGACGATGAGCTGGTGCTGGCGCGCGATTTCCACCAGGTCCTTCAGCAGGTCGTCCGGGTAGAGCGCGCCGGTGGGATTGTTCGGGTTGATGACGACGATGGCCTTGGTGCGCGGCGTCACCTTGGCGCGGATGTCGGCCAGGTCCGGCAGCCAGCCCGAGCCTTCGTCGCAGCGGTAGTGCACCGGCGTGCCGCCGGAGAGCGACACCACCGCGGTGTGCAGCGGGTAGTCGGGGCTGGGGATCAGCACCTCGTCGCCGGCGTCGAGCAGCGCGTTCATGCTCATCGCGATGAGCTCGGAGGCGCCGTTGCCCAGGTAGACGTCGTCCACCGTCACCCCGGCGACGCCCTTTTCCTGCGTGTAGTGCACGACCGACTTGCGCGGCGCGAACAGGCCCTTGCTGTCGGTGTAGCCGGCGGCCACCTGCGAAGGCAGGTTGCGGATCATGTCCTGCACGATCTCGTCCGGCGGCATGAGCCCGAAGGCGGCCACGTTGCCGATGTTGAGCTTGATGATCTTGTGGCCCTCGTCCTCCATCTGGCGTGCCTTGTCGAGCACGGGGCCGCGGATGTCGTAGCCGACGTTGGCGAGCTTGCTGGACTTGGCGATCGGCTTCACGGCAGGAGGGGTCTTCGGGCGGCGGAACCTAGAATTATCCACGCATGAAGTTCCAGCCCGACACCCTGCCCGGCACCAACGTGATCACGCGCCAGGAGCCCGGCCGCCTGTGGGTCGGCGCCTCGGCCTTCGCCACCAGCGTGCTGGTGCCCTGGCAGGGCGAGGTGCAGGTCTGGGCCGGCGCCCTGCCGCTGGAAGCCGCGCACTTCGAGCCGGTGGCCGCGCTCGCGCCCGACGTGGTCATCTACGGCAGCGGCGCGCGCCTGCGCTTCCCGCACCCTTCGCTGCTGCGGGTGCTGATCGAGCGCCGCATCGGATTCGAGACCATGGACACCGCGGCGGCCTGCCGTACCTACAACGTGCTGGTCAGCGAAGGGCGGCGTGTCGTGGCCGCCCTGCTCATGGGGGACGCGGGCGACCGGTGAGGGCGATTTATAATCTCGCGATTGCGCCGGCTTCCGGCCACCCGCCCTTCCGAGACAACCTTCCATGACGCCTGTCATCAACAAGCCCATCCCGGAATTCGAGGCCGTCGCCACCAGCGGCGTGAAGTTCACGCCGCAGAGCAACCTGGGGCATGCCGTGGTGCTGTATTTCTACCCGAAGGACGCCACCCCCGGCTGCACCACCGAGGCGATGCAGTTCCGCGACCGCCACAAGGACTTCCTGAAGGCGGGCGCCGTCGTCTTCGGCGTCTCGCGCGACAACCTGGTCAGCCACGAGAAGTTCAAGCAGAACCTCGAACTGCCCTTCGAGCTGATCGCCGACACCGAAGAGAAGCTCTGCCACATGTTCGGCGTGGTCAAGAACAAGATCATGTACGGCAAGAAGGTGAAGGGCATCGAGCGCAGCACATTCCTCATCGACGCCGAAGGCGTGCTGCGGGCCGAATGGCGCGGCATCAAGGTCGCCGGCCACGTCGACGAGGTGCTCAAGGCCGTGAAGGCGCTCAAGAAGGCAGCCTGAGATCGCCCTGCTCTCCCGCCGCGTCCCCCCGAAAGCCGCCCGGCCCAGCCGGCGGCTTTTGTCTTTGATGAACCGCGTTTCCCGCTGATGCCCCTGCCCAAGCCCCCCGCGAAGAAGGCCGCGCTGCTCGCGGCCGCCGATTTCGAATCCCAGGCCGCGCCCAAGCCCGCCAAACGCCCGCTGCCGCACCACGCCGAAGCGGCGCCCGCGACGCTGGCGCTCGACGACGGCGGCAGCGCGGTGGCGGCGCGGCCCGAGGCGCCGCCGAAGGCACGCGCCGAAGCCCGCCCGGCCGCACCGGCCGAAGCGGCCGCAGCGCCCGCCGCGGCCCCGAAGCCGCGCGCGCGCACACCGCGCAACGGCGAACCGGCCAAGCTCTTCGTGCTGGACACCAACGTGCTCATGCACGACCCGACGTCGCTCTTCCGCTTCGAGGAGCACGACGTCTACCTGCCGATGATCACGCTGGAGGAACTGGACAACCACAAGAAGGGCATGAGCGAGGTGGCGCGCAATGCGCGCCAGGTCAGCCGCGACCTCGACGCGCTGGCCTCGTTCAAGAACGGTGCCGGCCTGCCGGCCGACCCGCGCGAAGGCATCCTGCTGGCCAAGACCGGCCACCGCGAAGCGGGCGGCAAGCTCTTCTTCCAGACCACCCTGCTCGACGTGAAGCTGCCTGCCGGCCTGCCGCAGGGCAAGGCCGACAACCAGATCCTGGGCGTGGTGCAGAGCCTGCGCGAGCAGCACCCGGGGCGCGAGGTGGTGCTGGTGTCCAAGGACATCAACATGCGCGTGAAGGCGCGCGCGCTCGGCCTGGCCGCCGAGGACTACCTCAACGACAAGACGCTCGAAGACGTCGACCTGCTCTATACCGGCGTGCTGCCGCTGCCTTCGGACTTCTGGGACCGCCACGGCAAGACGATGGAAAGCTGGCAGCAGGGCGGCCACACCTTCTACCGCATCAGCGGCCCGCTGGTGCCGGCGCTGCTGATCAACCAGTTCGTCTTCCTCGAGACCCCGGGCGCGGCGCCGCTGTACGCGCGCGTCACCGAGATCACCGGCAAGACCGCGGTGCTGAAGACGCTACGCGACTACACGCACGGCAAGAACGCGGTCTGGGGCGTGACGGCGCGCAACCGGGAACAGAACTTCGCGCTCAACCTGCTGATGGACCCCGAGTGCGACTTCATCACCCTCACCGGCACCGCGGGCACCGGCAAGACGCTGATGACGCTGGCTGCCGGCCTGAGCCAGGTGCTCGACGAGCGCCGCTACAGCGAGATCATCGTCACCCGCGTGACGGTGCCGCTGGGCGACGACATCGGCTTCCTGCCCGGCAACGAGGAAGAGAAGATGGGCCCGTGGATGGGCGCGCTCGACGACAACCTGGAGGTGCTGGCGCGCAGCGACGCCAGCGCCGGCGACTGGGGCCGTGCCGCCACCAACGACCTGGTGCGCGCGAAGATCAAGATCAAGAGCCTGAACTTCATGCGCGGGCGCACCTTCTTGAACAAATACGTGCTGATCGACGAGGCGCAGAACCTGACGCCCAAGCAGATGAAGACGCTCATCACGCGCGCCGGCCCGGGCACCAAGATCGTCTGCCTGGGCAACCTGGCGCAGATCGACACGCCCTACCTCACCGAAGGCAGCTCGGGCCTGACCTACGCGGTCGACCGCTTCAAGGGCTGGCCGCACGGCGGCCACGTGATGCTGGCGCGCGGCGAGCGTTCGCGCCTGGCCGACTTCGCGAGCGAAGCGCTGTAGCCGCCGGCGCGGCTTCAGCGCGCCGGCGGCTCCGCCAGGCCGGGGAAACCGTGCGCGCGCAGGAAGCCCAGCACGTGCGGCTTCCACACCGGCAGGCCCAGCCGGAAGAGGTTGTGGCCGTCCTCGCCGAAGGGCAGCAGGCGCAGGAAGTCGGCGTTGCCGCCCACGAGCGTGAACTCGTCGAACCACTCGAAGGGCACGCGGGCACCGAAGAAGCGGTCGTTCTCGGTGTAGATCCACAGCATCGGGATGCGCGCGCTGCGGCCGTAGTCGGCGAAGGCCTGCGCCAGCGCCCAGGGGCTGCAGGGGTCCTGCGGGCGCGTCTTCGGGTTGCCGCCGCCGCCGCCGGCAAAGTTGATCGCCGCCACCACGCCCGGCGGCTTCAGCGCCGCCAGCGCCACCGTGGCCGCGCCGCCGACCGACTGGCCCAGGATCACCGTGCGGTCGGGCGCGATGTCGGGCCGCCGGCGCAGCACCTCGATCACCGCCAGCCCCTGGCGCGCCGCGGCGTCGAAGACCGCGCGGTGTTGCATGTTCTGGCAGGCGCCGGCGTTCTCCACGTCGGGCCCGCCGCTCGGCCCGTAGCCCACGCGCACCGGCACCGCGACGGCGAAGCCCAGGCGCGCGAACCAGTTCGCCTGCTCGGCGTAGAAGCTGCGGCCCATGGACGCGCGCTCGGCCGCGTCGGGCGGCCGGCCGTGGCTGATGAGCAGCAGCGGCCGCGGCGCCGGCACCGCATCGTCCACCGTGAGGGTGACGACGATGGGCTGGCTCACCGGCCGGCCCAGGATGTCGGCCACTTCCACCGGCACCGACAGCACTTCCTCCACCGGCGCGGCGCCGGCGGCCGCCGCGCTGAGCGCCAGCGCGGCGAAGAGGATCAGGGTGCGGGGCATCGGCAGCGCTTGTAGCACGCTGCCGGCGCCCCGGCACTCCCCAGCGGGCTGCGCTTCAGGGGATGAAGTTCAGCACCTCCGGCAGCGGGCCGGCGATGGGCACCTCGAAGAAGGGCCCGGCGCCGTCGGGGTCGATGACCGTGGCCCCATCGCTGGCCAGGAAGGTGGCCATCTGCGTCTGCGCCGCGACCGCGTAGGACGCGGCCGCCGCGTTCGAGATGTTGGTCAGGAACGTGTGCGGGTTCTTTGGCACCGCATTGTTGGCCGCCCAGGCCAGGTCGTTGCGGAAGTAGGTGGCGCGGTCGGCCAGGTCGCCGGCGCGCAGCAGCGCGCTGGCGGTCGGGTTGGGCACCGTCTGGTCGCCCTTGGCGAACTGCACGATCACCGGCTTGGCCGCCTGGCCGCCGAGCGGCCGCTTGCGGATGAACTCGGCGTAGGCCACCGGGTTGCCCGCCTGCTGCGCCCACTGCGCGCGGTCCATCGACTGCTGGATCGCCGCCGCGCCGGGCACCGCGTTCACCAGCGGCGGCTGGTCACGCAGCGGGATGTTCTCGTTGAAGACCAGGTTCAACGGGAACGGCACGCCGGGCAGCGGCGGCAGGTTCAGCAGCGGCGGCTGGTGCGACGCCAGCAAAATGGCCACCAGCGGCCGGAAGCTCGGGCTCAGGCGGGCGATCTCGGGGATCGATCCGCCCGGCACGTTCGGCACGCCGGCCTTCAGGTTCGGCTCGGTGGCCATGAAGATGGTGCCGTAGATGCCGCCGAAGGATTGGCCGGCGTAGGTGATGTGCGAGGCGTCGAGGTCGACGCTGCCGTCGCCGTCGATGTCGACGCCGGCCTCGATCTGGCGCACCAGCTGCATCAGGTCGATCACCGTCTGGCGCAGGCCGTCGCGGCTGGAGATGACGCTGGTGACGTCGGCGACACCGACCCCTTCGGTGGAGTCGATCGTGCCGTTGCCGTCCTGGTCGACGCCGCGGCCGCCCGCCGGCACCACCACCGGGTCGCCGCCGGCGGCCGGCAGCACGGCCAGGTTGCCGAGCGCGCCGCCGCCGTGGCCGACGACGTTGATCGACACCGTCGCCAGCCCGCGGCTGGCCAGCACCGAGGCCACCGCCCAGGGCGCGCCGTACATGCTGTCGGTGAAGCCGTGGCCGAAGATCGCCACCGGCCAGCCCGCGGCCGGCTTGGGGCTCGAAGGCAGGAAGACCTGGACGATGAGCCCGTTGCTGCCCTGCGGCTTCGGCATGCCGGTCAGCGTGCCGGTGGCCGGGATCATCATCTGCGGCGTCTCGTAGTTCGGCGACGCGAAGCGGCCGTAGGCCACCGAGGAGATCGAGCCCGGCACCACGCCGAGCGCCGGCGTGGGCAGGAAGCTGGACGTGAAGCTGGGCGCGGTGCCGGTCTGGCGGTTGAACTGGATGCCCGCGAGCGAGGCGATCGGGAACAGCGCGCGCACCGCGGCGCCGCCCTTCTGGCCGATGACGAAGTCCACCGGCGCCGGCTTCGAATGCTTGATGACGCGGTTGATCTTCTCCAGGTCGGGCGTGATGCTCTGGGTGGTGAACACGCTGGCACCGGCGACACGCGCGCGCATCCCGCGCAGGCTGGCGAGCGCGTCGCGCAGCTCGCGGCCGTACTCGTGGCCGCGCAGGGCCTTGGCCAGCGCGCCCTCGACCGATTCGCGGGCGCGGATCTTGGCCCCGGAAGCATCGCGCACGCCGTCGGTGACGACGAGCAGGTAGCGCGAGTGCTGGCGCAGCAGCTGGTCGCTCTGGACCGCGAGCGTCTTCGTCTCCGGGTCCCAGAACACCTGGTTGATGCCCACGCGCTGGCCCGCACCTTCGAAGGTGAAGGTGTCGCCCAGGTTGACCAGGAAGACGGTGTCGCTGGTGACGCTGGCGGGGTCGATGTCGCCGTCGAAGGGCACCGTGATGCGCGGCTGGGTGGAGAAGCCGTCGAGCTGGTTGAGCGTGTCGACGTCCTGGCAGTCGGTGACCTGCACCGTGCAGTCCGGCTTGGGCAGGTTCACGCGCTTCAAGGTGCGCTGGGTGCCGTCGAACACCGTGTAGGCGTTGCTCGGGAAGATGCCGGCCGCGGGGTCGACGGCGCTTTCGCGCACGCCGGTGCCGGCGGCCAGGGCGGCCGGCACGAAGGCCAGGGGCAGGAGGGCGGCGGCAAGCAGGCGGCCGCCAGGGCGCTGGGTCGTCATCGGGAATGTCTCCACGGTCGGCGCTTGTGGGGCTGCGCCGTGCGCGCCTTATACGGCCCGCCTTCGGCGCGCGTCCACCGGCGTCACCCGTGGCCCCACTGTCGCCAAGGTGTCAGAGCGGACGCACGCGCAGGAAGCTGGCGAAACGCGGCACGCCCTGCGCGGTGAAGCCGCGGTGGCTGTAGGTGACGAGCGTGCCGGCCGGTGGCGGGTCGGCGCGCTGCGCGTCGCTGAAACCGGTGCCGATGAGGAATTCGATTCCGTCTTCGCCGCGCACGCGCAGCGCGCCCATGCGGCCTTCGAGCCGGCCGCGGCCGGCCACCGTGCCCACCACCACCGCTTCGGCGTCGGCCAGCGGCTTGAGCTTCAGCAGGTCGTCGCTGCGCCCGGCATGCCAGGGCGAAGCGGCGCGGTGCAGCACCAGGCCTTCGCCGCCGCCCGCCACCACGTCGGCCAGCCGCCGCTGCAGCGCCGCGCGGTCGGGCAGCGTGTCCTGCGCCACCGCGACCATCGGCGACCCCGCGTGCGCCGCCGCGAGCGCACCGATGCGCTGCGCGCGTTCGGCAAAGGTGCCGGCCGCACCGGGCAGGTCGAACACCATGTAGCGTACGGCGCGCCATTCGGCGTCCACCGGCTGCGCCTTGCGCACGCTGCCGGCCAGCGCCTCAAAGCGGCCGCGGCCCAGCCACAGTTCGCCGTCCAGCGGCTCGCGCGGCAGCGCGGCGGTGAACCAGGCCGGCGCGTGCACCGGCAGGCCGCTCCTGAAGACGAGCGCGCGGCCGTCCCAGACCGCGCGCGCGCCGTCGTACTTCTCGCTCACCAGCCAGCCGGCGGGGTCGAGGCCGGGGCCGGCTTCGCGCGCCAGCATCAGCGCCGGCTTCGCCGCCGCGGGGAAGGCCGCGCCGGCAACGGCGGCGGCCAGGAAACTGCGTCTCGTGAGGGCCATGTCCTGCTCCAGGGTCGACATGGCCGGGCAGTCTGGCGGCCCCCGGCACGCGCCGCCATCGCCCTGGCGGCCCCCCCGGAAAGGGGGAGCGGACTTTCCCGAGGCGCAACGCCTACGGCTGCGCCGCGGCGACCGCCTTCCGGGGGTTGATCAGGTTGCGCCGGCCGTCGGCGGTGCGCTCGGCCGTGCCTTCGATGATGCGCACCAGGTCGGTCGGCGTGAGCTTCGGGTTCACGGCCAGCAGCTTGGCCGCCAGGTTGGCGACCTGCGGTGCGGCCATCGAGGTGCCCGAGAGCGCGACCCGCGCGCCGCCGGGCAGGAAGCTTTCGACCTGGTAGCCGTTGGCGTGCACCTTCACGACCTTGCCGTAGCTGGTGAAGCTGGCCTCGTCGCCGGCCAGGTCCACCGCGCCCACGGTCAGCAGGTTGGGCAGCACGATCGCCGCCGGGATGTCCTCGACGAAGTCCGGGTCCTCGTTGCTGTTGCCGGCGGCGGTGACGAACAGGATCTCCGGCGCCGAGGCGAAGGCCTCGGTGAGCGCCGTCTTCTGGATCTCGAACATCTCGCGTGCCGCGGTCTTGCGCGCTTCCGGCGTCTTGCCGATGCCGCATTGCTCGAGCGCCGACTCGATGCCCTTCACGTCGCCGCCCCAGCTCATGTTGACCACCCGCACCCGCTGCGCCTTCAGGAAGGCCACGGTGCGGCGCGCCGCGGCTGCATCGCGCAGCGCCTGCGCCTTCGACGGACAGGGGTCGGGCTGCAGGTGCCAGTCGTACTCGAGCCGCGCCACCACCAGCCGCGCGTAGGGGTTGCCGGCGAGCGCGATGCCGGCCACGTGGGTGCCGTGCTCGTAGTTGCCGACCAGGGACAGCTCCTCCATCGCCTTGCGGTAATCGGCCGGCGCCAGCGAGGACAGCCAGCGCTTGACCTCCGAAGCCTCGGGGCTGTCGATGTTGGACTGCAGGTCCGAGAAGCCCTTGGTGCGCGCCGTCATCAGCTTCGCGCGCGCCTTCACCTCGGGCGTCAGCGGCGACAGCAGGCCTTGGGCCGGGCGCGAGAAGCGGTCGTAGGCGATGAGCAGCGGCCGGCCGTCGCGGCCGGTGGCCACCTGGCCCTTGAAGAGCGCGGTGTCGACGCCGCTGTCCCAGACGGCGATGCGCACCGGCGCGAGGCCGCGCCCGGGCTCCAGCGTGACGTCGCGGGCGGCCCAGATGTCGGCCTTCACCACCTTGTGCGCGTCCAGGTAGGCGCTGAAGGTGGCGGCGAAGGTCTGCTTCAGCGGCAGCAGCGCCTGGAGCGCGAAGCGCGCGTTGACGAGGCCGGGCGCGAACTCCGAGCTCAGCGTGCCGGTGCGGCTGGCGATGGGCTGCATCACTTCGCGCACGGAGCCCAGCACCAGCGCCTCGCTGGCGATTTCCGAACGCAGCTTGAGTTCGCGCACGTCGTTGGCGATGGTCTCGAAGGGCAGCGGCTCCAGCGCCTGCCTCAGCCCTTCGGCGACCGCCTTCGCGAAGGCCTCGCCGCCGGCGGCGCCGGTGGCCTTGGCCGCCTGCGCCATCACGCGCAGCCGCAGGCCGGAAAGCAGCTTCTCGGCAGGCTTGTCCTCCAGCGCGCGCGCCTCCTCGGCGCGCGCCACGGCGGCGTCCCAGCGGCCGTCCAGGAAGTCCAGCACCGCCAGCTGGCCGAGCAGGCCGCGGCGGGTGGACTTGTCGGCGATCTCGTAGCCTTCGAGCACCGACTCGGCGTCGCGCCGCAGCGCGGCGGCCAGCGGCGCGAAGCGCTCGGGCTGGCGCACGATGTCTTCCAGCTTGCCGCTCACCGGGTAGGTGAAGCGCGGCAGGTCGGCGGCCTTCTCGATCCTCGGCTTGGCCGGAGACTGGGCCCAGGCGGGCCAGGTGAAGGCCAGCGCGGCGCAGATCAGCGCGGCGCGGCGGAAAGTGGCGGCAAGTGTCATGGGCGTGCGCCGGGGCGCGCCCGGCATCGCTGTGAACAGAGGGCAGCGATGCTAGTGCCGGCCCGCGCGCCAGCCACCTGTCGTGCGACGAACGGCCGCTTCGGGGCGACCGGCCGCGGTCAGCCGACCAGGTCCTTGATCTGCTGCAGCGCCGTGGGGTCTTCGATCGTCGTCAGGTCGCCCGGGTCGCGCCGCTCGCAGACGGCCTGGATCGCGCGCCGCAGCAGCTTGCCCGAACGCGTCTTCGGCAGCGTGCTCACGAAGCGCACGCGCGCCGGCCGCGCGACCGCGCCCAGCTGGTCGTCGACCAGCTTCATGATCTCGCCTTCGTGCTTCAGCGCCGCTTCCGGCGTGCCGGCCTTCGAAGGGTCCTTCAGCACCGCGAAGGCCATCGCCACCTGGCCCTTGAGCTGGTCGGCCACGCCGACCACCGCCACCTCGGCCACGTTGGGGTGGCTGGAGATGCTCTCCTCGATCTCGCGCGTGCCCAGCCGGTGGCCGGCGACGTTGATCACGTCGTCGGTGCGGCCGAGGATGAAGAAGTAGCCGTCCTCGTCGCGGATGCCCCAGTCGAAGGTGCTGTAGAGCTGGCGGCCGGGAATGCTGCTCCAGTAGGTCTTCACGAAGCGCTCGTCGTCGCGCCAGACGGTCTGCATGCAGCCCGGGGGCAGCGGTCCTTCGATGGCGACCACGCCCTTCTGGTGGTGGCCCGTGAGTTCCTCGCCGGTGTGCTCGTCGATGAGCTTGACGTCGTAGCCGTAGACCGCCTTGCCCGGCGAGCCGAACTTCGAAGGCGCCTTCTCCACGCCATTGCAGATGGTGAGGATGGGCCAGCCGGTCTCGGTCTGCCAGTAGTTGTCGACGATGGGCTTGCCCAGGCTCTCGGCGATCCACTTGGCGGTGGGCTCGTCCAGCGGCTCGCCGGCCAGGAAGAGTGCGCGCAGGCTCGAGAGGTCGTGCTTCCTCAGCGCCGCCGGGTCCTGCTTCTTGAGCACCCGCACCGCGGTGGGGGCCGAGAACATGGAGGTGACCTTGTACTTCTCGACCAGGCTCCACCAGATGGCGGCGTCGGGGCGGATCGGCAGGCCCTCGTACATGATGGTCGCCATGCCCGCGATCAGCGGGCCGTAGATGATGTAGCTGTGGCCGACGACCCAGCCGATGTCGCTGGTGCTGAAGTAGGTCTCGCCCGGGTTGCCCAGGAAGATGTGCTTCATGCTCGCGGCCAGCGCCACCGCGTAGCCGCCGGTGTCGCGCTGCACGCCTTTCGGCTTGCCGGTGGTGCCGCTGGTGTAGAGCGTGTAGCTCGGGTGGGTGGATTCGACCCACTCGCAGGGCACCGCGGTGCGGTAGTGGCGCTCGCGCCAGGCGGCGTAGTCCTCGTCGCGCCCGGCCACGCGGTCGAAGGCGGCGAGGCCGCGGTCGACCATCAGCACCTTGGCCGGCTTGTGGCTGGCCAGCTTGATGGCCTCGTCCAGCAGCGGCTTGTAGGGCACGACCTTGCCGCCGCGGCTGCCTGCGTCGGCGCTCACGATGACGGTGGGCCCGGCGTCGTCGATGCGGCTGGCGAGGCTGACGCTGGCGAAGCCGCCGAACACCACCGAGTGCAGCGCGCCGATGCGCGTGCAGGCGAGCATGGCGAACGCGGCCTCGGGGATCATCGGCATGTAGACGAGGACGCGGTCGCCCTTCTTGACGCCCAGGTCCTTCAGCGTCGCGGCCATGCGCTGCACCTCGGCGTGCAGTTCGCGGAAGCTGTAGGTGCGTTCCTGGTTCGTCTCGGTGGAGACGAAGATGAGCGCGTTCTGGTCGGCCCGCGCCGCCAGATGGCGGTCGACCGCGTTGTGGCACAGGTTGGTCTCGCCGCCGACGAACCAGTTCGCGAACGGCGGCCGGCTGTAGTCGCAGACCTGCGTGAAGGGCTTGTGCCAGTCGATCAGCCGGGCCTGTTCGGCCCAGAACGCGTCGCGGTCTTCCAGCGAAAGACGGTGGAAGTCAGCATAGCTCGCCATCGCATGTCTCCTTGAATCGTGTATCGCGCTTGGGCGGCGATTGGGAGGTCAGGCGCTGACGAGCGCCTGACTCAGCCCGAGATCCTGACCACGAGCCGCCCCCGCACCTTGCCCTGCATCAAGTCGGCCGCGCGCGCGACGGCGGCCTCGAGCGGGATCTCCTCGACGATGCTTTCCAGCAGCGCGGGGTCGAGGTCGCGGGCCAGCCGGTCCCACGCCTGCTGGCGCTTCGCGGCCGGGGCCATGACGCTGTCGATGCCGGCGAGCGTGACGCCGCGCAGGATGAACGGCGCCACGCTGGCCGGCAGGTCCATGCCCTGCGCCAGGCCGCAGGCGGCGACCACGCCGCCGTAGCGCACCTGCGCCAGCGCGTTGGCCAGCGTGTGGCTGCCGACCGCGTCGACCACCGCAGCCCAGCGCTCCTTCTGCAATGGCTTGCCGGCGGCGGCGAACTCGGCGCGGTCCACCACCGCAGTGGCACCCAGGCGCTTCAACCAGTCGGCTTCGGAAGTCTTGCCGGTGGCGGCGGTGACGCGGTGGCCCAGCTTCGACAGCAGCGCGGTCGCGATGCTGCCCACGCCGCCGGTGGCGCCGGTGACGAGCACGTCGCCGTCGCCCGGCTTCACGCCGTGGGCTTCGAGCGCCAGCACGCACAGCATCGCGGTGTAGCCCGCGGTGCCGATGGCCATGGCCTGGCGCGGCGTGAAGGCGGCCGGCAGCTTCACCAGCCAGTCGCCCTTGAGCCGGGCGCGTTCGGCCAGGCAGCCCCAGTGGGTCTCGCCGACACCCCAGCCGTCGTGCACGAAGCGGTCGCCTGCCTTCCAGGCCGGGTGGCTGCTCTCGAGCACGGTGCCGGCGCCGTCGATGCCCGGCACCATGGGCCAGACGCGCACCACCGGCGACTTGTTCGTGAGCGCCAGCGCGTCCTTGTAGTTGAGGGTGGAGTACTCGGGCCGCACCAGCACGTCGCCGGCAGGCAGGCGGGATTCGTCGATCTGCGCGATGCCGGCCGAGAACCCGGCGTCGCCCTTTTCCAGCAGGATGGCCTTGAACATGGTTTCCATTCGTAAACGGCGCCCCGTTGAAAGGGGCGAAATGCGGGCGATGGTGCAGGGTCATCCGCGTTGACACCATAGTGCCCACCCCCCTATCCTCGTCGGGTTCATGGTTGCCCGAATAGCCCCCCGAAGGATCCTGTGCTGCCTGGCCCTGGCCGGTGCGGCCCTGGGCGTGCACGCGGCACCCGACGGCCCCGCCGGCGCCACCGGCGGAGATGCCGTGCTGCAGTTGCTGCAGGACAAGGGCCTGCTGCCGGCCGAGGCCGAGACCAACGCCTTCGTGCGCCAGGTGCGCGACACCGCGTCCGACCTGGTGATGGCGGCGATGAACTTCATCGGCGTGCCCTACCGCCGCGGCGGCCAGTCCGACCAGGGCTTCGACTGCAGCGGCTTCACGCGCCACGTCTTCGAGATGAGCCTGGGCCTGGTGCTGCCGCGCCGCGCCGACCAGCAGGCGCAGGACCGCGCGCTTGCGGTGGTCAGGAAGGAAGAGCTCAAGCCGGGCGACCTGGTGTTCTTCAACACCATGAAGCGCGCCTTCTCGCACGTGGGCATCTACGTGGGCGACGGCAAGTTCATCCACTCGCCGCGCACCGGCTCCGAGGTGCGCATCGAGGACATGCGCGAAGCCTACTGGGCCAAGCGCTTCAACGGCGCCCGCCGCGCCGCCGTGGCCGCGCTGCCGGCCGCCGAAGCGACCCCGCGCCCCTAGCGGGCGTCGCGGGGGCGGCACAATCCGCCCTCCATGGGCGAAACCGTCATTCCGCTGGCCGACCTGCGCTACGCCGCCACGCCGATGCGCGTGCCGGTGCAGGCGGCGCCTCCTTCGGGCCTGCTGTCCGACCGGCTCGGCCGGCCGCTGCGCGACCTGCGCATCTCGGTCACCGACCGCTGCAACTTCCGCTGCAGCTACTGCATGCCCAAGGAAGTGTTCGACCGCGACTACCGCTTCCTGCCGCACGAGTCGCTGCTCAGCTTCGAGGAGATCACGCGCGTCGCGCGCATCTTCATCGCCCACGGGGTGCAGAAGCTTCGCCTCACCGGCGGCGAGCCGCTGATGCGCAAGCACCTGGAGGTGCTGGTCGCGCAGCTGGCCACGCTCAAGACGGCCGACGGCGCGCCGCTGGACATCACGCTCACCACCAACGGGTCGCTGCTGGCGCGCAAGGCGCGCGCGCTGCGCGAGGCGGGCTTGAAGCGAGTGACGGTGAGCCTGGACGCGCTCGACGACGCCACCTTCCGGCGCATGAACGACGTCGACTTCCCGGTGGCCGACGTGCTGGAAGGCATCGACGCGGCGCTCGCCGCCGGCTTCGGGCCGGTGAAGATCAACATGGTCGTCAAGCGCGGCACCAACGAGCACGAGATCGTGCCGCTGGCGCGCCACGTGCGCGAACGCTACGGCGCGCGCGCGATCCTGCGCTTCATCGAGTACATGGACGTCGGCGCCACCAACGGCTGGCGCATGGACGAGGTGCTGCCTTCGGCCGAGGTGCAGCAGCGGCTGGCGGCGGCCTTCCCGCTCGAGCCGCTGGAGCCCAGCGCGCCGGGCGAGACGGCCGAACGCTGGCGCTACCGCGACGGCGGCGGCGAGGTCGGCTTCATCAGCAGCGTCACGCGCGCCTTCTGCCGCGACTGCAACCGCGCCCGCCTGTCGACCGAGGGCAAACTCTTCCTGTGCCTGTTCGCCAGCCGCGGCCACGACCTGCGCGCCCTGCTGCGCGGCGACGCGACCGACGAGCAGATCGCCGCCGCCGTGGGTGCCGTCTGGGGCGACCGCGACGACCGTTATTCGGAGCTGCGCGGCGCGCAGCAGGCGCCGGCCGAAGCGGGCGAGCGGCGCGTCGAGATGCACTACATCGGCGGCTGAGCCTGCGCCGCTGGCCCCTGCGTCGCGGCTATGGCAACATGGCCCGATAACAAGGGGGAGGACCACATCCATGCTGAAGGCGCAGGTGTTCGCCGGTGCGAGCATCGGGCTGCTGCTGGGCCTGCTGCTGGGCTTGTCGGCCGCGCCGGCGGTGGCCCTGGTGGTGGGCGCCCTGGCCGCGCTGATCGGGTCGGTGGTGCTGCCGGCCGCGCAGGCCAAGGGGCAGGCGCCGGAAGTGGCCGCGGCGGCGGCGAAGGCGGCCGCTTGGCGCTCCACGGCGCTCGGGCTGGCCTGCATCGGCGGCCTCGTGGTCGGCCTGTGGATGCGCACCCACGACCTGCTCTCGCCGCCGCAGCCAACGCTCGCCCAGCAACTGGCCGAACTGCGCGACGCCGGCTACCCGGCCGACGAAGCGCGCCGGCTCGTCGCTTCGCGCGCGTTCCCGGCGGCGGAGCGCGCCGCTTCCGGCGCCGCGGGTGCGGCCGCGGCCGGTCCCCGATCGACCCTGCTCTTCGGCAAGGGCAGCAGCGCCTGCGAGCAGATGGCGCCCTCGCGCTACGCCAGCGTCGCAGCCGCGGGCCAGGCCTATGCCGCCGCCGGCGACCCCGCGCTGGCCGCGCTCGCCCACGCACTGGCCGCGCTGCCCGACGAAGCCCAGCGCAGCGCCGTGCTCGAAGCCGCGGTGAAGGAACTGTGCGCCGCACGCTGATCCTCGGCGGCCTGACCGCGGCCTCGCTGCGCGCCACCGGGCTGGCCTTCGCGCAGCCGCAGCCCGCCGGCCAGATGCTCGCGCGCGCCAGCGCCTCGGTGCTCAAGATCGACGCCGGCAACCACAGCGCCACCGGCTTCCTGTGGCCCGACGCCTCGCACGTGGTCACCGCGCTGCACGTGGTCGACGGCGCGCCGCGCATCGTCGGCCACCAGGTCGACCGCCAGGGCCGCATCACCGCGTCGCACGCGCTCGCGGTGGAACGCGTGCTGAAGGACAGCGACCTGGTGCTGCTGCGCCTGCCGGCGGCGCTGCCTTCGCCGCCGCTGGCGGCGAGTGCGGGCGCGCCGGCGGTCAAGCAGTCGCTGGACGCGCTGGGCTTCCCGCTCAACATCCCCGGCGCCAGCAACATCGAGGTCAAGGTCCGTTTCGGCGGCACCCAGCTGCGCAGCATCCTGCCGCCCAAGGTGCTGGAGCAGCTCGCCGAGTACCCCAGCCCCGCCGCCGAGATCCTGAACCTGGAAGGCAATCTCGTCCCCGGCATCTCGGGCGCGCCGCTGCTCGACGCCGAGGGCCGGGTCGCCGGCATTGCCAACGGCGGCCTGGAGGAAGGCGCGCTGGGCATCTGCTGGGGCATCCCGGCGACGCAGCTGGCGCGGCTGCAGCAGTCGGCCGACACCCGGCTGCCGGGCGCGCCGCGGGTGGCGCAGTTGTTCGCCGCCGACCTGCAGGCCGACGTGAAGACGCTGCCGCGGCTGGCCGGCGTCACGCTCACCAAGCTGCGCAGCCGCAGCTTCCTTCAGCTCGCCGCCACGGCCGACGACCAGCTCGGGCTGGCGCAGCTGGGCAACGTGTTCCAGGGCTTCCAGCCGGCCTCGTTCCGCTACGACGTCTACCAGGACCTTTCCACCGGCGCCAGCGTGGCCGTGCCCGAAGGGGCGCGCCTCTTCGAGCAGGGCGACTTCATCGCCGTGCAGGCCGGCGACGGCCGGATGGCGATGCTGCTGCAGGTGCTGCCGGTGCGCAGCCTGGACGAGGCACAGCGCGTGTCGCTGCAGTTCGAGCAGCGCATCACCGGCTACGGCACGCCGGGCACCAACGTGATGGCCGACCCGGCCTGGTCGTACCTGCAACCCATGCAGCGCAGCGGCGTCATCGTCAACCGCAAGGCCGCCTACCGGCTGCGCATGGTGGGCGGCCAGTGGCTGCGCGACGCCTACTTCTTCGGCACCGAGGCTTCCAACGGCCGCGCCTTCCTGGGCGTGGCGGCGCTCAACCACGACGACAGCCCGATGACCAACCTGCGCGAGATGTCCTGCTTCCAGGGCCCGAACCAGCCCGGCTGCCAGCAGGTGATCGCGCAGCGGCGGCTGTGGGCGCAGATGGTGCTGGGGGCCCAGTTCTCCACTTTCCCGCAGCAGGGCTGAACGGGCCCTCAGCGGCGGCGCGCCTCGTCGACGCCGCGGTTGGCCAGCGCGTCGGCGCGCTCGTTGCCGGGGTCGCCGGCGTGGCCCTTCACCCAGTGCCAGCTCACCTCGTGCGCGGCGGCCAGTTCGTCCAGCCGCTGCCAGAGCTCGATGTTCTTCACCGGCTTCTTGTCGGCGGTGCGCCAGCCGCGCTGCTTCCAGTTGTGGATCCACGCCGTGATGCCGTTGCGCACGTATTCGCTGTCGGTGTAGAGCGCCACCTTGCAGCGCTTCTTCAGCGAAGCGAGCGCCTCGATCACGGCGGTCAGCTCCATGCGGTTGTTGGTGGTGCTGGGGTCGCCGCCCCAGAGTTCCTTCTCGTGCGCACCGCTCTTCAGCCACGCGCCCCAGCCGCCGGGTCCCGGGTTGCCCTTGCAGGCGCCGTCGGTATAGATCACCACTTCGCTCATCGATGCTCCGCCTGCGCGGGTTCCCGGTTCGCCACCACTGCCGGCGCGGCCTTGGCCTTGCGCCGCGCGTCCTTGACCAGCCCCACCAGCCGCATGCCTTGCACGCGCTTGACGGCGACGATGAAGTAGACCGCGCCCAGCACCGGCCACCAGCGGTCGCCCACCGGGTCCATCCAGGCGAAGCGCTCCAGCCAGCGCTGGCTGTGGAAGGGCGGCCGCCAGCAGCCGAAGCGGCCGGCCTCGACCTCGAAGCCGAGCAGCCGCAGCCAGTCGCGCAGCCGCCAGTAGCCGATGAACTCGCCCGCGCGCGGCAGGTACAGGCTGCGGCCGCGCCCGAAGCCCATGCCCTGGCGGATGCGGCCGGCACGCTGGCGCAGCCCCCACAGGCTGGCCGGGTTGAAGCCGGCAATGACGACGCGCCCTTCTGGCACCAGCACGCGCTCCACCTCGCGCAGCGTCTGGTGCGGGTCGCGCGCCAGTTCCAGCGCGTGCGGCAGCACCACGAGGTCGACGCTGTGCTGCGGGAACGGCAGCGCGTCGAACTCGCAGTACAGCGCCACTGGCTCGGTAGGCGGCTGGGTGGTGATGGAGCCGTCGCTCGGCGGCGGCATCGCCAGCAGCTCGGGCACCACGAAGGAGTCGCACGCCACCCAGCGGTGCGGCATGCGGTTGGCGCGCAGGCCTTCGAGTTCGGGCAGCCCGAGCTGCAGCGCGTGGAAGCCGAAGGCGTCGGTGACCGCGTGGTCGATGCGGTCCTGTTCCCACTCGAGCAGATAGCGGCCGGGCGCGGTCTTCAACCACGACCCCAACTCTATAATCGACTCGTCGCGCGTCATGATCTCGATGAACCTCGTCGCCCTGCCCGCCTTCACCGACAACTACATCTGGATGCTGCACGACGGCGCCCGCGCCGCGGTGGTCGATCCGGGGGAAGCGGCACCTGTCGAGGCCGCGCTCGAAGCGCAGGGCCTCGAACTGGCGGCGATTCTAGTGACGCACCACCACCCCGACCATGTCGGCGGCGTGAATGCGCTGCGGCCGCGCCTGAAGGGCCCGGTGTGGGGCCCGGCGAAGGAGAACATCCCGGCCCCGTTCGAGCCGCTCGCCGGCGGCGCGCAGATCGGCGTGCTGGGGCTCCGATTCCAGGTGATCGACGTGCCCGGCCACACGGCCGGCCACATCGCCTACTTCGAGATCGGCGCCGCGAAGGCGCCGATCCTCTTTTGCGGCGACACCTTGTTCTCGGCCGGCTGCGGCCGCCTGTTCGAAGGCACGCCGGCGCAGATGGCCGCTTCGCTGGCGGCGCTGAACGCGCTGCCCGCCGACACGCGCGTGTGCTGCACGCACGAGTACACGCTCTCGAACCTGCGCTTCGCGGCCGCGGTCGAGCCCGGCAACGCGGCGGTCGCCGAGCACACGCTGGCCTGCCGCGCGCAGCGCGAAGCCGGCCGGCCGACGCTGCCTTCCACGCTGGCGACCGAACGCCGCATCAACCCCTTCCTGCGCTGCACTGAAGCCGAGGTCGTGGCCTCGGCCCGCGCCCAGGGCGCGCGCAGCGGGGACGCCGTCGAGGTGCTGGCCGCGCTGCGCGAATGGAAGAACCGCTTCAAGTGAAGTCACCGCTGTTCCTGCTGGCCGGCATCGCCGCCCTCCTGCTGGCCAGCGGCTGCGCCGTGGTGCCGCCCGCGCCCGCGGCCGAAGCGCCGGTGGCCGCCGCGCCCGCGCCGGCCGCGCCCGAAACCGCACCGCCCCCCGAGCCCGCCCCGGTGGAAACGCCGGCACCTGCCCCCGCCCCCGTGGCCGCCGCCCCCGAAACGGCCGAAGACACGACCCCGGCCGCCGTCATCGTCGACGAGGAGCCGCGCGCGCACGGCCGCATCGACCGCGACGTGGAAGAGCAGGCCGACCTCTGGCAGCGCCTGCGCGGCGGCTTCGCGATGCCCACGCTGGACAACGAGCTCGTGCGCAAGTGGGAGCAGTGGTACGCCAGCCGCCCCGACTACGTCGAGCGCATGGCCACGCGCGGCGGCCGCTACCTGTTCCACATCGTCGAGGAGCTCGACAAGCGCGGCATGCCCTTCGAACTGGCGCTGCTGCCGATGGTGGAAAGCGCCTTCAACCCGCACGCCATGTCGAACGCGCGCGCCTCCGGCATCTGGCAGTTCATGCCCGGCACCGGGCGCGACTTCGAGCTCAAGCAGAACGTCTTCCGCGACGACCGCCGCAGCGTGCTCGACTCCACCCGCGCCGCGCTGGACTATCTTCAGCGCCTGCAGGAACAGCTGGGCGGCGACTGGCAGCTCGCGCTGGCGGCCTACAACTGGGGCCAGGGCAACGTGCAGCGCGCGGTGCAGCGCAATCAGCGCGCCGGCCTGGCGGCCGACTACTCCTCGCTGCGCATGCCCGACGAGACGCGCAACTACCTGCCCAAGCTGCAGGCGGTGAAGAACATCGTCGAGCGGCCTGCCGACTTCGGGCTCGCGCTGCCGCCGCTGCAGGACCACCCCTTCTTCCTGGCGGTGGCGATCCAGCGCGACATCGACGTCGCGCTCGCGGCCCAGCTGGCCGGCGTGCCGCTGGAGGAGTTCCAGGCCCTCAACCCGCAGATGAACAAGCCGGTGATCCTGGCCGCCGGCACGCCGCAGGTGCTGCTGCCCTACGACGCCGCCAACCGCTTCGTGCGCGCGCTGCCGCAATACCACGGCGCGCTCGCCAGCTGGACCGCCTGGGTGGCACCGAAGACGCTGAAGCCGGCCGACGCCGCGCGCCAGGTCGGCATGAGCGAAGCCCAGCTGCGAGAGGTGAACCGCATCCCGCCGCGCATGCTGGTGAAGGCCGGCTCGACGCTGCTGGTGCCGCGCGGCACGCACGTCCAGCACGACGTGCCGGAGAAGCTGGCCGACAACGCCGTCATCGCGCTCGCGCCCGAAGGGCCGCGCGTGCGCAAGACCACCGTGCGCGCTGGCCGCAAGGGCGAGACGGTGGCCTCGGTGGCGCGCCGCTACAAGCTGGACGCCGCGCAGGTGGCGCACTGGAACGGCGTCTCGCCCGACGCCCGTTTCAGGCCCGGCCAGCCGGTGGTGCTGATGCTGGTCTCGCTGCCGGCCCAGGCGCACAAGCCGGTGCACAAGCCGGCGCAGAAACCGGCGCAGAAGCCGGCGCCGAAGCCGGCGCACAAACCCGCGGCGAAGAAGCCCGCGCGCGAGCGCATCGCCCCCACGAGCTGAAGCGCCGCGAAGAGTTCTACAGCGCCAGGAAGTCCTTCTTGCCCAGTTCCACGCCGGCGTGGCGCAGCAGCGCGTACGTGGTCGTGGCGTGGAAGTACAGGTTGGGCAGCACGAAGGTCTTGAGATAGGCCTCGCCCGTGAAGCGGCGCGGCTCGCCGGTGCGCGTGGGGATGGCGATCGGGCGATCGTCGCTGCCGTCGATCTGCGCCGCGCCGAAGCCTTCGACGAAGTCGATCGTGCGCCGGATGCGCACGCGCAGTTCCTCCAGCGTGGCTTCGGTGTCCTCCCAGGCCGGCGGCTCCTGGCCCGCCAGGCGCGCCGCCGCGCCCTTGACGGTGTCGCTGGCGATCTGGATCTGGCGCGAGAAGGGCAGCATGTCGGGCGCCAGCCGCAGGCCCAGGTAGTTGTTGGCGTCGAAGCCGCGCGCCTTGGCGTGCGCCTCGGCCTTGTCCAGCCAGCCCAGCATGGCCCGCAGCACGTGCGCGAACTGCGGCACGCTGGCCGTGTACATCGAGAGGCTCATCGTTCGTCTCCGGTAACGATTGTTCGAAGGCGGCGATGCTAGCGCCGGCGCGCCCGCCCTGCAGGACACGGCAGAATCGGCACTGCGGCCTGCCATGAACATCATCATCCTCGACGACTACCAGGACGCGGTGCGCAAGCTGAAGTGCGCCGCCAAGCTGGAACCGCTGAACGCGAAGGTCTTCACCAACACGGTGAAGGGGATCGGCCAGCTCTCGGTGCGCCTGCGCGACGCCGACGTGCTGGTGCTGATCCGCGAGCGCACCCACTTCCCGCGCGCGCTGCTGGAGAAGCTGCCGCGCCTGAAGCTGATCTCGCAGACCGGCCGCGTCGGCCCGCACATCGACCTGGAGGCCTGCACGCGGCTGGGCATCGCGGTGGCCGAAGGCGTGGGCTCGCCGGTGGCGCCGGCCGAGCTGACCTGGGCGCTCATAATGGCCAGCATGCGCCGGCTGCCGCAGTACATCGGCAATCTCAAGCACGGCGCCTGGCAGCAGTCGGGGCTGAAGTCGGCCTCGATGCCGCCGAACTTCGGCATCGGCATGCTGCTGTCGGGCAAGACGCTGGGCATCTGGGGCTACGGCAAGATCGGCCAGATCGTGGCCGGCTACGGCCGCGCCTTCGGCATGCGCGTGCTGGTGTGGGGGCGCGAGGCCTCGCGCGCGAAGGCCCAGGCCGACGGCCATGCGGCCGCCGACTCGCGCGAAGCCTTCTTCGAGAACGCCGACGTGCTGAGCCTGCACCTGCGCCTGAACGACGAGACGCGCGGCCTCGTCACCTTCGACGATCTCTCGCGCATGAAGCCGCAGGCGCTGTTCGTCAACACCTCGCGCGCCGAGCTGGTGGAGGAGAACGCGCTCGTCTCCGCGCTCAACCGCGGCCGCCCCGGCATGGCCGCGGTCGACGTCTTCGAGACCGAGCCCATCCTGCAGGGCCACCCGCTGCTGCGGCTGGAGAACGCGGTCTGCACGCCGCACATCGGCTACGTCGAGCAGGACAGCTACGAGCTCTACTTCGGCGCCGCGTTCGACAACGTCGTCAACTTCGTCAACAAGCAGCCGACGAACATCGTCAACCCGGACGCGCTGAAGGTCATCCGCTGATGGCCGAGCCCGCGCAGGCGCGCTGGTCGCTGCTGGCCGGCAACTTCGCGATCGGCTGCGGCGTGATGGTGGCCGCCGGCACGCTCAACGACCTGGCGCATTCGCTGCAGGTCTCGGTGGCGCTGGCCGGACAGCTCATCACGGTGGCGGCCTTCATGATGGCGCTGGGCGCACCCACGCTGGCCGCGCTGGTGGCCGGCTGGGACCGGCGCCGGCTGCTCGCATTGACCATGCTCTGGTATGCCGCCGGCCACGCCGCCTGCGCACTGGCGCCGGACTACGCGTTGCTGATGCCGCTGCGCGCGCTCACCGTGCTGGGCGCGGCGGTGTTCACGCCGCAGGCGGCGGCGGCGGTGAGCGCGCTGGCGGCGCCGGAAAACCGCGGCCGCGCGATCACCTTCATCTTCCTCGGCTGGTCGCTCTCGTCGGTGCTGGGCATGCCGCTGTCCAGCTACGTCGGCGAAGCCTTCGGCTGGCGCTGGGCCTACGCGCTGGTGGCCGTGCTGTCGGTGCTGTCGGCGTTCTGGGTCTGGCGCGCGCTGCCCGACGGCATCCGCCCGCCGGCGCTGTCGTTCGCGGCCTGGCGCCGCACGCTGACGCACCCGCTGCTGATGGGCGTGGTGCTGGTCACCGTGCTCAGCGCGGCCGGCCAGTTCACGCTCTTCGCCTACTTCGCGCCCTACTACCGCCAGGTGGTGGGGCTGGACGCGGCCGGCATCAGCTTCCTCTTCTTCTGGTTCGGCGCCTTCGGCTTGCTGGGCAACGTGGTGCTGCAGCGGGTGATCGACCGCGTGGGTGCCGCCACCTGCGTGACGGCGATGCTGGCCTGCATGGCGGTCTCGCTGCTGGTCTGGCCGCTGGGCCTCTCGCTCGTCACCATGGCCGCGGTGACCACGCCCTGGGCGCTGGGCTGCTTCTCCTCCAACTCGGCCCAGCAGGCGCGGCTGGGGCTGGCGGCGCCCTCGCTCGCGCCGGCGCTGATGGCGCTCAACACCTCGGCCATCTACCTCGGCCAGGGCATCGGCGCCGGCGGCGGCGGCGCGCTGCTGGCGGCGCGCGGCTTCGCGCCGCTGTCGTGGGCGGCGCTGGGCTGGATGCTGGCGGCCATCGCCCTGAGCGCGCTGCTGGCGCAGCGCATGCGCGGCCCGCTGCATGTCTGAGGCCGCGCTGCGCGAGCCGGCGTCGCCGGCCGAGGTCTACCGCGTCTTCCAGCGCATGGCGCTGCAGGGCTTCGGCGGCGTGCTCGCGGTGGCGCAACGCGAGCTGGTGGAGCGCGAAGCCTGGCTCACGCGCGAGCAGTTCGTCGAGGCGCTCTCGGTCGGCCAGGTGCTGCCGGGGCCGAACATCGTCAACATGGCGATCATCATCGGCGACCGCTTCTTCGGCTGGCGCGGCATCGTCGCCGCCGTCGGCGGGCTGATGCTGGTGCCGCTGGTCATCGTGCTGGTGCTGGCGGCGCTCTACGCGCGGCTGGCGCTGGTGCCCACGGTGGCCGGCGCCCTGCGCGGCATGGGCGCGGTGGCGGCGGGGCTGGTGATCTCGACCGCGCTCAAGCTGGCACCGACGCTGAAGAAGAACCCGCTGGGCTGGCCCGCCTGCGCCGTGCTCGCCGCCCTCACCTTCGCCGGCGTGGGCCTGCTGCGCTGGCCGCTGGCGCTGGTGGTGCTGGGGCTCGGCGCCGTGGGCATGAGCCTGGCCTGGCGGCGGCTGGGACGCTGATGTCCTGGACCTCGCTCTTCTGGGGCCCCGGCGCGCTCGGCGCGGCCGACTACCTGGCGCTGTTCGGCCACTTCACGCTGCTGTCCCTGCTGGCCATCGGCGGCGCCATCACCACCGTGCCCGACATGCACCGCTTCGTGGTCGCCGGCCGCCACTGGCTGGACGACGCGCAGTTCACCGCCTCGGTGGCGCTGGCGCAGGCAGCGCCGGGGCCGAACGTGCTGTTCGTCGCCGTGATCGGCTTCAACGTCGGCGGCCTGGCCGGCGTGCTCGCGACGCTGGCCGGCAGCCTGCTGCCTTCGAGCGTGCTTTCGGTGGCGGCCACGCGCTGGGGCGCGGCGCGGCGCGAGTCGCGCTTCGTGCGCGCCTTCACCGGCGGGCTGGCGCCGCTCACCATCGGCCTGCTGCTGGCCACCGGCTGGGTGCTGTCGGAGCCGGCGCGCGGCCATTGGGGCGCGGTGGCGCTGGTGGCGGCCACGCCGGTGGTGATGCTGCGCACGAAGCTGTCGCCGATGTGGCCGATCGCGGCCGGCGCGGTGGTGGGCGCGCTGGGGCTGGCCGGCTGAATCCGGCTCGGCGCTGCGCGCGTAGACGCCAGGAATGAAGAAGACGATCGCGCGTTCGCTGGCCGCCCTCGCGGCCCTGCTGCTGGCGCTGTGGGCGCTGGCGCTGGGCGGGCTCTGGTGGAAGCAGGAAGCCCTGCTCTTCCACCCCGAGGTGCTGCCGCCCGACCACCGCTTCAGCGCCGGCCCCGACGTGCAGGAGCGCTGGATCGACGTGCCCGGCGCGCGCCTGAACGCGCTGCACCTGCGGCTGCCCCACCCCGACGGCGTGGTCTTCTTCCTGCACGGCAACGGCGGCAGCCTGGAAAGCTGGTTCGTCAACGCCGACTTCTACCGCGCGCTGAACCTGGACCTCTTCATGCTGGACTACCGCGGCTACGGCAAGAGCAGCGGCCGCATCGAGAGCCAGGTGCAACTGGAAGCCGACGTGCGCGCAGCCTGGGACGCGGTGGCGCCGGCCTACGCGGGCCGCAAGCGCATCGTCTACGGCCGTTCGCTCGGCACCGGGCTGGCCGCCCGGCTCGCGGCCGAGGTGCAGCCCGACCTGACCGTGCTCGCCTCGCCCTACTCCAGCATGGCCGCGCTCGCCGCCGAGCACTACCCCTGGGTGCCCGGCGCCGTGCTGCGCTACCCGCTGCGCACCGACGCCGCGATCGCGCGCATCCGCGGCCCGCTGATGCTGCTGCACGGCGACCACGACACGCTGATCCCGCTGGCGCACAGCGAGCGGCTGAAGTCGCTGAAGCCCGAGGCCACGCTGGTCGTCGTGCCCGGCGCCGGCCACGACGACCTCCAGCGCTTCGAGAGCTACCTGCAGCCGCTGCGCAGCGCCTACGCCTTCGCGCGCCGCTGACGCAACGCCTCGTAAAGGCAGACGCCGGCGGCGACCGAGACGTTGAGGCTTTCCACCGCCCCGCTCATCGGGATGCGCACGAGCCGGTCGCAGGTCTTCTTCGTCAGCTGGCGCATGCCCGGGCCTTCGGCGCCCAGCACCAGCGCCACCGGGCCGGTGAGGTCGGCTTCGTAGAGCGTGTGCTCGGCGTCGTCGGCGGTGCCGACCACGGTGAGGCCGCGCTCCTTCAACTCGCCCAGCGTGCGCGCCAGGTTGGTCACCATCAGGTAGGGCACGGTCTCGGCGGCACCGCTGGCCACCTTGGCGACGGTGGCGTTCAGGCCCACCGCGTGGTCCTTGGGCGCGACCACCGCGTGCGCGCCGGCGCCGTCGGCCACGCGCAGGCAGGCGCCCAGGTTGTGCGGGTCGGTCACGCCGTCGAGCACCAGCACCAGCGGTTCGCCTTCGGCGGCGTCGAGCACCTCGTCGAGCGAATGCGCGGCCGCCAGCGGCGTGACGCGCGCCACCACGCCCTGGTGGCGCGTGGTGCCGGCCAGGCGCGCCAGCCGTTCCGCGTCGCTGTCGACGAGCTTCGCGCCGGCGTCCTTCGCGCGCTGCACGAACTGGCGCATGCGGGCGTCGCGCCGGGTGGTGTCGACGTGCACTTCCTGCACCGATTCGGGCGCGGTCTTCAGGCGCACCGTGACGGCATGGAAGCCGAAGAGGACCTTGTGGCTCATGCTCGCATCGTAGCCGGCAGCGGAGTACAACCCGGCGCATGGCAGCCGACCTGCAACGCTTCGTCGAGGCCCAGGCGCCGGTGTGGGACCAGGTGCGCGCCGAACTGGCCGCCGGCCGCAAGCGCACGCACTGGATGTGGTTCGTGTTCCCGCAGCTGCAGGGCCTGGGCTCGAGCGCGATGGCGCGGCACTTCGCGATCGAGAACCTTGCCGAAGCGCAGGCCTACCTGCGCCACCCGCTGCTGGGCGCGCGCCTGCGCGAAGCCACGCAGCAGGTGCTGCAGCATGCGGACCAGCCGCTGGGCGAGATCTTCGGCTGGCCCGACGATCTGAAATTCTGTTCTTCGATGACGCTCTTCGAAGCGGCCGACCCGGCCGAGCCGCTGTTTTCTTCAGCGCTGGCGCGGCTTTGCGGTGCGCGCGACGAACGCACGCTGGCCTTGCTGGCCGCTTGACCCGCGGGGAAACCCGGAGCAGGATCGCGCCCGTGCACCCGCATGGGTGCGCACCCAGTGAGTTCCTCGTGAACGAACACGCTCTCGCCGGCGCCCCGCGCGCCGTGGCAACTTCCCCCCGCAGCCGCCTGCCGCGGCCGAGCCTGGCGCGCCCGGTGCTGCGCCTGCCGCGACGGCGGCAACCCCGCCCCTGAACAACCCCTGAACCTGGCGCCTGCGGCCCGAGTGGCCGCGGCGCCGGCAATCGGCCGCCCGCGACGCGCCCGAGTGCGCGCGCAGGCGGTGCGGTGCGGACGTGCGCGCGCCACGTGCACCCGCAGCGTGTATCACTCGAGAAAGCAGGACCTCATGTTGATCGACTTCTTCGGCGGCTACGGCCGCTTCTTCATCGCACTGGCCGGCACGGTCATCGTGCTGCTGCTGGTCGTGGCCTCCGGATCGGTGCGCTATATCCCGAACTCGCGCGTCGGCGTGGTCGAGAAGCTCTGGAGCCTGGGCGGCTCGGTCAAGGCCGGCCTGCTGGCGCTGAACGGCGAGGCCGGCTTCCAGCCCGAGCTGCTGCGCGGCGGCTTCCACTTCTTCCCGCCCTTCCAGTACCGCGTGCACATCGGCAGCATGGTCTCGGTGACGCAGGGCAAGATCGGCTACGTGTTCGCGCGCGACGGCCAGGACCTGCCCGCCGGCCAGACGCTGGCGTCGAACGCGAAGGTGGGCGACTTCCGCGACGTGCGCGCCTTCCTCGCCGGCGGCGGCCAGAAAGGCCCGCAGCGCAAGGTGCTGCGCGAAGGCACGCACGTCATCAACCCGGCGCTCTTCGTCGTCATGACCGAAGAGGCCACCTACTCGATGGCGCTCGACCGCGACGAGCAGGCCTACTACCTGAAGATGCGCGAGCTGCTCGACCAGCGCAAGGGCTTCGCGCCGGTGACCATCCGCAGCGCACCCGAAGGCGCGGCCGACAGCGACCTGCTGGCCGTGGTGACCGTGCACGACGGCCCGCCGCTGCAGCGCGACGAGCTGCTCGCCGCCGACGTGGGCGACAGCCACAACAGCTTCCAGGAGCCCGAGGCCTTCCTCGCCGCCGGCGGCCGCCGCGGTCGCCAGGAGCGTGTGCTGGTCGAAGGCACCTACTACCTGAACCGCCTCTTCGCGACCGTCGAGCTGATCCGCAAGACCGTGATCCCGGTCGGCTTCGTCGGCGTGGTGGTCAGCTACACCGGCCGCCGCGGGCAGGACGTGTCCGGCGCCGACTACACGCACGGTGAACTGGTGGAGACCGGGCAGCGCGGCGTCTGGCGCGACCCGCTGATGCCGGGCAAGTACGCCTTCAACACCTACGCCGGCAAGATCGAGCTGGTGCCGACGACCAACTTCGTGCTGATGTGGCAATCGAACGCGAGCGGCTCGAACTTCGATTCGAACCTGCGCGAGATCACGCTGATCACGAAGGACGCGTTCGAGCCGCAGCTGCCGCTGTCGGTCGTCGTGCACATCGACTACCGCAAGGCGCCGATGGTGGTGCAGCGCTTCGGCAACGTGAAGCAGCTGGTCGAGCAGACGCTGGACCCGATGGTCTCGAGCTACTTCAAGAACGTCTCGCAGACGCGCACCTTCATCGAGCTGATCCAGTCGCGCAGCGAACTGCAGGCCGGCGCCAGCGTGGACATGCGCGAACGCTTCCAGGCCTATTCGCTGGAATTCCAGGAGGTGCTGATCGGCACCCCGAAGCCGCAGCCCGGCGACACGCAGATCGAGAACATCATGTCGCAGCTGCGCGACCGCCAGATCGCGCGCGAGCAGGTCGAGACCTTCGCCCAGAAGCAGGTGGCGGCCGACAAGCTGCGCGAGCTCAACGAAGCCGAGAAGCGGGCGCAGAAACAGGCCGAGCTGACCGCTTCGCTGGTGGACATCTCGATCAAGGACAACAACGGCGCCGCCGCGGTGAAGTCGGCCGAACGCCGGCGCGAGGAGATCTCGCTGCTGGCGCAGGCCGACCGCTACCGGCTGGAGAACGAAGGCGCGGGCAAGGCCGCGGCCATCAAGGCCATCGGCGAGGCCGAAGCCGCGGCCATCGGCGCCAAGAGCGCGGCGCTCGAAGGCGAAGGCGCCGACAAGCAGCTCACGCAGACCGTGATGCTGCGCCTGGCAGAAGCGTTCGAAGCGGCCAAGGTACCGCTGGTGCCGCAGATCCAGCTCGGCGGCGCGAATGAAGGCAACGCCTTCGGCACGCTGATGGCGCTGATGTCGTCGCTGAAGGCGAAGGAACTGGCCGGGCCATGAGCCGGGACCTTTTCGTTCGCGGCGCGGCGTCATCGGTCCGGGGGATGGCAGCGGCGCGGTGCCGGGTGAAGATGCCGCGCTTCGAACGCCACCGAGGGCCGACATGACTGCAGCGTCTCGACTCCTGCCCGTGCTGCCTGTGCTGATCGCGCTGGCGTGCGGGTGGGGGTCGCCGGCCCCGGCCGCGGCCGAAGAACAGAAGGCCAGCGTCACCGGTGCCGCGGTCGGCTCGGTGGAACGCTTCGGTCGCCACGAGGACAGCTTCGCCGTCTGGAACCGGATGCGCAACAACGGCTGGGCCGGTGCCGACGAATGGGCGCTGCGGGCACACTACTCGCTCAAGTACACGTTCTGCGGACCGCGCCTGGCGAGCGACGGCGAGGTGGCCCGCCGCAAGGCGGAAACGGACGAGGTGGCGACCATCTGCACCGAGCGGCCCGGCCGGCGCGACGTGGAGCTGTTCTTCGCCTACACGGGCGAGTTCGACTTCTACGCCGGCACGCGCCGCTCGGACCCGGTGATCAACCGCATCAGCCAGCCGGGCCTCTTCGCCCGCGTTCCGCTGTCGCTGATGTTCGCGGGCCGCCAGCCGACCGAGAGCCTGGAACTCGGGCTGCAGCACCGCTCCGACGGCCAGACCACCGACACCTCGCTCGGTGAAGGCCGCCGCGCCGCCAACGTTGCCTACGCGAGCGGCGACCGCGCGTTCTTCGACACCGTGAGCCGCGGCGCCAACTTCGCGAGCATCGCCTGGGACCAGCGTGGGCCCGACCTGCCAGGCCAGACGCAGACCTCGTGGCGGGCCGGCCTGAAGGTCTACTTCGGCGCCGAGGAGTCCGCGGTCACCTGGGGCCCGTTGCAGGACCAAGGCCGGCGCTTTGCCGACTACGACCGCTTGACCTTGCGTGCCACGGCACGCACGGGCAGCCTGACGTTCGACGCCGAGTGGCGGCTGGGCGACAAGGGTCTGGCCACGGACTCCTGGACGCTGGGGGCCGAGTGGCTGGTGGGCGGTGTGCCGTTGTACCTGCGGGTGCACCAGGGGCCGATGAACACCTTGTCCAACTTCACCCAGCGCCAGGACTCGATCGGCTTCGGTCTGCGCTTCGCCCGCTTCTGAGCGCGCGGCGGATCAGCCGAAGTCTTCTTCGCGCAGCTCGATGGGCTGGCCATGCGGCGTGCGGTCCGCCGCATGGTCCCAGGCGTCGCGGGTGCGCGCCAGTTCGGCTGCCGTGGTCGCGCCCTTCGCGGCCACGATGCGCTCGAGCGCCGCCAGCCAGTGCTGGTAGTAGGTGTCGCCGTGGTCGGGGTCGCCGGCGGCCTGGGCGGCGCCGATCTGCTCCGCCAGCGCCTGTGCCCATTCGGGCCAGGTGAAGAGACCCTTCTCGTGCAGCGAAAGCACGAGCGCGAAGGCATGCGCCTGCCAGGGTTCGGCGAAGACCGGCTCGTCCATGCCGGGGACCAGATTCATGCCGGCTCCAGGTAGGGTTCCCAGGCGTCGATGCTGACCACCAGGTTCTGCGCCGGGGCCGTGTCACCCCAGAGCTCGCGTTCCTCGAAGGCCACGGTGTACAGCCACTGCGGTTGCTCGCCCTGCCCTTGCGCGTGGGTGTCGGCGAACACGTGCACGCCCAGCTGCTGCACCACACGCCCGACCTTGCCGCGCGCGTAGCCCGGCAGGCGCGTGTGGTGCGGCACGGCCTGGGCGCGCAGGCGCACGCGGTCGCCGACCGCGAAGCGCGCCGGCGCCGTCGCTTCGCGTTCGGTGGGTGAACCCTTGGCCAGCACCGCGGCCACGTCGGCGGCCTGCAGCACGCGCTGCACCGACGGCGCCGGGTGCAGCGCACGGCCGGCGGCCACTTCGTCGGGCAGCACCTGGCCGCGTTCGGCCATCAGCTTCTGCAGCGCCGCGAGCCAGATCTCGTAGTAGCTCAGGTGCGCGTAGTCGGGCAGCGTCTCGCGCGCCGCGCGACTCATGTCGATGTTCCAGGAGCCGGTGGCGCCCATCGCCAGCGTGAGCGCCAGCGCGCGCGGTTCCCAGGCGCCGTGCCAGAGCTCGCCTTCGGGTTCGGGGACCACGCGGCCGTGGCCGGGCTGGCCGCCGAGGTCGGCGTGGCTGCGGTACGGCAGGCTCATGGCTGCTTCGGCAACCCGGTGCCGATCATCGAGTCGCGTGTCACCAGCGCCGCGAGGGCCTCCTCGTCCAGCCCTTCGGTGCCGGCCGGACGCATCGGCAGCACCAGGTAGCGCACCTCGGCGGTGGAGTCCCAGACGCGGATCTCGGTGCTTGCTGGCAGCGTGACGCCGAAGTCGGCCAGCACGCCGCGCGGGTCGCGCACCACGCGCGAGCGGTAGGGCGCGCTCTTGTACCAGGTGGGCGGCAGGCCCAGGACCGGCCAGGGGTAGCAGCTGCACAGCGTGCAGACCACCATGTGGTGGCGCGCGGGCGTGTTCTCCAGCGCCACCATGTGCTCGCCCTGGCGGCCGGTGTAGCCCAGCGACGCGATGGCCGCGGTGGCGTCGCGCAGCAGCCATTCGCGGTAGGCGGGGTCGACCCAGGCCCGGGCGACGACGCGCGCGCCGTTGCGCGGGCCGATGCGCGTCTGGTAGGTGTCGATGAGGACGTCGAGCGCGGCCGGGTCGATGTAACCCTTCTGCGCCAGCACCGTCTCCAGCGCCCGCACGCGCAGGTCGTGGGGGCCGATCTCGCTGTGGTCGTGATCGTGGTCGTGCGACATGGCCGGGGATCCTACCCGCTCACCACAGGCCCAGCTTCCGACCGCCCATCAGCACGCCCAGGAACACCGGCTGGTGCAGCATGTAGAAGCTGAGCGACCAGCGCCCCAGCAGCGCCAGCGGCCGCGCCGCCGCGGGCACCGGCCCCTGCAGCACGGCGCGCCGCTTAGCCAGCAGCCACTGCCCGGCGGCCAGGCCCCACAGCATGACGCCCAGCCAGGGCAGCAGCGGCACGTAGTCCTCGGTCACCGGCTTCTGCGTGATGAGGCCGACCCAGTTGGTGGCCGGCGGGTCGAAGAAGGGGTGCTGCACGAAGCGCGGCAGCGCGATCGCCAGCGCGCCCAGCAGCCACAGCCAGGGCCCGAGGCGGCCGAGCCCGCGCGCCAGGATCAGCATCGCCGCGATGCCGTGCAGCACGCCGAAGTAGATGAAGCTCTTCGGAAACACGAACCACGACCCCGCGCTCACCAGCAGCGCGCAGCCCGCCACCTGCGCCCAGCGACGCCAGAAGCGCGGCCATCCCTGCCCCGCTTCCAGCGCCGCCGCCTGGCCCAGGCCGGCGCAGAACAGGAACAGGCTCACGATGCAGGTGCGCTGCGTGGTCCAGAAGGGGTCGCGGTAGAAGTTCTGCTGCGGGTGCAGCAGGTGCAGCCAGTTGAGGTCGAAGCCGAAGTGGAAGGCCGCCATCCAGACGATGGCGACGCCGCGCAGCGCGTCCAGCCGGTCGAATCTCACTCGGTCTTCTCGTAGACGTCGCTGAAGCGCTCGCCGTCCCAGGCGTACAGCAGGTAGGCCGCGTGCAGGCAACGGCTGGCACCGCGCGGCTTGAACAGTCCGGCGCACTGGCCGCGCGGGTGGCGCACGCTGCGGTACGCCACGCCGGCCGAGCCGGCCTTGTGCAGCCGCCCGCCCAGGGCGCGCGCGGCGGCGTAGTCGTCGGGGTCGTAGACGGCGGCGGGCACGGCGCCGGCCGGCCGCAGTTCGTGCAGCCGGGCGTCGAGGGCCACGTGGTACAGCCGCATCGGCAGGTGCATTGCCGGCTGCTTCGTGGCCGCCAGGAAGCGGCCGTGGTGGTGGCGCGTCTCGGCGATGGCGGTGGCGCGTTCGCGCGCAGCGTAGAAGACGCCCCAGGCGCCGTCGGAGAAGCGGCTGCCCAGCGTGTTCACGTGCGTGAAGGCGGCCATGATGGGCCCGCTGCCGACGCCGAAGACGCGTTCGTCGCGCGGCACGCGCTCGATCTCGCCCGCCTCGTCGCGCACGCGCTCGTTGGTCATCGCCTCCAGCGCGTAGAGGGCGTCGAAGTCGTCGGCGTCGGCGACGCGGTCGTAGATCGTGATCGCGGGGTAGCGCGTGGGCACGATGCGGCAGGCCTGCTGCCAGCGCACGCGCCGGACCTCGGGGCCGGTCAAGACCAGCCGCCGCCGCGCACGCCGTCCAGATAGCGGCGCACGAAGTTCAGGTCGCTCACGTTGCCGGCCAGCATGCGGTCCAGAGCGCTCCGGCCGCCGAAGGGCGGCGCACTGTTGGGCTGGCGCACCCAGGCGTCGGCCGCCGCGGCGTCGGGCAGCAGGATCTGCAGGCTCTTGTAGATGCCCAGCAGGTTGGACAGGCGCTCCAGCGTGTCGCGCGGCAGGCCGGCCTTGTCCGGCGCCTTGCGCCAGGCGAAGAAGGTGGACCGCGGCGGCTGCCCCAGCAGGCGCAGCTGCTCGTCGACCGAGAGCTGCCAGGCTTCGGCGATGCGCGCGAAGGCGCGCAGGCCGGCGGCGGCCATGCGTTCGGGGCTGACGGCGGGCGTTTCCGCTTCGCGGTGCGGCGACAGGATGGCGCTCATCGGCTGAATCCTGAACTGGACTTAGTGCTTATATTAGTCCAGAACAGGATTCGACGCCAGCGCCCGCGTCAGACCCCTTCCAGCAGGGCCGGCAGCACGCCGGCCGCGGTGCCGCGCAGCACGTGATGCGCCTCGTCGTCGATCTCGCTCGGGTGCGGGTTCACGATCACCACGGTGGCCCCGTGCCGCCGCGCCAACCCCGCCAGCCCGGCGGCCGGCCACACGGCGCCCGAGGTGCCCACCACCAGCATCACCCGACAGCGGCGGGCCGCGGCCTGCGCCGCCTCCAGCGCTTCGACCGGCAGGTTCTCGCCGAACCACACCACGCCGGGCCGCAGCAGGTTGCCGCAGCGGGCGCAGGCCGGCGGCCGGCCCGGTGCCGCGGTCGCCGAGTCGCAGGCGGGCCGTTCGCGGCAAGGCCGCAGCCATTGGTCGACCCCGATGTCGCCGTGCAGGCGGATCGTCTCCGGCACGCCGGCGCGCTGGTGCAGGTCGTCGACGTTCTGCGTCACGAGGGTCAGCACGCCGGGGTGCCGGCGGTGGAACGCCGCCAACGCCAGGTGGCCCGCGTTCGGCTGCGCGGCCTGCACGCCGGCGCGCCGCTCGGCATACCAGTCCCAGCCGCGCCGTGGGTCCTCGCGATACCCCTCTTCGCTGGCCAGCTGCGCGGGGTCGAAGCGCGACCAGAGACCGCTCATGGCGTCGCGGAAGGTCGGGATGCCGCTTTCGGCGCTCATGCCGGCGCCGGTGAGCACGGCGACGCCGCCGGGGTGGCGGGCGGCGGCGAGGAGCTGGTTGCGGGGCTCTTGCATCGCGGACTTTTGTTCGGGTCGGCGCGGCGGATGGCGTGAAGCTGGACTCTGCCAGAGTAGCGCACCGGTCGCCGGTGCTGCACCGCCGTGCGGGCCGGTCGCCGACGGACGCCGCCCCGGCCGCGGCGTGAAGGATTGCGGCCCGCCCGGGCCTGGACTGCGACCCGGCATGCAGTCGCCGCGGGCCGGGCCGATATGTGTCGCAACGTCCGCCCTGCGCGACAACCGCCGACCGTGCCTCCGCAATCCTCTCCTGCTCCTGCGCAATCCCCCCGTGGCGGACCCGCCTCGCTGGGCGCTGCCATGCGCACGCAGACCATGGTGATGGCGTTCTACGCGACCGACGCACTGCTGATGGCCGGCTACGCGTGGCAGGGTGTGCTGCCGTTCGCCGTGGCGGTCGGCTTCGGGCTGGCGGGCTGCGGCCTGACCGCGCTGTTCGCCTTCGCATTGCACCGCGGCTGGCACCGGCGGATGGGCGGGGCCCGCTTCACGACCGCCCAGGTGCTGAGCACCTGCGCGCTGAAGCTGGGCACGGCGGCGCTGGCGCCGCACATCGGCGTGCTGCTGCTCCTGACGATCGTGGTGGCGCTCTCGACGGCGGCGCTGCAGATGCAGCGCCGGCACGTGCTGGCCGTCACGATGCTCATCGCACTCGGCGCGGGCCTGCTGATGGCGATGCAGGGCGCCGACCTCTCGATGCCCCTGGCCACCCCGGCGACGCGCGCGCTCAGCGGACTGTGGTTTGCCATCGTCGCGGCCAAGATCGCCTTCATCCACATGATCGGCGCCCAGCTGCGCGCGGCCCTGTCGGCCAGCAACCAGCGGCTGTCGCTGGTGCTCACCCAGGTGCAGGCGCTGTCCGAGCACGACGAGCTGACCGGCCTGCCCAACCGCCGCAGCATGATGGCCTCGCTCGCCAACGAGATCGCGCGCTTCGACCGCGGCGGCCCGCCCTTCGCGGTGGCGCTGCTGGACCTCGACCACTTCAAGCGCGTGAACGACCGTTTCGGCCACGCGATGGGCGACGAG
Source organism: uncultured Rubrivivax sp. (assembly GCA_964454485.1). Classification (GTDB taxonomy): domain Bacteria; phylum Pseudomonadota; class Gammaproteobacteria; order Burkholderiales; family Burkholderiaceae_C; genus Rubrivivax. The sequence goes on from CAYVXO010000015.1 coordinate 35,766, forward strand.
GTGCTGAAGGCGTTCGCGCAGCGGGCTTCGAGCGTGCTGCGCGGCACCGACATCCTGGCGCGCCATGGCGGCGAGGAGTTCCTGCTCCTGCTGCCCGGCAGCGGCGACCTGGCCGCCGCCACGGTGGTCGCCGAGCGCGTGCGCCGCGCGGTGCAGGCCCACGACTGGGCCGCACTCGAACCGTCCCTGACGGTCACCTGCTCGATCGGCCTCACCCTCTGCCGACCCGGCGACACGGTGGCGCCGCTGCTGGCGCGCGCCGACGCGGCCCTCTACTGCGCGAAGGCCGGCGGCCGCAACGCGGTGTGCACCGACCCGGAGGCCGGGCGCGCGGATCCAGTTGGCGCGCCGGGCGACGCGCGCACCGCGTCGGGCCTGGACTCCCGCTCCATCGTCGGCTGATCGCCAGCCAGAACTTCGCGTCGATCCGCCGGCCGGCTCGTTGCCCTCATTCGGCCGGCAGTTTCGCCCTTGCCCGGCGCCGACTCCCGCCCAGCAGGCCCAACGCCACCACCACCAGCGCCAGGCTCGCCGGCTCCGGCAGCGGCGCGCCTTCGCGCACGGCCCAGGTGGCCGCGCCCACCGTGGTCTGGTACAGGCCGGCATAGGCGTTGGCCCGCCACAGGCCGAAGTAGAAGGCGCCGTCCTGGCCGGCCCAGTAGAGATCCGAAGTCCAGTACGCCAGCTGCAGGTCCTCGAACAGGCCCTGGTCGCCGGTGCAGTCGATGCAGCCGGTCAGCGCGCTGATGTGCCCGTACAGGTCCAGGCCTTCGGCGCCGGTCGGCAGCCGCCAGGCACCACCGTCCAGGGTGAGGCCGGCCACGTAGGCGCTGGCGTCGTGCCAGTCGGTCCAGGTGGTGCCGGGGTGCAGTTCCCAGTCCAGCCCGGACTCGGTGTCGTAGACGACGCCGTTGCCGCGGTCGACGAAGGCCGCATGGGCCGGGGCGGCCAGCAGCGCAGCCGCGGCCAGGGCGGCCGAGAGGCCGCGCGCGACGAGAGACAGGATTTGCATGTTCACGATCCTCCGCAGTGAAACCAGGGGGCGCCTAGTTTGTAGCGGGAGGACCGTTATCGCGCCGTTAGCGGGCGCGGCCCCGCCGCGGCTCAGCCGTCGACGAAACGCCCGCCCGTCTCCGCCAGCCGCACCACCGCCGCCGCCGGCTCGAAGCGCGGCCCGAACTTGGCCGCCAGCTCGCGCGCCCGCGCCACGAAGGCCTTCGCCCCCATCGCGTTGATGAACTGCAGCGCGCCGCCGTGGAAGGGGGCGAAACCCCAGCCGAAGATGCTGCCGATGTTGGCGTCGGCCACCGAGCGCAGCACGCCTTCCTCGTAGCAGCGCGCGGCCTCATTGGCCTGGGCGAACATCAGGCGGTCGATCAGCTCGCGCTGCTCGGGCTGCTTCGCGGCCGTGGGGTAGAGCTTGGTGAGCTCCGGCCAGAGCGTCTTGCCGTCGGCGCCCCAGTCGTAGAAGCCCTTGCCGGCCTTCTTGCCGATGCGGCCCACCTCGCACAGCTGGCGGATCACGCCCAGGCCCGGGTGTTCGACGACCGGCCGCCCTTCGGCCTGCAGGTCACGGCGCGTCTGCTCGGCCACGTGCAGCGAAAGGCTCAGGCTCACCTCGTCCTGCAGCGCCAGCGGCGGCATCGGCATGCCGGCCTGCAGGCCCGCCACCTCGATGCTGCGTGGGTGCACGCCCTCCTTCAGCATCGTGATGCCTTCCATCACGTAGGTGGCGAAGACGCGGCTGGTGTAGAAGCCGCGGCTGTCGTTCACCACGATGGGCGTCTTGCCGATCTGCAGCACGTAGTCGAAGCCGCGGGCCAGCGTCTCGTCGCTGGTCTCGCGGCCGACGATGATCTCCACCAGCGGCATCTTGTCCACCGGGCTGAAGAAGTGCAAGCCGATGAAGTGCTTCGGCCGCGCGCTCGCCTGCGCCAGACCGGTGATGGGCAGCGTGCTGGTGTTGGAGGCGAAGACGGCCGAAGGTGCGATCACGCCTTCCGCCTTCTTCGTCACGTCGGCCTTCACCGCGCGGTCCTCGAACACGGCCTCGATGACGAGGTCGCAGCCGTCCAGCTTCGCGTAGTCGGTGGTGGGGGTGATCTTCGCCAGCAGCGCCTCGCGCTTTTCGGCCGTGCTGCGGCCCTTCTTCACCGCCTTGTCCAGCAGGCCCTGGCTGTAGGCCTTGCCGCGTTCGGCCGCTTCCTGCGTGCTGTCCAGGAGCACCACCTCGAGCCCCGCCTTGGCGGAGACGTAGGCGATGCCGCCGCCCATCATGCCGGCGCCCAGCACGCCCAGCTTCTTCACCTTCGAAGGCGGCACGCCCGCCGGGCGCGAGGCGCCCTTCTTGATGGCGTTGAGCTGGTACCAGAGCGTGTTGATGATGTTCTTCGATTCCTGGCTCATCACGCAGGCCGCGAAGTAGCGGCTTTCCACCTCGCAGGCGGCGTCGAAGCCGAGCAGCCCGCCTTCGAAGATGGCGCTCATGATGTGCTGCACCGCGGGGTAGTTGCCCCAGCTCTTGGCCCCGGCGATCGAAGGCGCGATGGAGAACATCTGCGCCACCGCCGGCGCGCGCGAGTCGCCGCCGGGGAAGCGGAACCTGGGCGCGTCCCAGGGCTGCTGCGCCTTCGGATTCGCCAGCACCCAGGCACGGGCCTGCGCCATCAGGTCTTCGCGGTCCTTCGCCAGCCCGGCCAGCAGGCCAATGCCCAGCGCCTTCTGCGGCGCGATGTCGTTGCCTTCGGCGCAGATCTGCAGCGCCTGCTGGATGCCCACCAGGCGCGACAGCCGCACCGTGCCGCCACCGCCCGGCAGCAGGCCCAGCTTCACCTCGGGCTGGCCGAGCTTGAGCCGCGGGTCGTCGATCGCGAAGCGTGCGTGGCAGGCCAGCGCCAGTTCCAGCCCGCCGCCCAGCGCGTGGCCGTTGATCGCGGCCACCACCGGCTTGCCCTGCGTTTCCAGCTTGCGCAGCACGGCCTTCATCGCCATGCTGCCGTCGAAGGGTTCCTGCGGCGTGGACCACTGGCTCATGCGGTCCAAATCGCCGCCGGCGCAGAAGTCGGCCTTGCCGCTGGTGAGCACCAGGCCCTTCACCTGCGGCATGGCCAGGTGCGTGAGTGCGACCTCGATGCCGCCCATCAGCGCGTCGCCGACCACGTTCATCGGCCGGCCCGGCAGGTTCATCGCAGCGACGAGGATGCCGTCGTCGCCGATCGTCAGGTTGATGGCGTCGTTCATGGTGGTCAGACCCGCTCGATGATGGTGGCGATGCCCATGCCGCCGCCCACGCACAGCGTGGCGCAGCCGGTGGCGAGGTTGCGGCGCTCCAGCTCGTCGAGCAGGGTGCCCAGGATGATGCAGCCGGTGGCGCCCAGCGGGTGGCCCATGGCGATGGCGCCGCCGTTCACGTTCACGCGGTCGAGGTCGACGCCGAGGTCGCGCGCGGTCTTCATCGGCACCACGGCAAAGGCCTCGTTGATCTCCCAGAGGTCGACGTCCCTGGGCTGCATGCCGGCCTTGGCGAGCGCCTTGCGCACCGAAGGGGTGGGCCCGGTGAGCATGATGGTCGGCTCGCTGCCGATCACGGCGGCGGCGCGCACGCGCGCGCGCGGCTTCAGGCCGGCCTTGGCGCCGCCCTCCTTCGAGCCGACGAGCATGAGCGCCGCGCCGTCGACGATGCCCGAGCTGTTGCCCGCGTGGTGCACGTGGGTGATCCGTTCCACCGTGGTGTACTTGCGCAGCGCGGTGGCGTCGAAGCCCATCTGCCCCATCGCCGCGAAGCTGGGTTCCAGCTTGGCCATCGCCTCCAGCGTGGCATTCGGGCGGATGGTCTCGTCCTCGGCCAGCATCGGCAGGCCGGCGATGTCGGTCACCGGCACCACCGAACGCTTGAAGCGACCTTCGGCGCGCGCCGCGGCGGCGCGCTGGTGCGAACGCAGCGCGAAGCCGTCGACGTCGGCGCGGCCCCAGCCTTCCATGGTGGCGATCAGGTCGGCGCCCACGCCCTGCGGCACGAAACCCAGCTTCTGGTTGATGCGCGGGTCCATGAACCAGGCGCCGCCGTCGCTGCCCATGGTCCAGCGGCTCATGCTTTCCACGCCGCCGGCCACCACCAGGTCTTCCCAGCCGCTCTTCACCTTGGCCGCGGCCAGGTTCACGCTCTCCAGCCCGCTGGCGCAGAAGCGGCTCTGGGTGACGCCGGCCACGGTCTGCGCCCATTCGGCGTCGAGCACGGCGGTGCGCGCGATGTCGGCGCCCTGCTCGCCCACCGGCGTCACGCAGCCGAGCACCACGTCGTCGACGAGGCCCGTGTCCAGGCCGTGGCGCTGCTGCAGCGCCTGCAGCAGCGTGCGCAGCAGCCACACAGGCGAAGCCTGGTGCAGGCCGCCGTCCTTCTTGCCCTTGCCGCGCGGCGTGCGGACATGGTCGTACACATAGGCTTCGGTCATGAAAACCTCACTTGATCAGGAACTTGAGCAGGGTGTCGGCGAAGCGCCCGTACGGCGGACCGACGAACTTCATCGCCGAGAAGCGCGCCTGATGGAACACCGGGCGCAGCTTCGAGAAGGTCTCGAAACCTTCGCGGCCGTGGTAGTGGCCCATGCCGCTGCCTCCGACGCCGCCGAACGGCAGGTCGTGCTGGGCGACGTGGAACAGCGCGTCGTTGACCGAGACGCCGCCGCTCATCACGCGGTCCAGCACCGTTTGCACGAAGCGCCTGTCGTGGCTGAACGGGTAGACCGCGAGAGGCCGGTCACCGGCATTGATGGCGTCCACCACGCGGTCGAGCGTGCGGTAGGCGTGCACCGGCAGGATCGGGCCGAAGATCTCGCGCCGCATCAGCGCGCAGTCGTCGGGCGCGTTCAGCACCAGGTGGGGCGCGATCTTGCGCGTCGCGGCGTCGAAGGCCGGGCCGGGCAGCAGCGGCAGGATCTTCGCGCCCCCGGCCCGCGCCTCGTCGAGTGCGCCGAGCAGGCGGTCGAAGGAGCGCTGGTCGACGATCGAGGTGTAGTCGGGCGATTCCAGGTTGCCGTATCGCGCGGGCACGATCGCCTCGGCCAGGCGCACGAACGCGTCGACCTTGTCTTCCGGCAGCCAGACATGGTCGACCGTGGTGCAGATCTGGCCTGCGTTCAGGCACTTGACGAACAGGATGCGCTCCGCCGCGGTCGCGAGCGGGAAGTCGTCGGCCACGATCGCCGGCGCCTTGCCGCCGAGTTCCAGCGTCACCGGACACAGGTTGGCGGCGGCAGCGGCCATCACCGCGCGCCCGGTGGTGCCCGAGCCGGTGAACAGCAGATGGTCGAAGGGGAGCTTCGAGAATTCGATGCCGACGCCGCCGGTCTCGTCGAAGAACTGCAGCTTCTCCGGCGGGAAGTAGGCGGGCATCTTCTCGATCAGCAGCGCCGCGACGTGGCGCGAGTTCTCGCTCATCTTCACCATCGCCCGGTTGCCGGCGGCGAAGATGTAGGTCAGCGGCACGAAGCTCAGGTTGATCGGGAAGTTCCACGGCACGATCACGCCCACCACGCCCAGCGGCTGCGGCACGATGCGGTTGCTGGCGCCGGGGAAGCTGAGCAGGTCGACCTTGCGCCGCTGCGGCCGCATCCACCCGCGCAGGTGGCGCAGCACGTGCGAGATGCCGTCGACCGCGGGCGCGATCTCGGTCAAGCGCGTCTCGTGGCGCGAGCGGTGGCCGTAGTCGGCGTTCACCGCGTCGCACAGCGCGCCCTCGTGGTCGCGCAGGAAGGCCTGCAGGCGCTTCAGGTCGGCCTTGCGCTCGGCCAGGCCGGGCACTGGCTGCACGTGGTACGCAGCGCGCTGCGCCGCCAGCGCGGTGCGCAGCCGTTCGGCCAGCGGCAGGTCGGAAGCGTTCATGACGTTCCTTTCGGCGGCTACATGGAGCGTGCCGCCAGTTCCTTCATGATCTCGTTGGTGCCGCCGTAGATGCGCTGCACGCGCGCGTCGACGTACAGCTCCGCGATCGGGTATTCCATCATGTACCCGTAGCCCCCGAAGAGCTGCAGGCATTCGTCCATCACCTTGCACTGCTGTTCGCTCACCCAGGCCTTGGCCAGCGCGGCGCGCGCCGCGTCCAGCTCGCCCTTCAGGTGCGCCACCATGCAGGCGTCGACGAAGGCGCGCGCGGCCAGCACCACGCTCTGCACTTCCGCGAGCTTGAACTTCGTGTTCTGGAAGTCCCACACCGTCTTGCCGAAGGCCTTGCGTTCCTTCGTGTAGCGCAGCGTCTCCTCGAGCGCGCGTTCCATCGCGCCGACGCCGCTGACGGCGATGATCAGCCGCTCCTGCGGCAGCTGCTCCATCAGCTGGAAGAAGCCCTGGCCTTCCTTCGCACCCAGCAGGTTGGCGGCCGGCACGCGGCAGTCGTCGAAGAACAGCTCCGACGTGTCCTGCGCCTTCATGCCGACCTTGTCGAGCTGGCGGCCGCGGCGGAACCCTGGTGTGCCGGTCTCCACGACGATCAGCGACACGCCCTTGGCGCCCTTCTCGTCCCCCGTGCGGCAGACCACGATCACCAGGTTCGCGTTCTGGCCGTTGGTGATGAAGGTCTTGGCGCCGTTGATGACGTAGTGGTCACCGTCGCGCCGGGCCGAAGTGCGCACCGCCTGCAGGTCGCTGCCGGTGCCGGGCTCGGTCATCGCGATGGCGCTGATGATCTCGCCGCGGCACATCTTCGGCAGCCAGCGGCGCTTCTGCTCCTCGGTGCCGTAGCGGATGATGTAGGGCGCGACGATGGCCGAGTGCAGCCCGCCGCCCCAGCCGCTGAGGTTGGCCTTCGCCTGCTCCAGCAGGATGACGGCCTCGTGCCCGAAGTCACCGCCGCCACCGCCGTAGTCGGCGGGGGTGGACACGCACAGCAGCCCGTTGGCGCCGGCGTCGCGCCAGGTGGCGGGGTCGAAGCGCCCGGCCTCGCGGAACTCCGCCGCACGCGGCACCCACTTGGCCGCGATGTAGCGCGCGGCCGAGTCCTGCAGCATGCGGTGTTCCTCGGTCATCCAGGCCGAGGGAAAGAGGGGCAGCGTCATTTCGCCTCCAGTTGGCGGCGCACTTCGTCGTTGATGAGGCGCAGCTCGGCCAGCGTGGCTTCGATGTGGGCGCGCTTTTCCTCCAACTCGGCGAGCGCCTTGCTGGTCTTGTCCAGCACCCAGCGCAGCTGCTGCACGCGGCCTTCGCCGTGGGTGCCGTAGAGGTCCAGGTACTGCTTGATGTCGCCCAGCGAGGCGCCGATGGCCTTGCTGCGCAGGATGAGCGCCAGCCGCGCGCGGTCGCGCCGCGTGTAGACGCGCGCGCCGCTCACGCGCCGCGGGCTCAGCAGGCCCTTGTCCTCGTAGAAGCGGATGGTGCGCAGCGTGATGCCGAACTCGCGGCACAGCTCGGCGATGCCGTAGAGCTGGCCGGTGTCGTCCTCGCGGTGCGAGGCCACGGCCTCGGCCGCGCGCTTGCGCACGGGCGCGAGCATGTTCATCACGAAGCCTCCGCGCTCACGCGCTCCGGCGTGAGCGCTTTGGAGCGGCCATGCGCGCTCACACCACGCGCTGGAGCTTGAGCGCCACGCTCATGTCGCCCGAGACCTTGAACTTGCCCATCATGAAGCCGGTGGCCGGCTCCAGCTCGCCGGTGAGCAGCGCGACCAGGTTCTCGTGCGTGATGGCGATGGTGCAGTCGGCGTCGACGTTGTCGTTGTGCACGGCGTTCGGCACCGACCGGCCGTCCAGGAAGATGACGCCGTCGTCGCCGCAGTCGAACTTCAGCGTCGCGTTGAGGCCGCTGTTGCTGCCCACCTTCTGGCGCAAGGTCTCGGTGCAGGCTGGCATGTCCATCGTGTCGGGTCCACAGGGTTTCAGGGTGATGCGCGACATCGTATCGGCGCCACCTGCCGCGACGATGCTGGTAATCACCTAGATGTCACCAGGTTGACGTTAACGTCACCCTTCGGCTCCAATCGCCGCCATGCAGCAAGGCACCGGCTACCGCAGCGTCTTCCGCCCTGGCCTCTTCGCCGGCCAGGTCCACTGGGTCACCGGCGGCGGCAGCGGCATCGGCCGCTGCGTGGCGCACGAGCTGGCCTCGCT
>CAYVXO010000016.1:0-42971 GCA_964454485.1 uncultured Rubrivivax sp.
TCATCGCCATCTACGGCAAGGGCGGCATCGGCAAGAGCTTCACGCTCGCCAACCTGAGCTACATGATGGCGCAGCAGGGCAAGAAGGTGCTGCTCATCGGCTGCGACCCGAAGAGCGACACCACCAGCCTGCTCTTCGGCGGCAAGGCCTGCCCCACGATCATCGAGACCAGCTCGAAGAAGAAGCTGGCCGGCGAGTCGGTCGCCATCGGCGACGTCTGCTTCAAGCGCGACGGCGTCTTCGCGATGGAACTCGGCGGCCCCGAGGTCGGCCGCGGCTGCGGCGGGCGCGGGATCATCCACGGCTTCGAGACGCTGGAAAAGCTCGGCTTCCACGACTGGGGCTTCGACTACGTGCTGCTCGACTTCCTGGGCGACGTGGTCTGCGGCGGCTTCGGCCTGCCGATCGCGCGCGACATGTGCCAGAAGGTCATCGTCGTCGGCAGCAACGACCTGCAGTCGCTCTACGTGGCCAACAACGTCTGCAGCGCGGTCGAATACTTCCGCAAGCTGGGCGGCAACGTCGGCGTCGCCGGCATGGTGATCAACAAGGACGACGGCACCGGCGAAGCGCAGGCCTTCGCGGCCAACGCCGGCATTCCGGTGCTGGCGGCGATCCCCGCGCACGAGGACATCCGCCGCAAGAGTGCCAGCTACGAGATCATCGGCCGCCCCGGCACGCAGTGGGCACCGCTGTTCGAGACGCTCGCCACCAACGTGGCCGAAGCGCCGCCGGTGCGGCCGAAGCCGCAGACGCAGGACCAGCTGCTGGGCCTGTTCAGCGCCGAGCACACCGGCCGCGACTTCCAGATGGAGCCGGCGACGGTGTTCGACATGGTCGGCAAGAACGACATCGCGAAGCCGACCCTCGAAGTCATCTACGACGCGGCCTGAGCCATGTCAGCCTGCCACGCCGATCTCGAGAAGGCCCGCGCCGCGAGCGAGGCCACGCGCGAGACGCTGGACCGCTACGCGGCCGACTACCCGAAGGGCCCGCACGACCAGCCGCAGAGCATGTGCCCGGCCTTCGGCTCGCTGCGCGTGGGCCTGCGCATGCGGCGCACCGCGACCATCCTGTCCGGCAGCGCCTGCTGCGTCTACGGCCTGACCTTCACCAGCCACTTCTACGGCGCGCGCCGCAGCGTCGGCTACGTGCCCTTCAACAGCGAGACGCTGGTCACCGGCAAGCTGTTCGAGGACATCCGCGACGCCGTCCACAAGCAGGCCGACCCCGAGAAGTACGACGCCGTCGTCGTGATCAACCTGTGCGTGCCCACCGCCAGCGGCGTGCCGCTTCAGCTGCTGCCGAAGGAGATCAACGGCGTGCGCGTGATCGGCATCGACGTGCCCGGCTTCGGCGTGCCCACGCACGCGGAAGCGAAGGACGTGCTGGCCGGCGCCATGCTCAAGTTCGCGCGCGCCGAAGCGGAAGCCGGCCCGGTGCTGGCGCCGCGCACCGGCGTGAGCGAGAAGCCCACCGTCACGCTGCTGGGCGAGATGTTTCCGGCCGACCCGGTCGGCATCGGCATGCTGCTCGAGCCCATGGGCCTGGCCGCCGGCCCGGTGGTGCCGACGCGCGAATGGCGCGAGCTCTACGCTGCGCTGGACTGCGTGGCCGTCGCCGCGCTGCACCCGTTCTACACCGCCAGCGTGCGCGAGTTCCAGGCCGCCGGCCGCCCGGTCGTGCCCTCGGCCCCGGTGGGCCACGATGGCACCGAAGCCTGGCTGCAGGCCGTGGGCGTGGCCGCCAACGTGCCGCAGGCGCAGATCGACGCGGCCAAGAACAAGTGGCTGCCTGCCGTGCGCGGCGCGCTCGCGCAGCGGCCGGTCAAGGGCCGCGTCACGGTGAGCGGCTACGAAGGCAGCGAACTGCTGGTGGCACGCCTGCTGGTGGAAAGTGGCGCCGAGGTGCCCTACGTCGGCACGGCCTGCCCGAAGACCCCATGGTCGGCACCCGACCTGGAGTGGCTGCAGGCGCGCGGCGTGCACGTTCAATACCGGGCGTCGTTGGAACAGGACCTGGCCGCGGTGGACGAATTCAAGCCCGACCTCGCGATCGGCACCACGCCCGTGGTGCAGGCCGCGAAGCAGGCCACGATCCCCGCGCTGTACTTCACCAACCTGATCTCGGCGCGCCCGCTCATGGGCCCGGCCGGCGCCGGCTCGCTGGCGCAGGTGGTGAACGCCGCCATCGGCAACAAGGCGCGTTTCGACGCCATGCGCGATTTCTTCGGCGAGGCAGGGCAGGGCGACCGCGCCGGGGTGTGGGAAGACACGCCGAAGCTGCGCCCCGAGTTCCGCGCCGAGACGCGGCGCCAGGTCGTGAAGATGATGAAGCGGCGCAAGGCCGAGGAGATGGTCTGAGATGGCCGCGCCGCTGTCCTGGGTGATCGACCACGACCGCGCCGGCGGCTACTGGGGCGCCGTCTACGTCTTCACCGCCATCAAGGGCCTGCAGGTCGTGATCGACGGGCCCGTGGGCTGCGAGAACCTGCCCGTCACCAGCGTCCTGCATTACACCGACGCGCTGCCGCCGCACGAACTGCCCATCGTCGTCACCGGCCTGGCCGAAGAGCAGCTGGGCCGCGAAGGCACCGAAGGCAACCTGCGCCGCGCGCACCGCACGCTCGACCCCGACCTGCCCAGCGTGGTGGTCACCGGTTCGATCGCCGAGATGATCGGCGGCGGCGTCACGCCCGAAGGCACCACGATCCAGCGCTTCCTGCCGCGCACGATCGACGAAGACCAGTGGCAGTGCGCGAACCGCGCGATGACCTGGCTGTGGACCGAATACGGCCTGCGCAAGGTACCCGCGCGCACGCCCTTCGACCAGCGCCCGGCAGGCGAGAAGCCGCGCGTCAACCTCATCGGCCCCTGCTACGGCACCTTCAACATGCCCAGCGACCTGGCCGAGATCCGGCGTCTGGTGGAAGGCATCGGCGCCGAGGTGAACATGGTGTTCCCGCTCGGTAGCCACCTGGCCGACGTGGCCAGGCTGGCGGATGCCGATGCCAACGTGTGCCTGTACCGCGAGTTCGGCCGCGGCCTGTGCGAAGTGCTGGAGCGGCCCTACCTGCAGGCGCCGATCGGCCTGCACAGCACGACCGCGTTCCTGCGCGAACTCGGCCGCCAGCTGCACCTGGACCCCGAGCCCTTCATTGAGCGCGAGAAGCACACCACCGTCAAGCCGGTGTGGGACCTGTGGCGCTCGGTGACGCAGGACTTCTTCGGCACCGCCAACTTCGGCGTCGTCGCCGGCGAGACCTACGCCCGCGGCCTGCGCCACTACCTGGAAGACGAGCTCGGCCTGCCGTGCAACTTCGCGGTCGCGCGCAAGCCGGGTGAGAAGACCGACAACGAAGCGGTGCGCCAGCTCGTGCACACGAAGCCGCCGCTGGTGCTGTTCGGCAGCTACAACGAACGCATGTACCTGTCGGAGCGGTCCGGCGGGCACGGCCCGAAGCCGGCCTACATCCCGGCCAGCTTCCCGGGCGCCATCATCCGGCGCGCGACCGGCACGCCCTTCATGGGCTACGCCGGCGCCACCTACGTGCTGCAGGAGTTCTGCAACGCGCTCTTCGACGCCCTGTTCGCGATCCTGCCGCTGGGCAGCGACCTCGACCGCGTCGAGCCCACGCCGGCGAAGCAGACCGACTCGCGGCCCTGGGACCACGAGGCGAGCGAACTGCTGCGCCAGCACGTGGAAGCGCTGCCGGTGCTGGTGCAGATCTCGGCCGCCAAGCGGCTGCGCGACCGCGCCGAGCGCGACGCGCGTGCCGCCGGCGAAGAACGTGTCGGCGCCGAGCGCGTGCGCCGCACCCTGCGCGAAGGACAGCCCGCATGAGCGGCGCCTTCGCCTCCCGATTCACGCATCCGGCTGCGGCCGGTGCAACCCGACGTCGTGGCACCCCGCCGCGGCTGCCCATGGTGCGCGGGCATGTGCGCGCACGCGGCCGCAAGGCCGTCTTGGAGGACTTTCCTTATGGCTGAAAGAAAGGGCTCGGTCTCGGGCCTGACCGACGACGAGGCCCAGGAGTTCCACAAGTTCTGGGTTCAGGGGTTCGTGGGCTTCACGGCGGTTGCCGTGGTGGCGCACCTGCTCGTCTGGATCTGGCGTCCCTGGCTCTGATTTCCTGACAGCCCGCTTTACGACAACGGGGGAACGACATGGCGCATTCGCAAGCAGCGGCACGGGCCGATTCGTCGCCGAATGATTCCAGGAGCTACTGGTTCATTTTCGCGCTGAGTTATTTCGTGTTCCTGGCCATCGCCTTTTTCGGGGCGGCGGTCGGTGCGCAATGGCGTGCCTGGTTGCCGGGGGCCGAAGGAGTGAAGTCGGTATTCGGCGGCGTCAAGGCTGCGGTTTACACCTTCATGTCGCATCTAACTTAGGAGCTTGGGATATGTGGAGAATCTGGCGTCTTTTCGATCCGCTCCGGGCGCTCGTCGCCCAGGGCATCGCCCTGTTCGCGATCGCAGTGATGATCCATCTCATCCTGCTGTCGACCAACAGGTACAACTGGCTCGACGGTCCGAAGAAGGCCACGGTGTCGCAGAACGCGCCGTTGCCGGTCGCGGTCGCGTCCAACACGCAGAAATAGCGCGCACGACAAGCCAGCCCCAGCGGGCAGGGCGGTCGGTGACGCCGCTCTGACCCGCTGACCGAATCAATGAGGCCCTGCGTGTGCCGCGATGGCGCCGCACGGCCGGAGGAAGCGTCATGGCCATGCTGAGTTTCGAGAGGAAGTACCGCGTGCGCGGCGGCACTCTCGTCGGCGGAGACCTTTTCGATTTCTGGATCGGCCCGTTCTACGTCGGCTTCTTCGGCGTCACGACGGCCTTCTTCGCCTTCCTGGGCACCGCCCTCATCCTGTGGGGCGCGGCGATGGGTCCCACCTGGAACCTCTGGCAGATCAGCATCGCGCCGCCCGACCTCAAATACGGCCTGCGCATGGCGCCGCTGCTCGAAGGGGGCCTGTGGCAGCTGATCACGGTGTGCGCCATCGGCGCCTTCGTCAGCTGGGCCCTGCGCGAGGTGGAGATCTGCCGCAAGCTGGGCATGGGCTACCACGTACCGGTGGCGTTCAGCTTCGCCATCGGCGCCTACGTCACCCTGGTGGTGATCCGCCCGGTGCTGATGGGCGCCTGGGGGCACGGCTTCCCCTACGGCATCTTCAGCCACCTGGACTGGGTGTCCAACGTCGGCTACCAGTACCTGCACTTCCACTACAACCCGGCGCACATGCTGGGCATCTCGTTCTTCTTCACGACGACGCTCGCGCTGTCGATGCACGGCTCGCTGATCCTGTCGGCGTCGAACCCGAAGAAGGGCGAGGTGGTCAAGACCTCCGACCACGAGGACACCTTCTTCCGCGACGCGGTCGGCTATTCGATCGGCTCGCTGGGCATCCACCGCCTGGGCCTGTACCTGGCGCTGGCGGCGGTGTTCTTCAGCGCCGTGTGCATCGTGATCAGCGGTCCGTTCTGGACGCGCGGCTGGCCCGAGTGGTGGAGCTGGTGGCTGAACATGCCCATCTGGAGCCACTGGCCGCCGGCCTGACGCGACTTCCCCAGGAGCTTTGAACATGCTGGACTATCAGAACCTGTTCCACCGCGTGCAGCCCGTGGGGCCCGCCGTGGAAGGCGTACCGCTGCCGCCGGGAGACGACCCGCGCATCGGCGGCACCGGCTTCATGTGGCACCTGGCGGGTCGCCTGGGCAATGCCCAGATCGGGCCCATCTACCTGGGCAAGCTGGGGCTGGCGTCGATCATCTTCGGCACGCTGTCGATCAACATCATGGGCTTCAACATGCTGGCCCAGGTGAACTGGAACCCGGTGCAGTTCGTGCGCCAGCTGCCCTGGCTGGCGCTCGAGCCGCCGCCGCCTTCGTACGGCCTGTCGCTGCCGCCGCTCAACCAGGGCGGATGGTGGCTGATGGCGGGCCTGTTCCTCACGGTCAGCATGCTGCTGTGGTGGGCGCGCATGTACCGGCGCGCGCGCGCGTTCGGCATGGGCACGCACCTGCCCTGGGCCTTCGCCTCGGCGATCTGGCTGTTCCTGGTGCTGGGCTTCATCCGCCCGCTGCTGATGGGCGCCTGGTCCGAGGGTGTGCCGTTCGGAATATTCCCGCACCTGGACTGGACAGCCGCGTTCTCGCTGCGCTACGGCAATCTCTTCTACAACCCGTTCCACGCGCTGTCGATCGCGTTCCTCTACGGCTCGACGCTGCTGTTCGCGATGCACGGCGCCACCATCCTGGCGGTCACCCGCTTCGGTGGCGAACGCGAACTGGAGCAGATCGTCGACCGCGGCACCGCCAGCGAACGCGCGGCGCTGTTCTGGCGCTGGACCATGGGCTTCAACGCGACGATGGAATCGATCCACCGCTGGGGCTGGTGGTTCGCCGTCCTGTGCCCGCTCACCGGCGGCATCGGCATCCTGCTGTCGGGCACGGTGGTCGACAACTGGTACCTGTGGGCCGTGCAGCACGGCGTGGCGCCCGGCTACCCGCAGGTCTTCCCCGCTGTCAGCGACCCCGCGCTGGGAGTCAAGCCATGAGCATCATCACCCGACTCGTGCGTTCGCCGCTCGCGCTGCTGGCGCTGGCCGGCACTTTCCTGCTGGCCGGCTGCGAGCGGCCGCCGGTGGAGTCGGTGCAGCACGGCTACCGCGGCACCGGCATGGTCCTGGTCTACAACCCGCGCACGGTCGAGAAGCAGATCCCGCTCAACCAGCCGCCGGCGTCGACCCCGCCCGCGCCCACCGACGGCCCGAAGGCGAAGGACGTGTTCCAGAACGTCAAGGTGCTGGGCGACCTTTCGCTGGCCGAATTCACGCGCCACATGAACGCGATCTCGCAGTGGATCGCGCCCGCGGAAGGCTGCGCCTACTGCCACAACCTGCAGAACCTGGCCGACGACTCGAAGTACACCAAGGTGGTGGCGCGTCGCATGATCCAGATGACGCAGCACATCAACGCCGACTGGAAGACGCACGTCGCCGGCACCGGCGTCACCTGCTACACCTGCCACCGCGGCAACCCGGTGCCGCAGCAGGTGTGGTTCACGCCCGTGCCGCAGGACCTGAAGGCCAACTTCATCGGCGACCGGGCGGGGCAGAACATCGCCGCGACCAACATCGGCCTCACTTCGCTGCCCGAAGACCCGTACACGCCCTTCCTGAAGGAAGACAAGCCGATCCGCGTGACCGGCAGCGTGCACCTGCCGGACAACAACCCGTCGTCGATCAAGCAGGCCGAGTTCGCCTACGCGCTGATGGTCCACATGACCCAGTCGCTGGGCGTGAACTGCACCTTCTGCCACAACACGCACTCGTTCCAGACCTGGGACGGCGCGCCGCCGCAGCGCGTGACGGCGTGGCACGGCATCCGCATGGTGCGCGACCTCAACAACGCCTACCTCGAAGGGCTGACGCCGACGTTCCCGAAGACCCGCCTGGGCGCGCAGGGCGACGTGGCCAAGGTCTTTTGCGCCACCTGCCACCAGGGCGCGTACAAGCCGGTCTACGGCGCGCAGATGGCCAAGGACTACTCCGGCCTCATGCTCTCGGCGGCGGCACCCGCGGTCGCCGCGCTGCCGGCGCCGACCGACGAGCCGCGCCATTCGGTGCTGTACTTCGGCGTCGGCTCGGCCACGCTGGAAGGCGCGCAGGCCAAGGGCCTGGCGCAGCTGATCGCGACGATGAGCGCCACGCCCAAGGCCACGGCCATCATCTCCGGCTACCACTCGGCGGCCGGCGAACTGGCGGCCAACCAGGAACTGGCCAAGCAGCGCGCCTTCAGCGTGCGCGACGCCCTGCTGGCCGCTGGCATCGCCGAGAAGCGCGTGACGCTGGAGAAGCCCGCCCAGGCCGGCGCCAACATCTCCGGCGAGGACCCCGCGGCGCGCCGCGTCGAGGTCAGCCTGAAGTAGTCCAACCCTGCGCGGCCGCGTCCCGGCCGCGCCTCCCCTCATGAGCCCGAGTGCCCGCCAGGCCCTGCCGCCCGAACAACCCCGGGCGCCGGAGGCCTCGCGGCCCGGCGCGCGGCCGGCGGTGCCGGCCGGCGACGTGGCCGTCCTGCTGCTGGCCGACATCAAGCCGTCGGCGCTGCCCTGGGGTTGGTCCCGTTTCGTGCTGGGCAGCTGGCCGCTGCGCAAGGTGCCGGGGCTGGGCTTCGCGCGCCAGCTCGGCAGCGGCTACGAAGGCGGCTTCGGTCTCAAGCCCAGCGGCACGCGCCAGGGCCTGTTCCTGCTGTTCGAAGGCGAGGCGGCGGCGCGCCGCTTTGTCGAGACCTCGCCGCTCGTGGCGGCCTACCGCCGCCACGCCAGCGAAACCGCGCTGCTGGTGCTGCAGGCCTTCAGCTGCCGCGGCAGCTGGGCCGGGCGCAGCGTGCGGCCTTCGTTGCCACCGCCCGCAGGCGGGCCGGTGGCGGCGCTCACGCGCGCGTCCATCCGGCCAGGAAAGTCGCTGCGCTTCTGGCGCCATGCGCCGCCTTCGCAGCTCGCACTCGAGCAGGCCACGGGCTGCCGGCTCGCGGTGGGCCTGGGCGAGGCGCCGCTCGTGCGCCAGGCCACCTTCAGCGTCTGGGACAGCGTGCAGGCGATGGACGCCTACGCGCGCCACGGCGCCCACATGGCCGCCATCCGCGCCTCGATGGGCGGCGACTTCTTCAGCGAGTCGATGTTCGTGCGCTTCGTCGTGCTGGCGGCCGAAGGGCAGTGGAAGGGCCGGCCGCTTGTCTGAACACCGCGTGGTGGTGGTCGGCGCCGGCATCGGCGGGCTGGTGTGCGCGCTGCAGCTGGCCTGCCGCGGGTTGCCGGTCACGCTGGTCGAGGCCGCGCCGGGCCCGGGCGGCAAGCTGCGCAGCCTGCGCGTCGACGGTGCCGACATCGACGCCGGCCCCACGGTCTTCACGATGCGCGGCGTCTTCGAGGACATCTTCGCCGAGGCCGGCGCCTCGCTTTCGACCAGCCTGCCGCTGGCACCGCTGAACGTGCTGGCGCGCCACGCCTGGCGTGGCCATCCGGCCACGCTGGACCTGCTGGCCGACGGCGAGCGTTCGAGCGAAGCGGTAGGCCGCTTCGCCGGCGCCGAGGAGGCGCGCCGCTTCGACGCCTTTCGCGCCGAGGCGCGCCGCCTGCTGGACACGCTGGAAGGCCCGTACATCCGTTCGGCGCGGCCCACGCCGGCCGGCATCATCGGCGACCTGGGCCTGCGCGGGCTGGCCGCGCTGGCCGCGCTGGGTCCGTTCGCCACGCTGGCCGGCACGCTCGCGCGGCGCTTCCGCGACCCGCGGCTGCAGCAGCTCTTCAACCGCTACGCCACCTATTGCGGCGCCAGCCCCTGGGCAGCGCCGGCCACGCTGATGCTGGTCGCGCAGGTCGAGATGGACGGCGTGTGGACCATCCCTGGCGGCATGCACGCGCTGGCGCGCGCGCTCGCCGACCTGGCTGCGCAGCGCGGCGTGCAGCTGCGCTACGGCGCGCGCTGCGAGCGCCTGCTGGTGCACCACGGCCGCGCGGCCGGCGTGGTACTCGAAGGCGGCGAGACGCTGGAAGCCGATTCGGTGGTCTTCAACGGCGACCGCCAGGCGCTGGCGAGCGGCCTGCTCGGCGACGACGCCTCGCGCGCCGTCAAGCCCATGCCGCGCGCCGCGCGCTCGCTCTCGGCGCTGACCTGGGCGATGCACGTGCGGGCGCAGGGCTTCCCGCTCGTGCGCCACAACGTCTTCTTCGACGACGACTACGCGAGCGAATTCGACGACATTTTCAGGCGCCGCCAGCTGCCGCGCCGCGGCACGGTCTACCTGTGCGCGCAGGACCGCGGCGACGGCGGCGAGCCCATCGAAGGCCGCGAACGGCTGCTGGCGCTGGTGAACGCGCCGCCCGAGGGCGACCGCCGCGCCTTCGACGAACAGGAGATCGCCCCATGCGAGCACCGCAGCTGGACCCTGATGCGCGACTGCGGGCTGGTGCTGTCGAGCACGCCGCAGCAGGTGCAGTGCACGACGCCGGCCGACTTCCACCGTCTCTTCCCGGCCACCGGCGGGGCGCTGTACGGCATGGCGACGCACGGCTGGACCGCGGTCTTCAAGCGGCCGGGCTCGCAGGCGCGGCTGCCGGGGCTTTACCTGTGCGGGGGCAGCGTGCACCCGGGGCCGGGGCTGCCGATGGCGGCGATGTCGGGGCGTCTGGCGGCCGCGACGCTTCTGGCGCACCTCGGTTCGACCAGCCGGTCGCCGCGGGTGGTTATCTCTGGTGGTACGTCGACGCGATCAGCGACGATGGCCGGCATGCGCTCACCCTGATCGCTTTCGTCGGCAGCGTCTTCTCGCCCTACTACGCGCTGGCGCGCTGGCGCGGCGGCGGCAGCGCCGACCCGGAGAACCATGTCGCGCTCAACGTGGCGCTGTACGGCGAAGGCGGCAAGCGCTGGACCATGACCGAGCGCGCGCGCCGCCACGGCCGCCGCACCGAAGGAGAGTTCACGATCGGGCCGAGCGGCCTCTCGTGGGACGGCCAGTCGCTCACGGTGGAGATCGACGAGGTCGGCATGCCGCTGCCGCACCGCGTGCGCGGCCGGGTGCGCGTGTGGCCGCAGGGCTTGTGCCGCTTCAGCACCGCGCTCGACGCCGGCGGCCGCCACCGCTGGGGCCCGATCGCGCCCTGCAGCCGGGTCGAGGTGCAGCTCGAGTCGCCGGCGCTCGCCTGGCAGGGCCATGCCTACCTGGACAGCAACGAAGGCGACGAGCCGATCGACCGCCCCTTCGTCGAATGGGACTGGGCGCGCGCCACCCTGGCCGACGGCCGCACCGCGGTGATCTACGACGTGCGGCCGAAGCAGGGCCCGGACCGCGTGATCGCGCAGTGTTTCGGCGCCGACGGCAGCGCGAGCCCCTTCGCGCCGCCGATCCGCCAGCCGCTGCCTTCGAGCCGCTGGCGCGTGCCGCGCGCCTTTCGCAGCGAAGGCACGCTGGAGCTCGTGAAGACGCTGGAGGACACGCCGTTCTACGCCCGCTCGCTGCTGGACACCACGCTGCTGGGCGAACGGGTGCGCGCGGTGCACGAGTCGCTGATGCTGCCGCGCGTGGCCTCGCTGCCGGTGCGGCTGATGCTGCCCTGGCGCATGCCGCGCCGGCCCTGAAGACGATCAGTCGTCGTGGCGCTGCGAGCGCCGGCCCTTGAACGACTCCGGCCGGTAGACGTTGCCTTCGCGCTTCACGGGGCGGCGCGCGCGTTCGATGGCGGCCGCGGCCTCGCGCCGGGCGTCACCGCGGCGGCGCAGCCACAGGGCGGGGCGGCGCAGGGCGTCCTTCAGAACGCCCACCCGGCGCGGCCCCAGCGCCATGCCCGCGAGCGCGAACACGCACGCGAGGAGGCCGATGGCGGCGACGATCTTTTCGCCCATGGCGGAAATCTAGCATTCCGGGCGCTGCGCGCGAATGTTCCTTTTCCCCGTTCGGGGCCGCCGCGTGGCGGTGTCAGCGCGCGCGCGCGGCGGCGGCCTGGCGTTCCAGCAGGTCGATCACCCAGATCACGCGCTCGTCGAAGCGCAGCTCGCGGGGCGGCGCCGGGGCAGCGCTGGCGGCGGCGGTGTCGACCAGGTACTGGATGGCCGGCAGCGGCGCCAGGTGGGTGGCGGCGTCGCCCGGCGCGCGCACCACGGCGGTCGCGGCCTGCGCCATGAGCGCCAGCTTGCGCGGCTTGCCGACCACCGCGCGCTGGTGCACCGAGTCGAGTCCGCGGCGTTCCAGTTCGCGGCCGATCTCGGCGTAGACCAGGCGCGCGGCCAGGATGGCGGGCCGGCAGTCGCGCGGCAGGGCGGCGATGCCGTGTTCGGCGCGCCGGTACAGGCGGTCGGCCTCTTCGAGCAGGCGCTGCACGACCATCGCGACGCGGAAGTCGAACACCGGCCGCGCCAGCCAGGCCTCGGCGTCGATGCCGGCTTCGGCCAGCCATTCGCGCGGCAGGTACAGGCGGCCGTTGCGCGCGTCCTCGCCGACGTCGCGCGCGATGTTGGTGAGCTGCATCGCCAGGCCCAGCTCGCAGGCGCGCGCCAGCGCCTGCGGCGAGCGCGTGTCCATGATGAGCGCCATCATCGCGCCCACCGTGCCGGCGACGCGGGCACCGTAGTCGTGCAGTTCGGCCAGCGTGTCGTAGCGGCGGCCGGCGGCGTCCCAGAGGAAGCCTTCCAGCAGGGCGTCGAGCAGCGCGCGCGGGATCGCGAAGCGGTGCACCGTGCAGGCGAGCGCCCGGTCGGCGTCGATGGCGGCCGGCCGGCCGGCGTAGACCGCGTCCAGCCGCAGCGTCAGCTCGTGCATGGCCGCGGTGGGGTCGCTGCCGAGGTCGATCAGGTCGTCGGCCAGGCGGCAGAAGGCGTAGAGCGCCGTCGCCGGGGCGCGCAGGCGCGCGGGCAGCAGCAGCGAGGCGGCGAAGAAGGACTTCGAGCCGCCGCGCATCAGGCGCCGGCAGGCTTCCTGGTCGTAGCCGAATTCAGCGTGCATGGACCAGCACCTCCGACGCGGCCGGCGCCGCCACCGGGGCCGGCGGCGCGGGGGTCACCGGCGGCTTGCGCATCGCCCAGCGCCAGAGCGCACCCGGGTCCAGCGGCAGCACCATCAGCCAGTGCTCGACGATGGCCAGCGCCAGCATGGTGGCGACCAGCATCAGGCCGGCGGCCATCGGCGGCGGGGCCGAGAGGGCGGCGCGCACCATCATCGCCGCCACCGCGGTGGCCGCCGTGACGGCGACCGGGAAGAGCGCGTTCACGGGCCGGCGGCGGAAGAAGCTGAGCAGATAGACCAGCCGCGGCGGCACGAAGTCCTCGTTGAGGTTGCGCACGCCGAGGAACAGGTTCAGCTTGGCGCTCGTGCGCATGACCCAAAGCACCAGGAAGGTCCAGCCGCCCACCGGGTTGCTGCCGCCCCAGGTGATGCCGACGATCGTGAGGCCGACGGCGGCGATCGCCAGTTCGTGCCAGGCGATCGCCTGCACCGCCTGCCAGAAGCGCAGCCAGCCGCGCGCGCCGGGGGTCAGCGCCGTCTTGCGCGGGCCGGTGAGCCAGCCGGTGAGGAAGGTGAGCTCGTGCCAGCCCCAGGCCAGCAGCGCGCAGGTGAAGGCGCAGTAGGCGCCGGCCACCGAGGTCTGGTCGGCCGTGTGCGCCAGGCCGACGAGCGCCCCCAGCCCGAGCGCGCTGCTGATGGCCACGCTCCAGCGGAAGGTGCTGTGCGGCAGGTTGTCCAGCAGCAGCACGATGCCGGTGCTGAACCACCAGACGAACACCCCGAACAGCACCGGCAGCGCGAGAGCCCACATGCGCCTGGCGTCCTTACCAGGCCGGCGCCATGCGCACCTTGGCCGGCAGCGCGTGGCGCCGCACCGGCAGCAGGTACAGCCGCAGGAAGGTGGCGCCGGCGGCGGCGTAGAGCGCGCCCTGGCGCAGCAGGCCGGTCACGCCGCCGTCCGCCTTGGCCGCGTCGATGCGCAACTGCAGCTTGTAGAGCCGGTCCATGCCGGCGCGGAAGACCGGGTGGTCGATGTCCAGCGAGACCGGGAAGACCTGCTTGCTGATCTCGTTGCAGATCGCGAACACGCGGTAGTCGTAGTCGGTGGACTCCAGGCCCATCGCCTGGTGCAGCATCGGCCGCGTATGGTCCCGCACGTACATGGTGGCGTAGACCGCGAGCAGGAAGAAGCGGATCCACAGCACGTTGCGCCCCTGCAGCAGCTCGGGGTGCGCGCGCATCAGCAGCGCGAACGACTCGCCGTGCCGGAATTCGTCGTTGCACCAGCGTTCGAACCACCGGAAGATGGGGTGGAAGCGCTTGTCGGGGTGGCGCTCGAGCTGGCGGAAGATGGTGATGTAGCGCGCGTAGCCGATCTTCTCCGACAGGTAGGTCGCGTAGTAGATGTACTTGGGCTTGAAGTAGGTGTAGGCCTTGGTGCGCTTGAGGCCGCCCAGGTCCAGCCCGAGGCCGAAGTCCTTCAGGCTCTGGTTGATGAAGCCGGCGTGGCGCGACTCGTCGCGCGCCATGAAGCGCATCAGCGCCTTGATGTCGGGGTTGTCGACGTTCTTCTGGATCTCGTTGTAGAGCACGCAGCCGGAGAATTCCGACGTCACGCTGGTGATCAGGAAGTCCAGGAACTCCTTGCGCAGCTCGGGGCTCACCTGCGAGAAGCGCTCGGCCACCTCGGTCGCGAACTCGGGCGTGCGCTGGAAGTGGTCGTGGTTGTTGTCGCCTTCGTACTCGGCCATCATCGCGTCCCACTCGGCGCGGATGCCGGAGACGTCGAGCCGGTTCAGCTCGGCGTAGTCGGTGGTGTAGAAGCGCGGCGACAGCAGCGTGTTCGCCTTCGCCTTCGCGGCGGCGTCGTCGGGGGTCGCGAGGGTGTCGATGGCCTGCATGGCTTGTCTCCTGGTTTCTTTCTGGTCAGCGACCGGCGCCGAGCAGGCGCCCGAAGACCGCGGCGTTGGTGGGCCCGAACGATTCGAGGTCCAGCCGCTCGCCGGTGGAAGGGTCTGAAAGCGTCAGCCGGCCGTCGGCGCGCGCGATGAGGTCGAACGGTGCGTCGGGCCCGACGCCGCGCTTGCCGCGCTCGCGCGCCAGCGCCCGCAACGCGCCGCGCAGGAAGCCGGCCTCGCCGCGCACGATCTCGACGACGCGGTGCTGCTCGACGTCGACCACCGCGACGCTGCCGTCGTGGCGGTCCTCGAAGGCGAAATGGCGCGTCGCCACCGCGGCCGCGTCGGGCTGGTGGATCGGCGTGCCCGACAGCCGCACCGTGGCGACCGAGAGCAGCGCCGCGGCCACCAGCACGCCAATGCCCATCAGGGGCGCGCGGGGTACGGTCTCGGCGTGGTGGTGGCTCATGGGTCGGGGTCCTTCAGCGCGCCGCCAGCGCGGGTTCGGCGCCGGCATGGGCAGGCACCGCGGCAGGTGCTTCCACCGCCTTCTGGCCGCCGGTGCCCTGCACCCAGGCACGCGTGAGCAACTCGGCCACCTGCTCGGCCTGCGGCACGCAGCGCAGCATCGGCTCGGGCCGGGCGATGTGCCAGGGCCGCGCGTGCGGCCACAGGTGCAGCCAGCCGATGCGGTCTTCGCGCGCCAGCTGCAGCGGCAGGTCGCCGCTGCCGCCCGCATGGCGGTGCAGCGAGGCGCCTTCGATGCGCGTGAAGGGCAGGTTGAAGGTGACCGTGAGCACGATGCCGATGCGCATCACCACGCGCTGGTCGGTGATGGTGTAGAGCGCCGCGCGCGCCGACAGCCGCGCCAGCAGCAGCAGGGCGCCCAGCGCCAGCAGCGGCAGCGGCAGCAGCCAGGCCACCGCCAGCAGCGCCGCGCTCACGCTGCCGCCGTCGGAGACGACGACCGCGGCGCGCCAGGCCAGCAGCAGCGCGAAGTACAGCGCCACCTTGCGCACGTGGAAGGCGTGCCGCGCCAGCGCGCGCCAGTCGGGCCCGCCCTGCCAGAGCAGGCGTTCGCCGGCGGGCAGCGGCTCGGGCAGGCCGGGCTGCGGCTCGTACTCGTGCTCGCGCCGGCTGCCTGCGGGAACCGGCTTCATGCCAGCGGCTCCAGGCGGCGCGGGTCGGCGTACAGGGTGCCGGCGCCGTAGTAGGCGGAGATCTTCTCTTCCTCCAGCATCGTGACCTGGTCGTCGCGCTTGGTCGCGGGCACGTCGGCGAAGTGCTTCGCGTAGACCGCCTTCACGTAGACGCCGTCACGCGTGACGCGGGCAAACGGCAGCGGCAGCAGCACGCGGCGGCCGATGCCTTCGACGCGCACCTCGAGGTAGCGGAAGATGAGTTCGGAGATGTCCATCCAGATGTCGGTCACGACACCGGCGGCTTCGCCGTCGCCGCCGTAGACCGTCATGCCGCGCGGGTCGGGGTCCTTCTCGGAGACGCTGTACTGGGTGGCGATGCGCAGCGGCTGCAGCTTGGGCTTGTGGTCCAGCATCAGGTCGGGCTCGTCGCTGCGGTCGGCCCAGGCGCCCGGCCCCACGCCGGCCAGCATCGGGTTGCCGAGAGGCGTGATCGGGCTGCCTGCGTGGCCTTGCGTGAACTCGGCCTGCAGTTCCTGCGGTGAGACCTTGTCGTTCGGGATCGAGACCTCGCCGCCATGCGCCAGCTTGTAGGTCTTGGGCACCGGGATCGGCCAGCCGGTGACCACCGGGCCGTCGGCCCTGCCGGTGTCCATCGGATAGCCCTCGCGGTGGTTCTCGCGCACGAGGTAGTACACGAGCCCCGCGAAGAAGATCCAGAACAGGTACAGCACGACCTGCGCGACGTCGAGATGGGCGGTGAGTGCTCCGGTTCCCATGGTGTGTTTCTCCTTGCGCGAAATTCAGCCGGGAAAGTCGGCCAGCCCGAAGGCCGCACGCGACGGTGCGCTGCGGCCATGGCCGAGCGGTCTGACGAGAGGTCCGATGGCGACGATGGCGGCGAACAGCAGCACCATCTCCACGTGATAGACGAAGCTGTAGCCGGTGACGGGGTCGACCAGCGCCTCGCCCAGCCGGCCCTGCGTGGCGAGCCCCGAGACGAGGTCGCGCACCGCGCCGCCGGCGGCGACCGCGATGCCGGCCGCGCTGGCCTGCACCGCGCCCCAGGCACCGAGGGCCAGGCCGACATGTTCGCGCCGCTCCATCGCCATCGCGGCGGTGAGCGTGCCGACGGCGAACAGGCCGCCGCCGAAGCCGATGAGCAGCGCGCCGGCGCGGAACAGCCAGGCGGCGTCCAGCGGGGCCGAGAAGATGACCGCCGAGAACGCCGGCAGCCCGGCGACGGCGCCCATCGCGGCCACGCGCATCGGGTCGGCGCCGCGGCCCAGCCAGCGCGCGGCGAGCGCGAAGGCGACCAGCGCGCCGGCGGCCAGCAGCGCGGTGAGCGCGCTCGTCGCGCCCACGCCCAGGTGCAGGATCTCGCCGCCGTAGGGCTCGAGCACGATGTCCTGCATGTTGAAGGCCGCGGTGCCGAGCGCCACCGTCCAGAGGAAGCGGCGTGCGTGGCGCTGCGCGATGAAGGAGCGCCACATGGGCGCGAACGCGGGCGCCGCCTCGGCCTTGCTGCGGCGCCGGTTCGGGTCGCGCGCTTCCTGCTTCCAGACCGCGACGAGGTTCAGGAACACCGACAGCAGCGCCGCGCCCTGCACCACCTGCACGAGCCGCTGCTCGCTGAAGTCGGCGAGCAGCGCGCCGCAGAGGGAGCCGCCGCCGACCATGCCCAGCAGCAGCATCACGTACATCAGCGCCACCACGCGCGGGCGCGTCGACTCGGGCGCAAGGTCGGTGGCGAGCGCGAGGCCGGTGGTCTGCGTGGTCTGCAGGCCGGCGCCGACGAGCAGGAAGGCCAGCCCGGCCGCCAGGTGGCCGACCCAGGCCAGGCCCAGCTGGCCCTGGCCGGTGAGCACCAGCAGCGCGAAGGGCATGATCGCCAGCCCGCCGAACTGCAGCATCGTGCCGATCCAGATGTAGGGCACGCGCCGCCAGCCGATGGCCGAGGCGTGGTGGTCGGAACGCCAGCCGACGAAGGCGCGGAACGGCGCGGCCACGATGGGCAGCGCCACCATCAGCGACACCAGCCAGGCGGCGACGTGCAGCTCGACGATCATCACCCGGTTCAGCGTGCCCACCAGCAGCGCCGCCGCCACGCCCACCGAGACCTGGAACAGCGCCAGCCGGAGCAGGCGCGGGAGCGGCAGGTCGGTGCTCGCGGCGTCGGCGAAGGGCAGCAGGCGCGGCATCGCGCGCCGCAGCGGTTCGCGCAGCGGTGCGGGCAGGCGGTCGATCAGCTTCAGGCGCGCCTCCACTCGGTTGCCTGCGAGGTGTAGAAGCCCACCGCGACGCGGTCGCTGCGGCCGGCCCGCCAGCCGGCAAGGCCGCCGTCGGCAGCCATCAGCGCGGCCAGCTTCTCCGGCGCCACCGGCTCGATGGCCGGCGCGCGGTCGCCGCGCGGGAAGAGGCGGCCCACGGTCCACATCGCCGCCAGCAGCGGCGTGCGCGGGGCGAAGGTGAAGAGCATCGAGTCGCCCGTGCGGTCGGCCAGGCGGGCGAGGGCGCGCACGGCGTCCTCGGCGCGGTAGTGGATGAGCGAGTCCATCGCCACCACGTGGTCGAAGCGGCCGAGCGCGGGGTCGAGCATGTCGCCGCTGCGGAAGTCGATGCGGCCCGTGCCCAGGTAGGCCGGCAGCCGTTCGCGCGCCAGCGCCACCAGCGTGGGCGAGAGGTCGATCGCCACCACCTCGGCGCCGCGGCGCGCCATCTCGACCGACGCGGCGCCGGTGCCGCAGCCGGCGTCGAGGATGCGGCGGCCGGACAGGTCGGCCGGCAGCCACGACAGCAGCGTGGCGCGCATGCGGTCGCGCCCGGCGCGCACGGTGGCGCGGATGCGGCCCACCGGGGCGTCGGAGGTGAGCCGCGCCCAGGTGGCGGCGGCGGTGCGGTCGAAGTAGTGCTCGACTTCGCCGCGGCGGTCGGCGTAGGAGGAGCTGGCGGTGGCGGTGTCCATCGTCGTGTTCAGTCGAAGCCCAGCAGGTCGAAGATGTCGCGGTCCTTCATGGGGTCGCAGATCATCGGATCCACGCCCGCCCACAGGCGCGCGGCCAGCTGCAGGTATTCCTTCTGCACGCGCTCCACGTCGGGGCTGTCGTCCATCTCGAAGAGGGTGGACTTCTTGAGCCGGCTCTTGCGGATGATGTCCAGCGCCGGGATCTGCGCCATGGTCTTCAGGCCGACGCGGTTGTTGTACTTGTCGATCTGGTCGGTCTCGTCGCTGCGGTTGGCAATGACGCCGCCCAGCCGCACTTCGTAGTTCTTCGCCTTCGCGCCGATGGCCTGCACGATGCGGTTCATCGCGAAGATGCTGTCGAAGTCGTTCGCGGTGACGATGAGCGCGCGCTCGGCGTGCTGAAGCGGCGCGGCGAAGCCGCCGCAGACCACGTCGCCCAGCACGTCGAAGATGACGACGTCGGTCTCTTCGAGCAGGTGGTGTTCCTTCAGCAGCTTGACGGTCTGGCCGACGACGTAGCCGCCGCAGCCGGTGCCGGCGGGCGGGCCGCCGGCCTCGACGCACATGACGCCGTTGTAGCCCTCGAAGACGAAGTCCTCGGTGCGCAGTTCTTCCGGGTGAAAGTTCACCGTCTCCAGCACGTCGATCACCGTGGGCACCATGCGCTTGGTGAGCGTGAAGGTGCTGTCGTGCTTGGGGTCGCAGCCGATCTGCAGCACGCGCTTGCCGAGCTTGCTGAACGCCACCGAGAGGTTGGAGCTCGTCGTGCTCTTGCCGATGCCGCCCTTGCCATAGATGGCGAAGACCTTGGCGTTGCCGATCCTGGCGCCGGTCTCCATGCTGACCTGCACGCTGCCTTCGCCGTCGGTGGGCCGCGGGCCGCGACGTATCTGGGTCGGCGGGATCGTGGCGATGTTCATGCGGGAGCTCCTTCGTAAACGCCTTCGAGGCGGTCTTCCAGCTCTTCGCCGGCCCGACGCAGCGCGTCCAGCGTGGCGGCGTCGGGCTGCCAGTACTGCCGCTCGGACGCTTCGAGCAGGCGGCTCGCGACCTTGGCGGACGCGGTCGGGTTCAGGCGCGCCAGGCGGTCTCGCATGGCCGGGTCGAGCATGAAGGTCTCGGTGAGCTGCTGGTAGACCCAGGGCTGCACCTGCCCCGTGGTCGCCGACCAGCCCAGCGTGTTGGTGAGGTGCACCTCGATCTGGCGCACGCCTTCGTAGCCGTGCTCGAGCATGCCTTCGTACCACTTCGGGTTGAGCATGCGGGTGCGCGTTTCCAGCGCCACCTGCTCGGTGAGCGTGCGCACCGTGCCGCTGCCGCGCGTCTGGTCGCCGATGTAGACCGGCGCCACCGCGCCGCCCTTGGCGCGCTGCACCGCGCGGCTGATGCCGCCCAGCGTGTCGAAGTAGGTGTCGATGGTGGTGACGCCCAGCTCGACGGAATCCAGGTTCTGGTAGGCCAGGTCCACGTTGGCCAGCACGCTCTGCAGCAGCGCCGCCTGCTGCACCGGGCGGCCGGTGCGGCCGTAGGCGAAGCCCTTGCGGCGCGTGTAGGTCTCGGCGAGCTCGTCCTCGTCGTCCCAGCGGCCGTTGTCGATGAGGTTGTTGACGTTGGCGCCGTAGGTGCCTTCGGCGTTGCCGAACACGCGCAGCGACGCGGTCTCCAGGTCGCAGCCATGCTGCTGCTGGTAGGCCAGGGCGTGCTTGCGCACGAAGTTCTGTTCGACCGGCTCGTCGGCGGAAGCGGCCAGGAAGGCGGCTTCGGCGAGCAGCTTGATCTGCAGCGGCAGCAGGTCGCGGAAGATGCCCGAGAGCGTGATGACGACGTCGATGCGCGGCCGCCCCAGCTCTTGCAGCGGCCGCAGCTGCGCGCCGGCCAGGCGGCCGTAGCTGTCGTAGCGCGGGGCCGCGCCCAGCAGGGCCAGTGCCTGGCCGATCGGGCCGCCTTCGGTCTTCAGGTTGTCGGTGCCCCAGAGCACGAGCGCGATCGACTCCGGCAGCGGGTTGCCGTCGGCGACGTGGCGTTCCAGCAGCAGGCGGGCGAGGCGTTCGCCGTCCTTCACCGCGAAGGCGCTCGGGATGCGGAAGGGGTCGAAGCCGTGCAGGTTGCGGCCGGTGGGCAGCACTTCGGGCGTGCGCAGCAGGTCGCCGCCGGGGGCGGGCGGCACGAAGCGGGCGTCGAGCGCACGCAGGATGCCGGCGACTTCGGTCTCCTGGCCGAGCAGGCGGTTGGCCTTGACCAGCACTTCGTGGCCGGCCGGCGTGGCGCCGTCGACGATGGCTTGGACCGTGGCCAGCGGCACGTCCTGCGCCATCGCGGCCAGCAGGTCGATGCGTTCGGCGCGCGAAGGCAGCCGGCCGACGACGTGCAGGCCGTGCGGGATCAGCGTGTATTCGAGCTCCAGCACCTGGTCGGCCAGGCGCAGCACCGCGGGGGCTGCTTCCTCGAAGGTCCAGAGCGGTTCGGCCGGGGCCAGTTCCAGCGCCGCGGCCTGCGACTGCACCAGCGTCGCCAGCTGCGCGCGTTCTTCGTGCGCGCCCGGTTCCAGCGCGCGCCAGCGCTCGATGGAAGCCTTCAGGTCCAGCAGGCCGCGGTACAGCCCGGCCTGCGCCACCGGCGGCGTGAGGTAGCTCACCAGCGTGGCGGCGGCGCGCCGCTTGGCGATGGCGCCTTCGCTCGGGTTGTTGGAGGCGTAGAGGTAGAAGTTGGGCAGCTCGCCGATCAGCCGGTCGGGCCAGCAGTCGCCCGACAGGCCGGTCTGCTTGCCGGGCATGAATTCGAGCGAGCCGTGGGTGCCGAAGTGCAGCACCGCGTGCGCCTTGAAGTCCTCGCGCAGCCAGCGGTAGAAGGCCGAGAAGGCGTGCGTGGGCGCGAAGCCGCGCTCGAACAGCAGCCGCATCGGGTCGCCTTCGTAGCCCATGCCGGGCTGCACCGCGACGAGCGCGTTGCCGAAGCGCGCGCCGAGCACGAAGATCGAACGCCCGTCGGTGAGCTGACGGCCCGGCGCCGGGCCCCATTGCGCTTCGATCTCGCGCAGCCAGCGTTCGCGCCGCACGTGGTCGTCGACCGGGATCTGCGCGCACACGTTGGCATCGGCGCCCAGCGTCTTCGCGTTGCCTTCGAGCACGGCCACGCGCAGCGCGTCGGCGCTGGCGGGCAGGTCGATCGCGTAGCCGCCGGCCTTCATCGCCTTGAGCGTCTCGAACAGGCTCTCGAACACCGACAGGTAGGCCGCGGTGCCCACGTTGCCGGCGTTCGGCGGGAAGTTGAAGATGACCAGCGCCACGCGGCGCTCGGCGCGCTGCGAACGCTTGAGCGCGATCTGGCGGCTCACGCGCGCGGCCAGCATCGCGGTGCGCTCGGTGCACACCTGCATGTCGGCGCCGCCGCCGGTGCGGCCGCCGAAGACCATGGGACCGGTGGCGCCGTCGAGCTCGGGGATCGCGACCATGATGGTGCTTTCCACCGGCAGCAGGCCGCGTTCGGAGCCGTTCCATTCCTCGAGGGTCTGGAACTCGACCGGGTGCGCCGCGGTGTAGGGCACGTCCAGCTTCTCGAGGATGGCCTCGGCCGCGCGGGCGTCGTTGTAGGCCGGGCCGCCGACGAGCGAGAAGCCGGTGAGCGAGACCACCGCGTCCACCGTCGGCCGGCCGTCCTTCATGAAGAAGCGCTCGATCGCCGGCCGCGCGTCCAGCCCGGCGGCAAACGCCGGCACTACCTGCAGGCCCTGCACTTCCAGCGCGGCGATCACGCCGTCATAGTGGCCGGTGTTGCCGGCCAGCAGGTACGAACGCAGCAGCAGCAGCCCGACGCGGCCCTGCGACTTGGCGTCGGCCACCACGGTGGGCAGGCGCGCGGCATCGTCGGCCATGCGGCCCTTCAGGCGCGGGTGGTAGACGCCGACCTCGGGGTAGTCCACCGGCGGCGCCACCTTCAGCGAACCGCGCAGCACGGCGCGCGGGCCGGCGGCGTAGCGGTCCACCAGGAAGCGCACCAGGTTGCCGACGTTCTCTTCCGAGCCGCCCAGCCAGTACTGCAGGGTCAGGAAATAGGCGCGCACGTCCTGCGCGGTGCCGGGAATGAAGCGCAGCAGCTGCGGGATGCGGCGCAGCATCTTCATCTGCTGCGCACCGCCGGTCTGCGCGCTGCCCTTCTGGCCGCGCAGGCGCTTGAGCAGCGCGAGCGGTCCGCTCGCCGGCTTGCCCATGTCGAAGCCGCCCAGGCGCGTGAGCTTGACCACCTCGCTTGCCGACATGGCGCAGACCATCGCGTCGCAATGGTCGCGGCGGGCCTGCAGGTCGGTCATCAGCGGCAGGAAGTGCTCTTCCATGAAGAGCATGGTCACGAGCACGATGTCGCCGCCGGCGACGGCCTCGCGGCAGCTCTGCAGCGCGGCCGGGTTCGAAGCCCAGTCGCTGGCCGCGTGCATGGACAGCCGCAGCCCGGGCAGGTCGCGCGCCAGCGCGGCACGCGCGCGCTCGGTCGCGCTCGCCAAGTGGGTGTCCATCGTCACGATGACGACGGACAGCGGCGTCGCCGCTTCAGCGCCCGAAGTGCGCTTTCGCGTCATACAGCGTTTCCAGCGTGATGGTGGCCACGCCGCGTTCGGCGGCGAAGCGTTCGGTGTTGCGGCGCGCCTTGCCGCGCACGAAGAAGGGGATCTTCTGCAGTTCCTTCTGCGCTTCAGGGGCCCAGTTCGCGACCGTGATCGGCTCGGCGGCGCGCGCTGCGGCTTCGGACTGCGGCTCGGCTGGCGTCTCGTTCAGTGCCTCGGGATCGGCCACCGGCGCGGCGGCGACCGCATGGCCCAGGTGCGAGGC
This sequence comes from uncultured Rubrivivax sp., assembly GCA_964454485.1. GTDB lineage: Bacteria > Pseudomonadota > Gammaproteobacteria > Burkholderiales > Burkholderiaceae_C > Rubrivivax. Next base: position 23,326 of record CAYVXO010000016.1, read on the forward strand.
GGGCGCGGCGTCGTGGAACTCGAAGTCGCCGCGGAACATGGTGATGAGGTGTTCCTCCAGGCCCATCATCAGCGGGTGGACCCAGGTGTCGAAGAGCACGTTGGCACCCTCGAAGCCCATCTGCGGCGAGTGGCGCGCAGGGAAGTCCTGCACGTGCACCGGCGCCGAGATCACCGCGCAGGGCACGCCCAGGCGCTTGGCGATGTGGCGTTCCATCTGCGTGCCCAGCACCAGCTCCACCTGCAGTTCGGCGACCTTGGCTTCCACTTCCAGGTAGTCGTCGGTGATGAGCGCCTCGCAGCCGAATTCCTTCGCCGCTTCACGCACGTCGCGCGCGAACTCGCGGCTGTAGGTGCCCAGGCCGACGACGGTGAAGCCGAACTCGTGCTGCGCCACGCGCGCGGCGGCGATGGCGTGCGTGGCGTCGCCGAACACGAAGACGCGCTTGCCGGTGAGGTAGGTGGAGTCGACCGAGCGCGCGTACCAGGTGGAGCGCGAGAGCGAATCGGGCAGCGGCGCGTCTTCGGGCAGGCCGGCCAGGCGGCGCACCTCGGCGATGAAGGCACGCGTGGCGGCGACGCCGATCGGCACCGTCTTCGTCGCCGGCTGGCCGAAGGTGCGCTGCAGCCAGCCCGCGGCGGTGGAGGCGACCTCGGGGTAGAGCACGACGTTGAAGTCGGCATCGCCCAAGCGCGTGATGTCGGCCGGCGTGGCGTCCAGCGGCGCGACCACGTTGACTTCCACGCCCAGCGCTTCGACGAGGCCGCGGATCTCGCGCACGTCGTCGCGGTGGCGGAAGCCCAGCGCGGTGGGGCCCAGCAGGTTGCAGCGCGGCTTGCGGCCTTCCACCGGTGCGCGCTTCGTGCCCGGCGGCGGCGCCGAAGGGCCGGCCAGCACGCGCACCAGCTGGTAGAAGGTCTCGGCGGCGCCCCAGTTCTCCTTGCGCTGGTAGGCCGGCAGCTCGAGCGGGATCACCGGCACCGGCAGGTTGAGCGCCTTGGCCAGGCCGCCCGGGTCGTCCTGGATCAGCTCGGCGGTGCAGGAGGAGCCGACCAGCATCGCCTGCGGCTGGAAGCGCTCGAAGGCGTTGCGGGCCGCGTTCTGGAACAGCTCGGCGGTGTCGCTGCCGAGGTCGCGCGCCTGGAAGGTGGTGTAGGTGACGGGCGGGCGGCGGTCGCGCCGCTCGATCATCGTGAACAGCAGGTCGGCGTAGGTGTCGCCCTGCGGCGCGTGCAGCACGTAGTGCAGGCCGCGCATGGCCGTGGCGATGCGCATGGCGCCCACGTGCGGCGGTCCTTCGTAGGTCCAGAGCGTCAGCTGCATGCTCAGGCCACCAGCTTGAGGCGCCGCGTGAGCGGGCGCGTGAAGAGCTCGGCCAGGTCGGCGGCCTGGTCGAAGCCCTGGATGGGCGTGAAGACGAGTTCGATCGACCACTTGGTCGTCAGGCCCTCGGCTTCGAGCGGGTTCGCCAAGCCCAGGCCGCAGACCGTGATGTCGGGGCGCGCGGCGCGGCAGCGGTCGAGCTGGGCCTCGACGTCCTGCCCTTCGACCAGCGGCGTGCCGGCGGGCAGCAGATCCAGCTCGGGCTGCAGGTGCGCGCGGTGCAGGTAGGGCGTGCCGACCTCGGCCAGCTTCATGCCCAGTTCGCGCGCGGCGAAACGCGCGAGCGGCAGTTCGAGCTGCGAGTCGGGGAAGAAGAAGATGCGCCGCCCGTCCAATTGCGTGCGGTGGCGCGCGAGCGCGCGGGCTGCGCGCTCGCGGCGCGGGCCGACGACCGAGGCGAAGCGCGGTGCCTCGACGCCGAACTCACGCGCCGCGGCGCGCAACCAGAGCATGGTGCCTTCGGCACCGAGCGGGAAGTTCGCCGACAGCCGCTTCGCGCCGCGCGCTTCGAGCGCCCGCGCGGTGTCGGCCAGGAAGGGCTGCGCCAGCAGGAAGCGCGTGCCGGGGCCGACCGGCGGCATCAGGCCGGCGCGACGCGGCGGGAAGAAGTGCACCGGGCCGATCCCCAGTTCGGCGAACAGGCGCGCGAACTGGTCTTCCACGATGTCGGCCAGCGCGCCCACCACGAGCAGGCTGCGCTCTTCGCCGCCGGCGGGCATCTCGGGCACCAGGGCGGCCAGGCAGGCGTCCTCGCCCTGCGTGAACGTCGTCTCGATGCCGCTGCCCGAGTAGTTCAGGATGCGCACCCGCGGCGCGAAGCTCTTGCCCAGCCGCTGCGCGGCGCGCGCGAGGTCGAGCTTGATGACTTCCGAAGGGCAGGAGCCGACCAGGAACAGCAGCTTGATGTCGGGCCGGCGTTCGAGCAGGCGCGTCACCACGCGGTCGAGCTCGGCGTTGGCGTCGGCCAGGCCGGCGAGGTCGCGGTCGTCGATGATGGCGGTGGCGAAGCGCGGCTCGGCGAAGATCATCACCCCGGCCGCCGACTGCAGGAGGTGCGCGCAGGTGCGCGAGCCCACCACCAGGAAGAAGGCGTCCTGGATCTTGCGGTGCAGCCAGACGATGCCGGTGAGGCCGCAGAAGACCTCGCGCTGGCCGCGTTCCTGGCGCACCGTGGCGTCGCCGCAACCGGTTTCGGCCACGGGCAGGATGTCGATGACGGCGTTCATGCACCCGCTCCCGCCAGCCGTGCCGCGCGCAGCTTGAGCACGAACTGGGTCGCGTTGATCACGTAGGCGGCGTAGGCCGCCAGGGCCAGCAGCAGCTGGCCGCGCAGGCCCAGCGAATCGGTGGCCAGCGCCAGCAGGTAGGCCGTGTGCAGTGCCAGCACGAGCATGCTGAACACGTCTTCCCAGTAGAAGGGCGCGGCGAACAGCCACACCCCGAAGACCTGCTTCTCCCAGATGCTGCCCGTGACCATGATCGTGTACAGCACCACCGTCTTGACGATGACGGAGACGGTGGCAGCGTTCTGTCCTTCGCCAGAAATGAGGCAGCGCAAGACCAGCCACGCACTGACGAGAAACACTGCGAACTGCAATGGCGCCAGCACACCTTGCACCACGGTCCAGCCGGAAGCGTCGCGCCGTCGGCGCTGCTCGGCCGTATAGAGGACCGGGGTCTGCGCGGTGGGCCGAGCGCCTTGCACGTAGTCCTGCCGGAATGGACGCATGGGCCCAATCTATTCCGCACACCCTCATGTGTCAACAGGGATTGACGTCAGGCAACTCTGACACTAATCTCCGGTTGACCATGTGGGTTTCCGCCGGGTTTGCCGGGGTGGGGTCGGGGATGCCAGTCAGCGACACTCGAACAAAGGATCCGCTACGGACGGTGCACCGCCGGTGCATCATCCGGAACGGGGTGGGTTGTCGCGCTCGTATTTCCCTTCGCAAGACGACCTCGCCCTGGCCGCACGGGCAGGCCGGAAAAGGCCCAACGCCAGGAGGTGGCGTATGGATCGTCTGAATCCGGGCCCGGCCGCACCCGTGGTCAGCCCCGATTGCGAGCTGCCGCCGGCGCTCGCACCCGACACCCAGCCCGGGGATCTGGGCGATGAGGGAGCGTCGCGCGAGCGCGTTTCCCGCATCGTGCAGACCATCGAGGCCGACATCATTCCGCGCCTGGTGCGCGCCCACCGGCCGCCGGCGGCGCAGCCCGCGGTGCCGGCGCCGGTGGTCATCGACGGCGCCGTCATCGCCCGCTTCGTCTCCGAGGTGCTGGCCGACGGCGATGCGGCCTGGAGCCAGACCGTCGCCGAACTGCGCGAACGCGGCGCCTCGATCGACACGATCTACCTGGACCTGCTCGCACCCACCGCGCGCCAGCTGGGCAGCCTGTGGGAGGACGACGAGGTCCTCTTCAGCGACGTCACGGTTGCCGTCGGCCGCCTGCAGCGCGTGATGCGTTCGCTCAGCCGCAGCTTCGGCACCGAGGTCGACCATCCGGCCGACGGCCGCCGCGCGCTGCTGCTGCCGGCGCCGGGCGAGCAGCACACCTTCGGCTTGTCGATGGTGTCCGAATTCTTCCGCCGTGCCGGCTGGGACGTGGTGTGCGACCTCGACTCCCGTGCGCTCGACCCGGTAAGCCTGGTGCGCTCCGAATGGTTCGACGTGATCGGCTTTTCGGCCGGCGCGGAGGCGCGGATCGACTGGCTGAAATCAGGGATCGCGGCGGTCCGGCAGGCTTCCCGCAACCGGGCCATCGGCGTGATGGTGGGTGGTCCGATCTTCGCTTCCAACCCCGCAAGAGTGGCCGAAGTCGGCGCCGACGCGACGGCCCCCGACGGCCGGCGCGCACCGGCGGCGGCCGAGCAACTCCTCGACGAGAGAGCCCGACGACTGTGAATCGGACGACCCGCCCCTGGGTTCGGGTGGCCGCTTCGCAATCGGCGGGGACGATCCACGCAGTACCGACCCCTTGAAAGGCGGGTCTCCGATGAGACCTTTTGGAGCACCGGCAACGTCCCTCGGCAATCTGGATGCCGAGGCGGCGGGTACGTTGCTTTCGCTGGCCGCCGACCTGGCGCTGGCGGTCGACGGCGTCGGCACGATCCACGACGTGGCCTGCTCGGTCGAGGAGATGGCGCGCGAGGACTTCAGCGTCTGGCTGGGCCGGCCCTGGGTGGACATCGTCTCGCCCGAGACCCGACCCAAGGTCGAGCAGCTGCTGCGTGAGCCGGCCGGCCGCCAGGTGCCGCTGCGCTGGCGCCAGCTGAACCTGATCCTGCCCGACGGCGCCGAGTGGCCGCTGATGTTTGCGCTCGTCGCGACCGACCCTTCGCGGCTGTCGCTCGCGTTCGGGCGCGACCTGCGTTCGACGGCGGCGTTGCAGCAGCGGCTGGTCGAGGCGCAGACCGCGCTCGAGCGCGACTACTGGCGCTTCCGCCACGCCGAGACGCGCTACCGGCAGCTGTTCCAGGTCGCTTCGGAAGCGGTGCTGGTGGTGGACGCCGGCACGCAGAAGATCCTGGAAGCCAACCCGGCCGCGGCGCGGCTGCTGGGCGACGGCGGCCCGGCCAGCCTGGTGGGCCTGGTCTTCCCGAGCGGCGTCGACGCGCGCAGCGCCGAGCTGCTGAACACGCTGATGGCCGGGGTGCGCGCCACCGGCCGCGCCGACGAGTGCCGGGCCGAGCTGCTGGAAGCGCGCGGCGAGGTCACGGTGGCGGTGTCCAGCTATCGCCAGGACCAGGCGACCCATTTCCTGGTGCGGCTGGCGCGCGCGCAGGCCGAGGCGCCCTCGGAGCAGGCCCCCAGCACCAGCTCGATGCTGCTCAAGCTGGTGCAGAGCGCACCCGACTGCCTGGTCATCACCGACCTCGACGGCCGCGTCATCTCCGCCAACATAGCCTTCATCGAGCTGGCCCAGCTCACGACCGAGGAGCAGGTGCGCGGCGAGACGCTGGACCGCTGGCTCGGCCGCAGTGGCGTCGACCTGAGCGTGATGATCTCCAACCTGCGCCAGCGTGGCGCGGTGCGGCTGTTCGCCACCACGCTGCGCGGCGAGTACGGCGCCGTCACCGACGTCGAGATCTCGGCCACCATGGTGCCGCACGGCGAGCGGCCGTTCCTGGGCTTCACGATCCGCGACGTCGGCCGCCGGCTCGACGGCCACGACGTGCGCGCCACGCGCGAACTGCCGCGTTCGGTGGGGCAGCTGACCGAACTCGTCGGCCGCGTGCCGCTGAAGGACATCGTCGGCGAGACCACCGACCTGATCGAGCAGCTGTGCATCGAGGCGGCGCTCGAGCTCACGCGCGACAACCGCGCCTCGGCGGCCGAGATGCTGGGGCTGTCGCGCCAGAGCCTGTACGTGAAGCTGCGCCGTTACGGGCTGGGCGACCTCAACACCGCGCCCGCCTCCGACAGCGAGAAGTAGGCGCCGCAGCGGCGCCCGCGCTCAGGGCCCGCTAAGAGCCCGCTCAGCGCCGGCCGGCGAGCGTGGCCGGTTCGGGCAGCACCGTCTCCAGCGCCTTCGCCGACATCAGGACGCCCGGCACGCCGGCGCCCGGGTGGGTGCCGGCGCCGACCATGTAGAGGCCTTCGACGTCCTCGCTGCGGTTGTGCGGGCGGAACCAGGCGCTCTGCTGCAGCCGCGGCTCGAGCCCGAAGGCCGCGCCCTTGTAGGACAGCAGGCGCTGGCGGAAGTCCAGCGGCGTCGTCACCATCGAGACCGTGATCTGCTCGCGCAGCCCCGGCAGCACGGTGGCCTCGAGCGCGCGCTCGATGGCCTGCCGGTAGCGTTCGCCTTCGACGCGCCAGTCGGTGCCGCTGTCCAGGTGCGGCACCGGCGAGAGGGCGTAGAAGGTGTCGCGGCCGGGCGGCGCCATCGCCGGGTCGGTGGCGCTGGGCCGGTGCAGGTAGAGGCTGAAGTCGTCGGCCAGCTTGTGGCGGCGGAAGATGTCCTGCAGCAGTTCGCGGTAGCGCGGGCCGAGCAGCATCATGTGGTGCGGCACGTCCTCGTAGCGGCGCCGGGTGCCGAAGTACCAGACGAACAGGCTCATCGAGTGGTGGCAGCGCTCGATGCGGCGGTCGGTCCAGTGGCGGCGGTGCTGCGGTTCGACGAGCTGGCTGTAGGTCCAGCTGGCGTCGGCGTTGCTCACCACGATGTCGGCTTCGATGCGTTCGCCGTCGGCCAGCGTGACGCCGGTGGCACGGCCGCGGTCGACCTCGATGCGCTTGACGTCGGCGCCCAGGCGCAGCGTGCCGCCCAGGTCGACCAGCAGGCCGGCCAGGCCGCGCACCAGCGCGCCGGTGCCGCCCATCGCCCAGTGCACGCCCCAGCGCCTTTCGAGCGCGTTGATGAGGCTGTAGATGCAGGTCACCGAGAAAGGGTTGCCGCCGATGAGCAGCGACTGCAGGCTCATCGCCATGCGCAGCTTGGGGTGCGAGAAGTGCCCGGCCACCATCGAATGCAGGCTGCGCCAGCCGCGCATGCGCAGGATCGTCGGTGCCGCGGCGAGCAGGTCGCCCACGCTGTCGAAGGCCTGCGCGCCCAGCGCCTCGAAGCCCAGTTCGCAGCAGCGGTCGGCCTCGGCCATGAAGCGTTCGAGGCCCGGCAGGTCGGCGGCGCAGATGCGTCGCACTTCGGCGCGCATTCGGTCGGGGTCGCCGCTGTAGTCGAAGCGGTCGCCGTCGGCGAATCGGATGCGATAGAACGGGTCGAGCGCCCGCAGGTCGATCTCTTCGCGGAAGTTCCGGCCGGCCAGCGCCCACAGCTCCTCGAAGAGGTGCGGCACCGTCACGATGGTGGGGCCGGCGTCGAAGACGTGCCCGTCGCGGTGGTGCACGTAGGCGCGGCCGCCGGGTGCGTCCAGCCGTTCGAGCACGGTGACGCGCCAGCCGCGCGCCGCCATGCGCACGGCCGCCGCCAAGCCGCCGAAGCCGCTGCCGATGACCACCGCGTGCGGTGCGGCCGCGGTAACGGGGACGGCACGCACGGGCATCAACATGGCGCCAGCTTCCACCAAGCCAGCGAAAGTGTCAACGACAATTGACGTTCTTGATTGTCAGGCGCAATATCCCTGCATGGCCCGCCCAGCGCTGTCTGCCGTTGCCGAACTGCTGAAGCCCATCACCTGGTTCCCGCCGATGTGGGCCTTCTCCTGCGGCGTGGTGGCTTCGGGCGCGCCCATCCTGCAGCAATGGTGGTTGCTGGTGCTGGGCGTGGTGCTGGCCGGCCCGCTGGTGTGCGCCACCAGCCAGGCCGTCAACGACTGGTTCGACCGCGAGGTGGACGCCATCAACGAGCCGCAGCGGCCGATTCCTTCCGGCCGCATTCCCGGCCGCTGGGGCCTGTACATCGCGCTCGCCTGGACCGTGCTGTCGCTGGTGGTGGCCACGCAGCTGGGGCCCTGGGGTTTCGGCGCCGCGGCCGCCGGGCTGGCGCTGGCCTGGGCCTACAGCGCGCCGCCGCTGCGCCTGAAGCGCAACGGCTGGTGGGGCAACGCCGCCTGCGGTGTCTCGTACGAGGGGCTGGCCTGGGCGACCGGCGCGGCGGTGATGGCCGGCGGCGCGATGCCGGCTTCGCATTCGCTGGCGCTGGCGCTGCTCTACAGCGCGGGCGCGCACGGCATCATGACGCTCAACGACTTCAAGTCGATCGAAGGCGACCGCCGCATGGGCGTGGGCTCGCTGCCGGTGCGCCTGGGGGTGGACCGCGCGGCGCGCACGGCGTGCCTGATGATGGCCGCGCCGCAGGTGGTGGTGATCGCCATGCTGGCCGGCTGGGGCAACGGCGGCCACGCGGTCGCGGTGGCGGCGCTGCTGGTCGCGCAGGGCGTGCTGATGGCCTGGTTCCTGAAGAAGCCGGTCGAGCGCGCGCTCTTCTACAGCGGCTTCGGCGTGCCGCTGTTCGTGAGCGGCATGATGGTCAGCGCCTTCGCACTGCGCGCCGGCGGGGCCTGAAGGCGATGGCGCCGATCGGCTGGTGGGGCATCGTCCGCATGGGCCTGGTGCAGGCCTGCCTGGGCGCGATGGTGGTGTTGACCACCAGCACGCTCAACCGCGTGATGGTGGTCGAACTGGCCTTGCCCGCGCTGCTGCCCGGCGTGCTGGTGGCGCTGCACTACCTGGTGCAGGTGTTGCGCCCGCGCATGGGTTTCGGCAGCGACGTCGGCGGCCGCCGCACGCCGTGGATCGTCGGTGGCATGGCGGTGCTGGCCCTGGGCGGCACTGGCGCCGCCGTGGCGACGGCCTGGATGGCGACCTCGCCCGCGGCCGCCATCGCGCTGGCGGTGCTGTGTTTCCTGCTCATCGGCGTCGGCGTCAGCGCGGCCGGCACCTCGCTGCTGGTGCTGCTGGCCAAGCGCGTGGCCGAGGAGCGCCGTGCCGCCGCCGCCACCATCGTCTGGATGATGATGATCGTCGGCTTCGCCGTCACCGCGGGCGCGGCCGGCCGGCTGCTCGACCCCTATTCGCCGGCGCGCCTGGTCGGCGTGATGGCCGCGGTTTGCGCGGCCGCCTTCGTGCTCGCGCTGCTGGCGCTGCGCGGCCTGGAAGGCGGGGGCGCCACCACCGAAGCCGAGGAACGCCAGCCGCCGTTCTTCCAGGCGCTGGCCCAGGTCTGGGCCGAGCCCGACGCGCGCCGCTTCACCGTCTTCATCTTCGTCTCGATGCTGGCCTACAGCGCGCAGGACCTGATTCTGGAGCCCTTCGCCGGCGCGGTGTTCGGCTTCACGCCGGGCGAGTCGACCTCGCTGTCGGGCGTGCAGCACGGCGGCGTGCTGGCCGGCATGCTGCTGGTGGCGCTGGCCGGCAGCAGTGCGCTGCGGCGCTGGTTCGGTTCGATGCGCGCCTGGACCGTCGGCGGCTGCGTGGCCTCGGCGATCGCGCTGGCGGCGCTGGTGGCCGCGGCGGGCGCCGGCCCGGGCTGGCCGCTGCGCAGCACGGTGTTCCTGCTCGGCGCCGCGAACGGCGCCTTCTCGATCGCCGCCATCGGTTCGATGATGCGCCTGGCCGGCCAGGGCCGCGAGCGGCGCGAAGGCGTTCGCATGGGCCTGTGGGGCGCGGCGCAGGCGGTGGCCTTCGGCCTCGGCGGCCTGGTGGGCACCGCGGCCAGCGACATCGCGCACCGGCTCCTGGCATCGCAGGCCGCCGCCTACGCCAGCGTGTTCGGCTTCGAGGCGCTGCTCTTCGTGGCTTCGGCCTGGCTGGCGGCGCGCATCGACGCGCCGTCGCGCGCGCCGCAACCTTCCCCCCGGCCGGCCGTCGTGGCCGGCGAAGCGAGGTGATCCCATGGCTGTACTCGAGACCTTCGACGTGGCGGTGGTGGGCGGTGGCCCGGCCGGTGCCACCGCCGCGACCGACCTGGCGCGCGCCGGCAAACGCGTGCTGCTGCTCGACCGCGCCGGCCGCATCAAGCCCTGCGGCGGCGCGATCCCGCCGCGCCTGATGCGCGACTTCGGCATCCCGGAAGACCTGCTCGTCGCGCGCGCCAGCTGCGCGCGCATGGTCTCGCCATCGGACAAGAAGGTCGACATCCCGATCGAAGGCGGCTACGTCGGCCTGGTCGACCGCGAGCAGTACGACGAGTGGCTGCGCCAGCGCGCCGCCTCGTGCGGCGCCGAGCGCCGCACCGGCCACTTCGACCGCCTGGTGCGCGACGACGACGGCATGGCCGTGGTCCAGTACAGCGTGCGCGGCGAGGGCGACACCGTGCACGCGGTGCGCGCGCGCGCGGTCATCGGCGCCGACGGGGCGCGGTCCGAAGTCGCGCGGCAGGCCGTGCCGGGCGCGAAGGACACCGACTACGTCTTCGCCTACCACGAGATCCTGCGCGTGCCCGAAGTCACCGGCGCCGACTACGACGGCCGCCGCTGCGACGTCTACTACCGCGGCACGCTGAGCCCCGACTTCTACGGCTGGGTGTTCCCGCACGGCCGCACGCTGAGCGTGGGCACCGGCAGCGCCGACAAGGGCTTCTCGCTGCGCGGCGCCACCGCCGAACTGCGCCAGGCCGCCGGCCTGCAGGGTTTCGAGGTGGTGCGCCGCGAAGGCGCGCCGCTGCCGATGAAGCCGCTCAAGCGCTGGGACAACGGGCGCGACGTGGTGCTCGCCGGCGACGCCGCCGGCGTGGTGGCGCCGGCCTCGGGCGAAGGCATCTACTACGCCATGGTGGGCGGCCGCGTCGCCGCCGAGGCGGTGCTGGAGATGCTGCAGACCGGCCGCGCGACCGCGCTGGCGCAGGCGCGCAAGCGCTTCATGCGCGAACACGGCCGCGTGTTCTGGGTGCTGGGCATCATGCAGCGCTTCTGGTACTCCAGCGACAAGCGGCGCGAGCGCTTCGTGGCGATGTGCGAGGACAAGGACGTCCAGCAGCTCACCTTCGACGCCTACATGAACAAGCGGCTGGTGCGCAAGAAGCCCATCGCCCACGTGCGCATCTTCTTCAAGGACGTGGCGCACCTGCTCGGGCTGGCGCGCGTGTAGCGGGGGAGGCGGCCATGGCCTTGATCGACTTCGTCATCGCGCTCACCCTGCTCGAAGGCTTCGGGCTCGCGCTGTACCACCGGCGCACCGGGCGCGGCATGGCGCCTTCGGAGTTCGGCCCCAGCCTGGCGGCCGGCCTGGCGCTGATGCTGGCGGTGCGCGCCGGCATGGCGGGTGCGCCCTGGGGCTTCGTGGCGGCGGCGCTGGCCACCGCCGGGCTGCTGCACGCGGCCGACCTGAAGCGGCGCTGGCGCTGAACTAGGCGCGCGGCCCGAAGTCGGGCACCGTCACCTCGCAGACGATGCCGCGGGGCGAGTTCTCGCGCCACTGCACCTCGCCGCCGAGCAGCTTCACGCGCTTCCTCACGCCGCCCAGCCCGAGGCCGTGCGACCAGGTCTGCGGCTCGCGGCCGTTGCCGTCGTCGCCCACCGACAGGCGCAGCTGGCGCTGGCTGAGCGTGAGGTTGACGTCCACCCGCGTGGCCTGGGCGTGGTAGAGCGCGTTGCTCACCAGTTCGCGCAGCACGCGCGTCAGCGCCGACCACTGCACCACCGACAGCCGCTGGTCCTGGTCGTACTCGACCGCCCAGCCCAGCTGCACCTGCGCGGCAGTGAGCCGCTGCGTGAGGTCGGCCTTCCATTCGGCGCTGGCGTGCGAGAGCCGGTGCTCGGCCTTCGCGAGCCCGCGCGTGAGCGTCTTCAGGTCCTGCAGCGTGTGCCGGATGTAGTCCTCCATCTCCGGCGTCTGCGCCTGGTACATCAGCGTCAGCAGGCGCGCGCCGATGTCGTCGTGCAGGTCCTGCGCGATGCGCATGCGCTCCTCGTTGCGCCCGCGTTCCACCGCCTGGTCGTAGGCGACGGCGCGGCGCAGCTGCTCGACGATGCGGTCGGCCAGCCGCGCGTCCTCGGTCGTGAAGAGGCGCTTGCCGCGGCGCGCGAAGCGCAGCAGCAGCGTGAGCGGCGGGCGGTTCGGGTCGCCCGGCGTGCCGGCGCGCACCGGCACCGCCATCGCCGCGCCGCCGCCGAGCACGCGCGCCACGCTGGCCGGCTTGTCGACGCGCACCACGTCCAGCGGCTCGAACAGGTCCTTCAGCAGCTGCTCCAGCCCGGGGCCGTAGCGCGCGGGCCTTTCCTGCACCTCGCGCGCCATGCGGTACAGCTGCTCGAAGGTGCGCTCGGTGGTGAGCACGGTCGAGCCCACCATCTGGTTCAGGATCCACTGGCGCGCGCCGGCGTACAGCCCGAGCGCCAGGAACACCGCGATCGTGAGCGAGGCGAACTGGCCGAGCGAGAAGACGGCGATGAACAGCAGGTCCAGCGACGCGGCGACGGTGCTGATGCCGGCCAGCATCGCGAACTCGCGCAGCACCTGCTTGTTGCGCGAGAGGAACGGCACCAGCAGCAGCAGCGACGAGAAGAACAGGTACCAGATCACCGAGCCGACCTGCGCGACCTGGCTGGGCACCCCGGCGCGGCCCGAGGCCACCGCCACCGCCAGCGTCACGAGTGCGAAGGTGCCGAGCGCGATGTTGCCGAAGCGGCGCATCACCGCCGCGAAGGGGTTGGGCTCGAGCCGGTACGAAAGGCTCAGCACCGCCAGCGCCGCCACCGCGAGCGCGAACACCGTGCCCTGGGCCCACCACCAGGGCCGCGGCAGCACCTCGGCGTGCACCAGCCCGGCGACCACCGCGGCCAGCGCCCAGGCCGCGCCGCCGATCGCGTCGGCGCGCGGCACGCGCCGCGGGTGCAGCGCGAAGGCGTGCACGCAGGCGGCGGTGGTCACGAGGTCGAAGGCCAGCCGCGGCAGCAGGTCGGCCGAGGCCACGCCCGCCGGCAGCCCCAGACCGCGCATCGACTCGACGGCGATGAACAGCAGGTTGCCCACCTGCGCGAAGGCCATCAGGCAGAAGAGCTGGTTGCGCCACTGCGGCCGCACCAGCAGCGTGACGACGCCGATCAGGTACAGCAGCAGCGCCAGTGCCGCCAGTGGCCAGGGCACGAGGCCGATGCCGCCCCAGCCGCGGGGCGGGGTCGGCACCTGCACCTCGCTGCCGTCGGCGAAGCGCAGCGTCGCCTGGCCGCCGGCCAGCGCGGCGCTGATGCGCTCCTGCTGCTCGACCTGGCGGCTGCGCCGCGCGTCGTCGACCTGCCAGCGCGCCGCGCGCTCGAGCGCCAGCGCGTCCAGCGCCACTTCCGGGCCGCCGCCGCCGCGCAGCGCGACGACGGTGGCGCCGATGCGCGATTCCAGCGCCGGCAGCGGGCTGGCCACCAGCACCAGCTGGCCCTGCGGGCCGGGCTGGAACACCGCGTCCAGGTGCGGCGTCGCCGCCATCCAGCGCAGCAGCAGGAACACGCCCAGGCAGCCCAGCAGCGCGGCCAGCACCAGGCCGCGCAGGCGCCAGCCCATCCAGCGCGCGGGAGGCTGGCGGTCGAGCGTCTTCTCGAAGGTGCTGGCGCCGAACACCGATTCGGCGCCGGCGGCCGCATGGACGTGGGGGGGCGTGTCGGCCATGGTTCACGCGCGGGCGCGGCGCCGACGCCGCGCCGCGATCAGACCAGTCCCTGCTTGCTGGCCAGCACGGCCGCTTCGGCGCGGCTGGAGACGTTGAGCTTCTTGTAGATGGACTTGATGTGGTCGTTGACGGTGAACCACTTGATGCCCATCAGGCTGGCGATCTCCTTGATCGTGAAGCCCTTGCTCAGGTAGGTGAGGACCTCGGTCTCGCGCGGGGTGAGGCGTTCGTGGTCGGGCTTCTGCTCGATCGGCACCGGCTTGCTGGTAGCGAAGCCGGTCGCGTTCATGAAGCCGGAGTCGGGCGCGGTGTCGCCGCCCAGCCCGCCGCGGAAGTGGGTGAGCAGGCGGCGCGCGATGGCGGGCGACAGCGGCGGCTGGCCGCGCACGATCTTCTGCAGTTCCTCCACCAGCACCTCGAAGCGGTCTTCCTTCAGCAGGTAGCCGTCGGCGCCGCGCTGCAGCGCGGGGAACAGGTGGTCGTCGTCGGAATACAGGGTGGTGACGATCTTGGTGGCCGGGTACTGCGAGAGCTCGGACAGCAGCTCCATGCCGTTGCCGTCGGGCAGTTCCAGGTCGACCAGGATCAGCTTGAACGGGTCGACGCCGTGCAGGCCGGTGGGGCCGCCGGCGATGGCGATGTGCTTGCGCGCCGTTTCCAGGTCGCCGGCCTCGGTGATGCTGTTCGCGTCGCTGAAGCTCTCGCGCACGACGCGGCACAGGAAGCTGCGGGCGACCGGGTTGTCTTCCAGGATCAGGACCTTGACGGTCATCGGCTGCTCCTCGTCACGTGCCGGGCGAATCGTAGCGCGTAATCGTCACGGACCCGCCGGCCGGCACCGTCTCAATCGTTGACGATCAGGATCTTGCCCCGCACCTCGCGGCCGGCCATGCGGGCGTAGGCGGCGGGCAGTTCGGCCAGCGGCAGCTTCACGTCGATCACCGGCCGCACCTTGCCCTGGGCGTACCACTGCGCCAGCTGGGCCACGCCGGCCGCCGCGGCCTTGGGCTCGCGACGCACGAAGTCGCCCCAGAACACGCCGACGATCGAGGCGCCCTTGAGCAGCGGCAGGTTCCACGGCAGCGCCGGGATGGCGCCGCCGGCGAAGCCGATCACCAGATAGCGGCCGCGCCAGGCGATGGAACGCAGCGCCGGCTCGGCCAGCGCGTCGCCCACCGGGTCGTAGACGACGTCGATGCCGCGCCCGCCGGTGAAGGCCTTGACGGCGTCGCGCAGGTTGCCGCTGGCGTAGTTGACGGTGGCGTCGGCGCCCAGCGAAGCGCACAAGGCGCACTTCTCGTCGGTCGAGGCGCCGGCCAGCACGCGCGCGCCGGCGGCCTTGGCGATCTGCAGCGCCGCCGTGCCCACGCCGCCCGCCGCCCCGAGCACGAGCACGGTCTCGCCGGCCTGGAGCTGGCCGCGGTCGATCAGCGCGTGGTGGCTGGTGCCGTAGGTGAACGCGAAGGCGGCGGCGTCCTCGAGCGCGAAGCCCGGCGGCAGCGCCAGCACGCGCGCCGCGTCCACGCAGGCATGGGTGGCGAAGCCGCCATGGCTGCCGATGGCGGCCACCGGCTGGCCGACCTTCAGGTGCGTGACGCCTTCGCCGAGCGCTTCGATCACGCCGGAGAACTCCGAGCCCGGCACGAAGGGCAGCTCGGGTCGCGCCTGGTACTTGCCTTCGACGATCAGCAGGTCCGGGAAGTTCAGGCTGGCAGCGCGGATGGCCACGCGCACCTCGCCCGCCTTCGGCTCGGGCGTCGGCAACTCCTGCAGCCGCATCGCGCCGATGCCTTCGAGCTTCTCGCACAGCCAGGCCTTCATCGTCGTTCGCTCCTCACAAGGGACCGCGATGATAAGGACTCCCTACAATGCAACGAGATGCATATCCTGATTGCCAACGACGACGGCTACCTCGCCCCCGGACTGGCCGCGCTGGTGAAGGCGTGCGAAGGCCTGGGCACGATCGACGTCATCGCGCCCGAGCAGAACGCCAGCGGCACCTCGAACGCGCTCACGCTGACGCGGCCACTGTCGGTGTTCGAGGCGCGCGGCGACCACGTCAAGGGCTTCCGCGTCGTCAACGGCACGCCTTCGGACTGCGTGCACGTGGCGCTGACCGGGCTGCTCGACAAGCGCCCCGACCTGGTGCTCTCGGGCATCAACAACGGCGCCAACATGGGCGACGACACGCTCTATTCGGGCACCGTGGCGGCGGCGATGGAAGGCTTCCTGTTCGGCGTGCCGGCGATCGCCTTCTCGCAGGCGGAAAAGGGCTGGGCCCACCTGGACGCTGCGGCGGCCGCCGCGCGCGCCATCGTCGACCAGGTGCTGGCCGGCGGCCGGCCCGCGGCACCCTGGCTGCTCAACGTGAACATCCCCAACCGCCCCGACGCGGCGAGCCTGCCGCGCGTGGTCACGCGGCTGGGCCGGCGCCACGCGAGCGAGCCCGTGATCGCGCAGACCAGCCCGCGCGGCGAGCGCATCTACTGGATCGGCCCGGCCGGCGACGCGCGCGAAGCCGGCGCCGGCACCGACTTCCACGCCGTCGCCAACGGCCGCATCTCGATCACGCCGCTGCAGGTGGACCTGACCGACCACGCCGCGCGCGCCGGCTGGGCCGGCGTGCTGGGCGGCAGCCTCGCATGACGAAGGCGCCGGCGCGCTTTCCGGCCCGCCTGGGCAGCCCCGCCACCCGCCGCCCGAATGCGCGCGAAGACCTGCTGCGCCCGCAGCGGCCGCTGCACGAGGCGGCGCGCGACGCCGCCCGCCGCCACGCGCCCAGCGGCCTGGGACTGGACTCGCACGAGGTGCGTCTGGCGATGGTCGAGCGCCTGCGCGCCGAGGGCATCCGCCACGAAGGCGTGCTCGCCGCGCTGGCGCAGGTGCCGCGCCACCACTTCGTCGACAGTGCGCTCGCCAACCAGGCCTACGAGGACACCGCGCTGCCCATCGGCCACGGGCAGACGATCTCCAAGCCTTCGGTGGTGGCGCGCATGCTGGAGCTGCTGCTGGCCGGCGCGGCCGCGCGCCGCGCGCCGCCGCGCGTGCTGGAGATCGGCACCGGCTGCGGCTACCAGGCCGCGCTGCTGTCGCTGCTGGCGCGCCAGGTGGTCAGCATCGAGCGCCTGCGCCCGCTGCACGAGCAGGCGCGCGAGCGGCTCGCGCGCTGGCGCCACGGCGACCTGCGGCTGCTGTTCGGCGACGGCCGCCTGGGCCACGCCGGCGCCGCGCCCTACGAGGGCATCATCGCCGCTGCCGGCGGCGAAGACCTGCCGCCGGCCTGGACCGCGCAGCTCGCCGAAGGCGGGCGGCTGGTCGCGCCCCTGCTCTTCGGAGCGCAGCAGCGGCTGCTGGTCATCGACCGGCACGACGGGCGGCTGCTCCGGCAGGAGCTCGAGGCGGTCCACTTCGTCCCTCTAAAATCGGGCACCGAATGAGAACCAGGGAAGGCTTCGAATGACTTGCAGGCCGCCACGCGGGATCCGCGTGACCCTTCAGGGCGCCGCTTCGGCGGTGCTGCTGGTCTTGCTGGCCGGATGCGGTTCGACGAGCCACCGTGCACCGGTCGAGGACCGCGTCGCGCGCAGCAGCATGCCCGCGCCCGCGCCCGCGCCGGCGCCCACTCCGGCGCCGGTGGTCGTGGCCCCGGTGGCGGGTGCGGCTTCGGCCGTCGAGCCGACCAAGGTGCCGCCGCCCGGTGCCGAGAATGCCGGCAAGCCGGGCTACTTCACCGTGCGGCCCGGCGACACGATGATCCGCATCGGTCTGGAGACCGGGCAGAACTGGCGCGACATCGTGCGCTGGAACAACATCGACAACCCGAACGTGATCGAGGTCGGCCAGGTGCTGCGCGTGGCGCCGCCGCCGCCGGACCCGAACGCGGCCGTCACCAAGCCGGTGGCGCCGGCTGGCCGCGTGGACGCGCGGCCGCTCGGCGCTTCGGCGCCCGCGGGCGCGCCGGCCGTGGTGCCGGCCCCGCCGGCCAATGGTGGCGCCTCGTCGCCGCCGGCGGCGCGCGAGGGCGACGAAGACCTGGGCTGGATGTGGCCGGCCGCCGGCAGCGTGATCGGCACCTTCGACGAGAACCGCAGCAAGGGCCTGGAGATCGCAGGCAAGGCCGGCGACCCGGTGCTCGCCGCCGCCGACGGCCGCGTCGTATACGCCGGTTCGGGCCTGCGTGGCTACGGTAACCTCATCATCGTCAAGCACAACGCGAACTACCTCAGTGCCTACGCGCACAATCAGAGCCTGCTGGTGAAGGAGGACCAGGTGGTGCGCAAGGGGCAGAAGATCGCCGAAATGGGGTCCAGCGACGCCGAGCGCGTGCAGCTGCACTTCGAGATCCGGCGCCAGGGCAAGCCGATCGATCCGGCGCGCCTGCTGCCGCCGCGCTAGCGGCGTTGCGCATGCCCCGGGGGCTCCGGCATGGTCAAGCGGCGCGAAGCGCAACGCGGCCATCTCAACGGAGCGGCGCTGTTCGCGGCGATCCCACCCGAGCCCGAGGACCGCGAACCCTCCGCCGAAGAAGCTGAAGGCGGCGTCGACGCGCTGCCGCCGGTGCTGGCGGCCGACGACGTCGACCTCGGCAACACGCTGCAGAGCTACCTGCGCGACATCCGCCGCGCGCCGCTGCTGTCGGCGCAGGAAGAACTGGAGACCGCCACCCGCGCGCGCGCCGGCGACTTCGCGGCGCGCCAGCGCATGATCGAACGCAACCTGCGGCTGGTGGTCAGCATCGCGAAGAACTACGTCGGCCGCGGGCTGCCGATGATCGACCTGATCGAGGAAGGCAACCTCGGGCTGATGCACGCGACGACCAAGTTCGAGCCCGAGCGCGGCTTCCGCTTCAGCACCTACGCCTCGTGGTGGATCCGCCAGAGCATCGAGCGGGCCATCATGCACCAGGCGCGCCTGATCCGGCTGCCGGTGCACGTGGTGCGCGACCTCAACCAGGTGCTCAAGGCGCGGCGCGCGCTCGAATCGAACGGCCGTGCCGAAGGCGAGGGCGAACGCGCGGTGAGCGTCGAGGACATCGCGCAGGCGACCGACCGCGACCCGCAGGAGGTGGCCGCGCTGCTGAAGCTGGCCGAGCAGCCTTCTTCGCTGGACGCGCCGATCGAGCGCGAGGGCACCGAGTCCATCCTCGACACCGTGGCCGACGACCAGGCGGTCGATCCGCTCGGCCTGCGCCTGGGGCACGAGGCAGCGAAGCTGCTGGAGCATGGCCTGGCCGAGCTGAACGACCGCGAGCGCGAGGTCATCGCCGGCCGCTTCGGCCTGCACGACCGCGAGCCCGAGACGCTGGAGGACCTGGCGGCCCGCCTGGGGCTCACGCGCGAGCGCATCCGCCAGATCCAGCAGGAATCGCTGCAGAAGCTCAAGCGCCGCATGGCCCGCCAGGGCGTGCACCGCGACTCCTTGTTCTGAACCGGCGCGGCCCCTGCGGCCGCGGGGGTGGCGGTCAGCGTTTCCGAGGGGTCGCGCGCACCGGGGCGGCGGCTAGCATGCGCCCCGTCTTCGCGCGCCGGGGAGGGTCCTTCACTTGCAGTTCGTGCAGCTCGTCATCAGCGGCATCGCACAAGGCTGCATCTACGGCCTCATCGCGCTGGGCTTCGTGCTCATCTACAAGGCCACCGAGACGGTGAGCTTCGCCCAGGGCGACCTGATGATGCTGGGCGCCTTCTGCGGCTTCGGCCTGCTCACGGTGCTGGGCTGGCCGTTCTGGCTGGCGGTGCCGGCCACGGTGGCGCTGATGGCGGTGTTCGGCTTCGTTTCCGAACGCGTGGTGATCCGGCCCATCCTGGGCCAGCCTGCGTTCGCGATCGTGATGCTCACGATCGGCTTCGCCTACGTGGCACGCGGCCTCGTGACCATGATCCCCGGCATCGGCACCGAGACGCACACGCTGCCGGTGCCCTACAAGGACGCGGTCTGGCGCGCCGGCGCGCTCGTGCTCAACGCGGAGCAGATGGTGGTGATCATCGCCACCGGCGTGCTGTGCGCGGCGCTGTTCGCGCTCTTCCGCTACACCAAGATCGGCATCGCGATGCAGGCCTCTTCGCAGAACCAGCTCGCGGCCTACTACATGGGCATTCCGGTGCAGCGCCTGAACTCGCTGGTGTGGGCGCTGGCGGCGGCGGTGGCGGCGGTGGCGGGGCTGCTGCTGGCGCCCATCACCTTCGTGCACGCCAACATGGGCTTCATCGGCCTGAAGGCCTTTCCGGCGGCGGTGGTGGGCGGCTTCGGCAGCCTGCCGGGTGCCATCG
>CAYVXO010000017.1:0-42866 GCA_964454485.1 uncultured Rubrivivax sp.
TTCTTCGCGCAGGCGAATCACCCGCAGAACCTGTACTACCAGGCGGTGTCCTGAAAGCGCGCGGGTGGTGCCGCGCGCCCGGGGGTTCAGATCGACTCGCCCTCGGCGTCGTCGGTCTCGCTGTCCTCGGCGGCCGCTTCGGCGGGCTTGCCGGTGGTGCCGAGCACCGGGCGGTCCAGCGGGCGGCACAGGTGGCGGTTCAGCTGGCTCAGCCGTTCCGACTTCTCGACCGCGGCCAGCACGACCTCAGGGTTGAGCATCAGCATGAACGGGTTGCGTGCAATGGTCGTCTGCGACATCGTCGGACTCCTTGGGACCTGTACCCAGGCCTTGTCGGCAACTCTACGCCGCACCCCAGAGCGTGCCCAGTCAGCGCACCACCAAGCGCCTTGTCGGATGAATTCCGACACGCTCACCTGTCACGAACCGCCGGGTTCGCCGGGCTTGCACCGCGCTCAGCGTGCCGCCGACTCCAGGCGGCGTGCCAAGGATTCACGCCCCGCGCCGCGCGCGAAGGCCGCCGCATCGAGCCCGGCCTGGTTGCGCAAGCGCGCATCGGCGCCGCGCGCCAGCAGCAGGTCGACCGAGGCTTCGCTGCCGTAGCGCGAAGCCATCATCAGCGGCGTGCTGCCGTTCGGCGAACGTGCTTCGAGGGCCGCGCCGCGCTCCAGCAGCAGCGCCACCACGGCCGGCTCGGGGCCGCTGGCCGCGTAGTGCAGCGGCGCCCAGCCTTCGCGGTTCACCGCGGCGCCGCGCGCCAGCAGCGCGCGCGACCATTCGAGCCGGCCCCGCAGCGCGGCCATCATGAGCGGTGTCTCGCCGAGCGCGTTCGGCTGGCCGACGCGCAGGCCCGGCTGCTCCAGCAGCAGCGCGATCACCTTGTCGGCGCCGTCGCGCAGCGCCAGGAAGAGCGCCGGCTGGCCTTTCTCGTCGACCGCGTCGGCGTCGAAGCCGCGCGCCAGCAGCGCGCCCACGGTGCGCGCGTCGTCCAGCGGCACGGCGCGGAAGAAGTCCTCGAAGGAGCCGGCACGCGCCGGCGCGGCGGCCACCAGCACCAGCAGCGCGGCCAGCAGGCTACGCCGCGGCAGCATCGCGCGCGCCGGCCGCGGAAGGCCAGCCGAAGAGCCCGTCGAAGTTGCGCGTCGTCGCCTCGGCCACCGTGCTCAGCGGCACGCCCTTCACTTCGGCCAGGCAGGCCGCGACGTGCGCCACGTACGCGGGCCGGTTGACCTTGCCGCGCTTGGGCACCGGCGCGAGGTAGGGGCTGTCGGTCTCGATCAGGCAGCGGTCCAGCGGCACCTCGCGCGCCACCGCGCGCAGGTCCTCGGCGTTGCGGAAGCTCAGGATGCCGGAGAACGAGATCAGGAAGCCCATCTCGAGCGCCGCGCGCGCAACCTCGCGCGTCTCGGTGAAGCAGTGGAAGACGCCGCGCACGCGGCCCTCGCCTTCCGCGCGCAGGATCTCCAGCGTGTCGGCGCTGGCGCTGCGCGTGTGCACGACGAGCGGCAGGCCGCTCGTACGCGCGGCGCGGATGTGGACGCGGAAGCGCTCGCGCTGCCATTCCATCTGCTCGACGCTGCGGCCGTTCAGGCGGTAGTAGTCGAGCCCGGTCTCGCCGATCGCCAGCACGCGCGGCCGTGCGGCGCGCTCCAGCAGGTCTTCCAGCGTCGGCTCGGCGACGCCTTCGTTGTCGGGGTGCACGCCGACCGTGCAGCACAGCACCTCGTGCCCGGTTGCCAGCGCGTGCACGCGCGGGAACTCCTCCAGCGTGGTGCAGATGGTGAGCGCGCGGTCCACCTGCGCGGCGGCCATCTCGGCGCAGATCGCCTCGACGTCGTCGTGCAGTTCGGGAAACGAAAGATGGCAGTGCGAGTCGACGAACATGCGGCAGCGGCGGCCCGCGCCGCGTTCAGACGGTCTGCGTCGGCTTGGACGACTGGATCGCGGTGCCCAGGATCTCTTCGATCTTGACCTTGAGCGCGCGCGTCTTCTCGTCGTTCGGGAAGCGCACGCCTACGCCCTGGGTGCGGCCGCCGGAGGCGTTGGCCGGCGTGATCCAGGCCACCTTGCCGGCCACCGGGTAGCGCTGCGGGTCGTCGGGCAGCGAGAGCAGCAGGTAGATGTCCTCGCCGAGCTTGTACTCGCGCAGCGTGGGCACGAAGAGCCCGCCCTCGTTGAAGAGCGGGATGTAGGCGGCGTACAGCGCCCCCTTCTCGCGGAAGACGAGCTGGATCACGCTGGGCCGGCTGACAGGCCCGCCGAGCGTCGGCCCCAGGCCGCCGGGACGCGTGAGCGCGCGATCGTTCATGGCCGAAGTGTAAGCGCGCGGCACCCTTGCGAAACCAGCGCTTCGAGCAATAGGCCCTCGTTCCACGGATGTTCGTCGTGGCGCGCCGCGCGCGCGAGCGACCGGCCCCAGTCGGCTAGCGCGCCGGGGTCGGCCGCCGGCGGCATCGCGGCCGGTGGGAAGTGACGCGGCACGCCACCGACGGCTTGCGCCGAAGCGTCGTGGCAGAGCTTCTGCAGCGCGTCGATGGCGCGCGGCGCCGGCCAGCCCGACAGCGGCGAAGCGTCGCCGCGTGCCACCGCGCGCGGCAGCGCGCTCCAGCGCGCGCCGTCGATGCCGGCGGCCGCCATCTCGGCGGCCAGCAGCGGGCGTCCGCCGGCGGCGGCCAGCAGCAGTGCCGCGTCGGCCACCCCTTGCGATTCCAGCCAGGCCAGCGCCTCGGCTTCGGCCGGCGGCGGCAGCGGCACGCGCTGGCAGCGGCTGCGGATGGTGGGCAGCAGGCGTGCCGGATCGGCCACGCCCAGCAGCAGCCTCGTGCCGGGCGGCGGCTCTTCCAGCGTCTTCAGCAGCGCGCTGGCCGACTGCTGGTTCAGCGCCTCGGCGGGGTGCAGCAGCACCACCTTGCCGTGCCCGCGCGCCGAGGTCTTGCCGACCCAGTCGATGGCGGAGCGCACCTCGTCGATGCGGATCTGCCGGCTCGGCTTCTTCTTGCCTTCGTCGTCGGGCTTGTCGTCGGGCAGCAGCCAGCCGAGCGGCCAGCGCAGCGCCTGCGGCAGCAGCACCATCAGGTCGGGGTGGGCATGGGCCTGCACCAGCCGGCAACTGCCGCAGCGGCCGCAGGCGCCCTGCCCGGCCGACGCCTCGCAGAGCAGGGCCTGCGCAAGCGCGAAGCCGAATTCCAGCGTGCCGGTGCCTTCGGCGCCGTGCAGCATCAAGGCATGGCCGCGCTGACGCGCCAGCACGTCGGCCACCGGCGCCGCCAGCCAGGGCAGCGGCGGCCGCCCGTCTTCGCCTACCACCATGCGCGCGCCTCGGCGGCGGCGGCCAGCTGCGCCCACACCTGGGTCGGCGGCGGTGCGGCGTCGAGCGTGACGAAGCGGCCGGGGTCGGCGGCGGCGCGGCGCGCGTAGCCGGCGCGCACGCGTTCGAAGAAGGCGGTGTCCTCGCGCTCGAAGCGGTCGGGTGCGCGCACCGCGGCCCGGCGCGCCGCGGCGACCTCGGGGGCGACGTCGAACCACACCGTCAGGTCGGGCTGCCGCCCCTGCTGCACCCAGCGCTCGAGCGCGGCCAGCACGTCCAGGTCGAAGCCGCGGCCGCCGCCCTGGTAGGCGAAGGTGGCGTCGGTGAAGCGGTCGCACAGCACGGTGGCGCCGGCGGCCAGCGCGGGTTCGATGCGCCGCTGCAGGTGGTCGCGCCGCGCCGCGAAGACGAGCAGCGCTTCGGTGAGCGCGTCCATCGGCTCGTGCAGCACCAGTTCGCGCAGCTGCTCGGCGAGGTCGGTGCCGCCCGGTTCGCGGCTCACCACCACCTCGTGCCCGCGCGCGCGCAGCCACGCAGCGAAGGACTCGATGTGCGAGCTCTTGCCGGCGCCGTCGATGCCTTCGAAGCTGACGAAGCGGCCGCGCTTCACTTGCCGCGCTGAAACTGGTTCACCGCCCGATTATGTTCGGCCAGCGTCTCGCTGAAGGCGCTGCTGCCGTCGCCGCGCGCCACGAAGTAGAGCGCCTTCGTCGGCTCCGGCCGCACCGCCGCGCGCAGCGAGGCCATGCCCGGCATCGCGATCGGCGTCGGCGGCAGGCCGGCGCGGGTGTAGGTGTTGTACGGCCCGTCGGCCAGCAGATCGCGCTTGCGCAGGTTGCCGTCGAAGGCCTCGCCGAGGCCGTAGATCACCGAGGGATCGGTCTGCAGCGGCATGCCCAGCCGCAGCCGGTTCGCGAACACGCCGGCGACCAGGCCGCGGTCGGCCGCCTGGCCGGTCTCCTTCTCGACGATGGAGGCCAGCACCAGCGCGTCGTCGGCCGACTTCAGCGGCGTGTCGGGCGCGCGTTCGGCCCAGGCCGCGGCCAGCCGGCGCTGCATGGCCTGGAAGGCGCGCTTCAACACCTGCAGGTCGCTCGCGCCGCGGCTGTAGAGGTAGGTGTCGGGGAAGAAGCGGCCTTCGGCGCGCATGCCCGCGGGGGCGCCGAGCGCGGCCATCAGCTCGGCTTCGCTCATCGTGTCGGTCGCGTGCTTCAGGTGCGCGGCACGCGCCAGTTCGGAGCGCCACTGGCGCAGCGTCCAGCCTTCGATCAGGCGCAGGCTCTCGACCGTCTCGTCGCCGACGACCATCTTGGTGAGCAGCTGGCGCGGCGAGGTGCCGGGCTCCAGCGCGTAGCTGCCGGCGCGGATGCGGCGCGCCTGGCCCGACCAGCGGAACCACTGGTAGAGCAGCCGGGCGTCGGTCTGCACGCCGGCCGCGACCCAGCCCTGGGCCACGTCGCGCGGCGAGGTGCCGGCCTCGATCGAGAGTTCCACCGTCGGCGCCGCCAGCGGCAGCGGCCGGTCCAGCCACCACCAGGCGGCAGCGGCGAGCGCGGCCGCCGCTGCGGCCAGCAGGCCCAGCAACAGGAGGGCGGCGCGCAAGAAACGAGACCCCGACGCCTGCCGACCCATGGACGCTGATCATAATCGTCGCCATGACCGACACCTCTTCCCGCGAGGGCGCGCTGCGCCTGGCCGACTGGGGCGTGATCCGCGCCAGCGGCGAGGACGCGCGCAGCTTCCTGCACGGCCAGCTCACGCAGGACATGAGCCATCTGGCACCGGGCGAAGCGCGCCTGGCCGGCTACTGCTCGCCCAAGGGCCGCCTGCTCGCCAGCTTCGTGGTCTGGGCACGCGGCCCGGCGGAGGTGCTGCTGGCCTGCAGTGCCGACCTGCTGCCGGCCACGCTCAAGCGCCTCTCGATGTTCGTGCTGCGCGCCAAATGCAAGCTGTCGGACGCCAGCGCCGAGGTGCCGCTCTACGGCCTGGCCGGTGCCGCGGCGTCGAACGCGCTCGGCGCCGCGGTCCCCGCACGGCCCTGGGCCCAGGTGTCGCGCGAAGGCGCCGACCTCATCCGCCTGCCCGACGCCGCCGGCAGCGCCCGCTTCCTGTGGGCCGGGACTGGCGTGCCCGCGCTGCCGGCACTCGACGCCGACCACTGGCGCTGGCTCGAGGTGCAGAGCGCGGTGCCGCGCATCGTGGCAGCCACCGCCGAGCAGTTCGTGCCGCAGATGGTGAACCTGGAACTCGTCGGCGGCGTGAACTTCCAGAAGGGCTGCTACCCGGGGCAGGAGATCGTGGCCCGCAGCCAGTACCGCGGCACGCTCAAGCGGCGCGCCTTCCTGTTCGACAGCGACGCGGCCGCCGCGCCCGGCCAGGAGATCTTCGCTGCCGCCGACCCCGAGCAGCCCGCCGGCCTGGTGGCGGCGGCGGCGCCGGGACCCGACGGCCGCTTCGCCGTGCTGGCCGAGACCAAGATCGCCTTCGCCGGGGAGCCGCTGCACCTGGGCAGCGCCGGCGGCGCACGGCTGCAGCCGCGGCCCCTGCCCTACGCGCTGCCGGCCGAGGCTTGAGCGCGCGGCGCCACTACGTCTACTACCGCGTCGACGCGGCCGACGTCGCGCCGGCGATCGAGGCCGCTCTTGCGGTGCAGGCTGCACTGCGCACCGCGCACCCGGAGCTGCAAGCCGAACTGCTGCGCAGGCCCGGGGTGCGCGACGGCCAGGTCACCTTGATGGAGACCTACGCCTTCGCGCCCGGGCACGACGCGGCCGAGGTCGAGACCAGGGCCGACGCCGCCACATCGCGCTGGCGGCGCGGCCCGCGCCACGTCGAGGTCTTCGAACCGCTGACGCCCTGAGCGCGGCTTCCCGGCGCTACATCGCGCCGGCGACCCGGAACGCGCTCACCGCCTGCACCAGCGCCTGTGCCTGGCCCTTCAGGCTCTCGGCGGCGGCGGCCGACTGCTCCACCAGCGCGGCGTTCTGCTGGGTGGCCTGGTCCATCTGCGTGATCGCCTCGCCGACCTGGCCCACGCCGCTGCTCTGCTCGCCCGAAGCGGCGCTGATCTCGCCCATGATGTCGGTGACGCGGCGGATCGCGGTCACGATCTCGCCCATCGTCGTGCCGGCACGGTCGACCAGCGCCGTGCCCTGCTCGACCCGGTCGACGCTGGTGCCGATGAGCGACTTGATCTCGCGCGCGGCTTCGGCCGAGCGCTGCGCCAGCGTGCGCACCTCTCCCGCCACGACCGCGAAGCCGCGGCCCTGCTCGCCGGCGCGTGCCGCCTCCACCGCGGCATTGAGCGCCAGGATGTTGGTCTGGAACGCGATGCCGTCGATGACGGCGATGATGTCGGCGATCCGGCGCGAGGACTCCTGGATGCCCTTCATCGTGGCTACCACCTGGCCCACGACCTCGCCGCCTTCCACCGCCACCGCCGAAGCGCCCTGCGCCAGCTGGTTGGCCTGGCGCGCGTTGTCGGCGTTGAGCTTCACGGTCGAGCCCAGCTGCTCCATCGTTGCCGCGGTCTCCTCCAGCGCCGAGGCCTGTTCCTCGGTGCGCTGGCTGAGGTCGCTGTTGCCTTGCGCGATCTGCGCGCTGGCGGTGGCCACGCTGTCGGCGTTGGTGCGCACGGTGCCCACCAGCGCTACCAGCGAAGCCTGCATCTCGCGCATCGCCAGCAGCAGCTGGCCGGCCTCGTCGGCGCGGTCGACGCGCAGGTCCTCGGTCAGGTCGCCGCGCTGGATGCGGCCGGCAGCGTCGATGGCGCGCCGGATCGGCTGCGTGATGCTGCGCGCCACACCCCAGGCCACGCCGGCACCCACGGCGGCGGCGGCGAGCGCCACCACCAGCATCATGAGCCCGGCGGTGGCGGCCAGCTCCCGCGAGGCGCTGGCCGAGTCGCGCATCAGCTTCTGCTGGAAGTCCTCGAAGTCGTTGAGCGCCTTGGTGTAGGCCTCCTGGTGACGGCGCATGTCCTCGGACAGGAAGTGCGCGAGCTCGTCGGTCTGGTGGGCCATGGCCAGTTCCAGCGCGCGATCGACCGCACCGTTGTAGGTCACGCGCAGGTCGGCAGCCGCCTTCATCAGCGCCTTGCCGCGCTCGTTGGTGACCAGCTCGTCCAGCTTCTTCAGCACTTCGCCGTTGCGCGCGCGTGCGTCGGCGATGCGCTTCCGGTCGGCCGCGATGTCGGGGGCGTCCTTCTCGAGGGCGATGTTGCGGATGGCCACCGAGACGATTGCCAGGTTGTCCTTCAGGTCACCCACCAGGTCCAGCTTGACCATCCGGTCATCCGTGAGCAGACGCAGCTCGTCGGCGACGGTGTCGAGCCGCGCGCGCCCGAAGACCGCCACCAGCAGGCCGGCCAGAATGACCAGCGCGAATCCGAGCCCCAAGCGGGTCCCGATCTTCCAATCGTTCAAGAAACGCACGCAGACCTCCAGAAATGATCTTGGCGCGACGAGGCGAGCCCTTCTCGAGGCCACGGGTGGCCATGGCCTCTCGCCAGTCGCTCACCTGTCTTTCGACATCACTTGCGGAGACTTGAGGGTCAGCGCTCCGCGGCAGGCGCAGGCACCAGCAGGCTCGTCATCGTCTGATGGGGCCGGCCCGCCTCCTCGAACGGCGTACCGTCGACTCGGAAGCCGTGGCGCTTGTAGAACGGCACCGCCGCCGCCGCCGCATGCAGGCTCACGCGCGCGGCGCCCTGCGCGCGTGCCGCAGCCAGCAGCGCCTGCAGCACCTGGGCGCCGATGCCGCTGCCGCGCATCGACTGCACCACCAGCATGCGGCTCAAGGTGGCCTGGCCGTCCGCGCCCGACACCAGCCGGCCGGTGGCCAGCGCCATGCCGGCGCGGTTGAACGCCACCGCATGCACCGCCCCCGCGTCGGCCGAATCGCCGTCCAGCGGCGCTTCGATGCCCTGCTCGGCGATGAAGACCGCGTGCCGCAGCGCGCGCGCGGCATGACCGAGTTCCGACCAGGGCCCGGTCTGCACGCGCACCATCGGCTCGCCGGCCTCGAAGGCCTGGAACCAGTCGCGCAGCAGCGGCGGCACCGGCTTGCTCTTCTGGGTGGCGGGATCGGCGAACACGTAGAGCAGCTCGCCGTGCACCAGCAGCTGTTCGTCGCGGAACAGCGCGCAGGCCAGCGACATCGAGCTGTTGCCGATGCGGTCGCAGCGCACGCCGACCTCGCAGCGGTCGTCGTAGCGCGCCGAGCCCAGGTACTCGACGGTGGCCTTGCGCACGTAGAAGTCGCCTGCCAGCGGCGCCAGCGTCTCGTGGTACGGCATCGCCATCGCGCGCCACCAGCCGGCCACCGCGGTGTCGAAGTACATGAGGTAGTGGCCGTTGAAGACGATCTTCTGCATGTCCACCTCGGCCCAGCGCACGCGCAGGCGGTCGAGGTGGCGGAATTCGCTGCGTTTCATCGGCTCCAGGCCTCCTTCAATGCGTGGGCGATCGCCTCCTGCGCGGCCGCCGCCTCCTTCAGTGCGCGGCCCATCTTGATGAAGTCGTGGGTGACGCCGCGCACCAGGTCCAGCGCCACCGGCACGCCGGCGGCGCGCAGGCGGTCGGCGTAGGCGATGCCTTCGTCGACCACGGGGTCGCATTCGGCCAGCACCACGCAGGCCGGTGCCACGCCTTCCAGGTCGTCGGCCAGCAGCGGCGCGAAGCGCCAGTCGCGCCGGTCGGCTTCGTCGATGTACTGGTCGAAGAACCAGCCGACGGTGGCCGAGTCGAGCAGGAAGCCTTCGCCGAAGAGCTTGTGCGAAGGCGTGTCGGCGTGCGCCGTGGTGCCGGGCGTGATGAGCAACTGCAGCGCCAGCGGCAGGCCGGCGTCGCGCGCGCGGATCGCGTCCACCGCGGCCAGGGTGCCGCCGGCGCTGTCGCCGCCCACCGCGAGCCGCGTCTCGTCGAGGCCGAGCGCGGCCGCATTGGCGGCCAGCCAGCGCAGCGCGTCCCAGGCATCCTCGGCGGCGGTGGGAAAGCGGTGTTCGGGTGCGAGCCGGTAGTCGAGCGCGACCACTGCGCCGCCGCTCCTGAGCGCGAGCTGGCGGCACAGGCTGTCGTGCGTCTCCAGGCTGCCGACGACGAAGCCGCCGCCGTGCAGGTACAGCAGCAGCGGCAGCCGGCCGTGCGCCGGCGCGTACAGGCGCGCGCGCAGCGGGGTGCCGTCGGCAGCCGGCAGCGTGAAGTCCTCGACCCGCGCCAGCGGGGCGCGCGGCGGCTCCAGCACCTCGGCCGCGGCTTCGTAGGCGGCGCGCGCGGCCTGCGGGGTCTGGGTGTGGAAGGGCGGGCGGCGGGCGCGCCGGATGCGGTCCAGCAGCCCGGCCATCGCCGGCGTGAGCAGGTGGGAAGTCAAGGCGCCCGTAGGATACTGGCCCCATGGCACGCATCCTCTACCTCACCCAGATCGAGATCGACCACGGCGCCGTCAAGCTGCTGGCTGCCGAATGCGAACGGGTCGGCATCCGCCGCCCGCTGGTCGTCACCGATGCCGGCGTTCGCGCCGCCGGCGTGCTGCAACCGGCGCTGGACGCGCTGGGCGGCCTGCCGCACGCGGTGTTCGACGGCACGCCCTCGAACCCCACCGAAGCCGGCGTGCGCGCCGCCACCGCCGTCTACAAGGCCCAGGGCTGCGACGGCCTGGTGGCGGTGGGCGGCGGCTCCAGCATCGACCTCGCCAAGGGGGTGGCGATCGCCGCCACCCACGAAGGGCCGCTCAAGACCTACGCCACCATCGAAGGCGGCAGCCCGAAGATCAGTGAGCGCGTGGCGCCGCTCATCGCGGTGCCCACCACCGCGGGCACCGGCAGCGAGGTGGCGCGCGGCGCCATCATCATCGTCGACGACGGCCGCAAGCTGGGCTTCCACAGCTGGCACCTGGTGCCGAAGACGGCGCTGCTGGACCCCGAGCTCACGCTCGCGCTGCCGCCGCTCCTGACCGCGGCCACCGGCATGGACGCGATCGCGCATTGCATGGAGACCTTCATGGCGCCGGCCGTGAACCCGCCGGCCGACGGCATCGCGCTCGACGGGCTGGCGCGCGGCTGGGGCCACATCGAACGCGCCACCCGCAACGGCCAGGACCGCGAGGCGCGCTGGAACATGATGAGCGCCAGCATGCAGGGCTCGCTGGCGTTCCAGAAGGGCCTGGGCTGCGTCCATTCGCTCAGCCACAGCCTGGGCGGCGCCAACCCGAAGCTGCACCACGGCACGCTCAACGCCGTCTTCCTGCCGGCGGTGGTGCGCTTCAACGCCGGCGCCGAGAGCATCCAGCGCGAACAGCGCCTGCAGCGCATGGCGCAGGCCGTGGGCGCCGGCAGCTGTGATTCGAAGGGCACCGAGCTGGCCGAGGCGCTGCGCGAGCTGAACCGCCGCCTGGGCCTGCCCGCCGGCCTGGCCGCGATGGGCGTCGGGCGCGAGCTCTTCGATCGCGTGATCGAAGGCGCGCTGGCCGACCACTGCCACAAGACCAACCCGCGCATCGCCACCCGCGAGGACTACCGCGAGATGCTGGAGGCTTCGCTGTGAGCGCCGGCCCGCTGTTCCACATGGTGCCCGGCGCGCCGGTGCCGGTCTCGCCCTTCAGCCACGCCACCGAGCAGGACGGCTGGGTCTTCGTGACCGGCCAGATGCCCTTCAGCGGGCTGGCCAACGACTCGCCCTACCCCGAAGGGATCGAGGCGCAGACGCGCCAGGTGTTCGCCAACCTGAAGACCGTGCTCGAAGGCATCGGCCTCGGGCTGGAGCACGTGCTGATGGCGCGCGTGTACCTGCTGCACTTCGACCGCGACTTCCTGGCCATGAACGCGGTCTACGCGAGCTACTTCCCCGAAGGCCGGCGGCCGGCGCGCACCTGCATCGGCGTCAGCGGGCTGGCGCGCGGGGCGCTGGTCGAGATCGACTTCGTCGCCCGCCGGCCCGGCTGAGCCGGGCTGCAGTCCGTCGGCCGCCGCTGCAGCCTGTCGCAGGCCGGCTGCGGCCCGCCGGGCCGACCGTTATGGTGTGCTACCTCAGCAACACACCCGGCGACGCACCATGCCTGCCCTGCCCCCCTGGGACGACAAGCTGCCGATCTACCAGCAGCTGGCCGACCTGCTGGCCGCCCGCCTGCTGGACGGCGAGCCGCCCGAAGGCGAACCGATGCCCTCGGTCCGCGCGCTCGCCGGCCGCTACCTGCTGAACCCGCTCACCGTGAACCGCGCGCTGCAGGCGCTGGGCGAAGCGGGCCTGCTGGAAACGCGGCGCGGCCTCGGCCTGTACGTGACGCCCGGCGCCCGCGAACGGCTCAAGGCGAGCGAGCGCCGCCGGTTCCTGGACGACGAATGGCCACGCCTGCGCGAACGCCTGCGCCGGCTGGACATCACCCCCGAACAACTGAGCTGGGAGGCCCGATGAACGGCACCGACCAGGCGCTCGTGCAGGCCCGCGGCCTGGGCGTGCGCTACCGCAGCAAGCAGGCGCTGGACGACGTGAGCTTCGCCATCGCACCCGGCCGCGTGGTGGGGCTGCTGGGCCACAACGGCGCCGGCAAGACCTCGCTCATGAAGGCGCTGGTGGGCCTGCTGCCCTACGAAGGCACGCTCTCGGTGCTGGGCTGCGAACCGCGGCGCCGGCGCACCGAGCTGCTGGAGTCGCTGTGCTACATCCCCGACGCGGCGATCCTGCCGCGCTGGGCGCGCGTCGACCAGCTGATCCGGCTCATGCAGGGCCTGCACCCGCGCTTCTCGGCGGCGCGCGCCGAGACGCTGCTGGCACGCACCAGCGTGAAGATGTCCGACCGCGTGAAGACGCTTTCCAAGGGCATGGTGGTGCAGCTGCACCTGGCGCTGGTGGCCGCGATCGACGCCCGCGTGATGATCCTGGACGAGCCCACGCTGGGGCTGGACGTGATCTCGCGCAAGGCCTTCTACGAGATGCTGATCGACGAATGGTGCGACGGTGCACGCAGCGTGCTCGTCTCCACCCACCAGGTGGAGGAGATCGAGACCCTGCTGTCCGACGTGCTGATGCTCGACGAAGGCCGGCTGGTGCTGTCGATCAGCCTGGAGGACATGGACAAGCGCTTCGTCGCGCTCAGCCACGACGCCGGCGAGGCCGACGCGATGGCCGCCGCCCACCCGCTGCTGCGCTACCGCACGCACGAGGGCAGCGCGGCGCTGTTCGACGGCGCGCCGCCGGAGAGCGTGCTGGCGCGCGGCCGCCGCGTGCGGCCCAGCCTGGTGGACCTGTTCATCGCCCTCACGCGCCGGCCCGAGATCAACCGCACCCAGGAAGCCCGCCCATGAAATGCTTCTCGACCCTGCTGCTGCGCGAGTGGATGCAGCACCGGTTCGGCTGGATCGCGATCGTCGCCATCCCGGCCGCCCTGTTCGCCATCGTCGGCATCGCCGGCCACCTCTCGATGGACTTCGGCGAAGGCGACTTCATCGCCGGCCCGGGCGCGAGCGCGGTCACCGCCGGCGTGACGGTAGGCCTGGCGATGCTGACGCTGATGCTGGCCTGGGGCGCGGCGGTGCTGCAGTCGCCCGGGCTGGCGCGCCGCGACGTGCAGGACCGGTCGATCGAGTTCTGGCTCTCGCTGCCCACCGGCCACGTGCAGGGCGTGGGCGCGCCGCTGCTGGCGCACCTGGTGCTGTTCCCGCTCGCGGCGCTGGCCGCGGGAGCGGCCGCCGGCTTCTTGATCTCGCTGCCCGTGGTGGCCAAGCTCTACGGCCTGGGAGCCTGGTTCACGCAGTCGTGGCCGGCGCTGATCGCGGCCGCGCTGGCGCTGATGCTGCGCGTGGCGCTCGGCCTGGTGCTGGCCACGCTGTGGCTGTCGCCGCTGCTGCTGGGCACGATGGCGGCTTCGGCCTGGCTCAAGCGCTGGGGCGTGCCGGCGGTGGCCGGCGTGCTGGGCGTGGGCGGCCTGGTGCTCGACCGCGTCTACGGCAATCCGGTCGTCTGGCAGGTGCTGCGCGCGCTCGGCGACGGCGCCTCGCGCGCCTTCCTGGTGGCCGAACGCGGCGTCGGCGCCTCGGCCGCCTTCGTGGTGCGCTCGCCGGAGGAGATCGGCGACACCTTCGCCGCCCTGCCCGCATGGGCGCTGGCCGACGCCGGCCACGCGCTGGCCCGGCTGGCGTCGCCCGCCTTCGCGGCGGCGCTGCTGGCCGGCGCGGCGGCCTTCGCGCTGCTCGTGCTGCGGCGCCAGCGCGGCGCGTGATCCTTCGGGCGGCTCAGCCGCCCGCGCGGCGCGCGAACAGCTCGAGCTGTTCCAGCGTGGCCGGCGGCGCGCGGTAGCGGCCGTCGGCCACCGCCTTCTTCAGCGCGCGCACCATCGCCTGCGCCTTCTGGCGCTGGCCCGGCGACCAGACGCCCTCGTCGCTGCGGTTCAGGAACGTCAGCATCTGGAAGCGGCCGCGCACGCTGCGCTTCTCGATCGTCTCGCCCAGCGCCTCGAGCACCAGTTCCACTGCCAGCGGCGAGTGCAGTTGATCGGCGAGAAGCCGCTCCAGCGCGGCGGCCTGGGCGACTTCGTTGCCGCCGTCCAGGTCGGCAACCAGCGGGCGCAGCGTTGCTTCCGACGACGCCGCGGGCGTCGGGGGCGGCGAAGGCGAAGGGCTGGGCGCCGGCGTGGGGGTTGGAGCGGGCGTGGGGCTCGGCGTGGGGCTCGGCGTGGGGCTTGGCGTAGGGCTTGGCGTCGGGCTCGGTGAGGGCGCGGGGCTTGGTGAGGGCGCGGGGACGGGCGCGGGCGTCGGCCCGGACTGCGCCTTCCAGATGCCGGCACCGACGGCAGCCGCCACCGCCACCGCCAGCGCCGTCCACAGCCCGGTGCGACGGGCAGGCGGTGCCGCAGGAGGCGGCACGGCCGCCGCCGCTGGCGCCGACAGGCCGAGCCGGCGCACGAGTTCGCGCACGTCGGAGTCCCAGCGCGTGTGGCTCAGCTCGAAGCCGTTGCGGAAGGCCAGGTCGCGCAGGTCCGGCGGCAGGCTGTCGGCCGCCGGCATGCGCGCGCCCTGCAGCAGCACCGGCGTGACGGCAATGTTGCGCTTGAGCGCGGTGGCGATCTCCAGCCGGACGAAGTCGTTCGCGTCGTCCAGCCGGCGGCGGCCGGATTCGTCCTTCGAGTCGGCCCAGTCGCGGCCGATGAGTGCCAGCAGCACCTCGCAACGGTCCAGCCGCTCGGCCAGCACCTGCCGGAAGTCGCGCCCGAGCGCGATGTTGTCCACGTCCACGAAGACGCGGTCGGCCCCCAGCAGACCGGTGAGTTCCTGCTGCAGCGCGCGCGCCTCGCCGGCCGTTTCGCTGCGGCGATAGCTGATGAAGACGAACCCCATGCGACCTCCGGCGCGGCACTATAGCGGCACGCAGGCAGCGGCCCGGACTGAACTACAGTCCGGCATCGGTCGGCGCCGCGGGGCCGGCCGCATCGGAAGGGACGGCCAGTGAAGACGCGACCGGCCGCCGGCGCACCCCACCCAGGGGGCCTCCGGCGTTGAGTGCACAGCAGGGACCGCAAGTCGGCAGCCCGCCGAGCCTGGCGCACGCGCTGCCCCCCGGACTGAAGCTGCGCGACTGCCTGATCCGGCGCGTGCTGGGCGAAGGCGGCTTCGGCATCGTCTACCTGGCCGACGACCTGAACCTGGCGCGCGACGTGGCGGTGAAGGAATACCTGCCCGCGGCGATCGCCTCGCGTTCGGGCGACGGCCGCTCGGTGGTGCTCAAGGGGTCCGACAACGCCGAGGCCTTCTCGCACGGGCTCAAGAGCTTCCTCAACGAGGCGCGCCTGCTCGGCCGCTTCGACCACCCGGCGCTCGTCAAGGTCTACCGCTACTGGGAAGACAACGGCACCGGCTACATGGCGATGCCCTACTACGAGGGGCCCACGCTGCGCCGCCGCCACGCCCCCGGCGGCGCGCCGCCGGCCGAGGCCGACATCCGGGCCTGGCTGATGCCGCTGCTGGACGCGCTGGAGACGATCCACCGCGACAACTGCTACCACCGCGACATCGCGCCCGACAACATCCTGCTCACCAAGCAGGGCCCGGTGCTGCTGGACTTCGGCGCCGCGCGGCGCGTGATCGGCGACCTCACGCACACGCTGACGGCGGTGCTCAAGCCCGGCTACGCGCCGATCGAGCAGTACGGCAGCACCGAGGACTTCAAGCAGGGCCCGTGGACCGACCTCTACGCGCTGGCCAGCGTGCTGTACTGGGTGATCACGCGCGAGAAGCCGCCGGCGTCGATCGACCGCATCGTGGTCGACCGCCTGAAGCCGCTGTCCACGCGCGCCGCAGGCGTCTACCGGCCGGCCTTCCTGGCCGCCATCGACCAGGCGCTGGCGGTGCTGCCGGAGTACCGGCCGCAGTCGGTGGCGCAGTTCCGCGCCCTGCTGGACAGCGAGGTCGCGGCCAGCGCCGGCATGCCGCGCACGCCTTCGCTGCTGCGGCCGACCTCGCCGCAGGCCTTCGGCGCCGCTTCGCTCTCGGCGACGCCGAACAACCTGCCGCGCCAGCGCACCAGCTTCGTCGGCCGCGAGGCCGAATCGGCCGAGGTGAAGGCACTGCTGGACGCGTCGGCGCTGGTCACCGTGCTCGGCATGGGCGGCATGGGCAAGACGCGGCTGACGCTGCAGGTGGCGAGCGAACTGCTGCCGCGCTACGCCGGCGGGGTGTGGTTCGTCGACCTCTCGGCTGTGCAGGACGCGGACCTGGTGGTGCCCGCCTTCGCGCGGGCGTTCGGCCTGCTGGAAGAGCCGGGCCGCCCGCTCATCGACACCGTCTGCGCCTGGCTGAAGCCGCGCCCCGCGCTGCTGGTGGTGGACAACTGCGAGCATCTCGTCCAGGTGGTGGCCGAGACCGTGGACACGCTGCTGGGGCGTGCGCCGCTGGTGCAGGTGCTGGCCTCCAGCCGCGAGAGCCTGGACGTGCCGGGCGAGCAGGCCTACCCGCTGCGGCCCTTGCCGCTGCCGGAGCGCGACGCCGACGCCGGCGCGCTGCTGCAGTCGGACGCGGTGCGCATGTTCGCCGACCGTGCGCGCGCGCACCGGCCGCAGTTCCAGGTCGACCCGGCCGAGGCTGGCGCGCTGGGCCAGCTGCTGCATCGGCTGGAAGGCATCCCGCTGGCCATCGAACTGGCGGCGGCACGGCTGCGCACGATGTCGGTGGCCGAGATCGCCGCCGGGCTGGACGACCGCTACCGGCTGCTGGAAGGCGGCAGCCGCCTGCTGCAGCCGCGCCAGCAGACGCTGCGCGCGCTGGTCGACTGGTCCTGGGACCTGCTGTCCGAAGACGAGCGCCGGGTCTTCGCCGCCCTGGCCGCGTTCGCCGGCGGCTTCGACGGCGACGCCGTGCGCGCGGTCTGCACCGACGAGGCCACACCGCCCGAACAGGTGGACGCCCATGTCTCGGCGCTGGTGCAGAAGTCGCTGGTGCTGCGCGAGGACGAAGGCGACGGCCAGCGCCTGCGCCTGCTGGAAACCCTGCGCGACTACGCGCGCGAGAAGCTCGCCGCCGCGGGATCGGCCGACGCCGTGGCGGTGCGCCACTGCGCCCACTTCTTCGCCCTGGCCAAGGAAGGCGCGCGTGGCATCCACGGCCCCGAACAGGGGCGCTGGGTGCGCCGGCTCGACGTCGAGCTGGAGAACCTGCGCGCCGCCATCGCCTGCGCGTTGGCGGGCCGCGCCGACCCGGTGATCGCCGTCAAGCTGGCGGTGGCGCTCACCGGCTTCTGGCTCCTGCGCGGCCACGCCAGCGAAGGCCGCCGCGTCGTCGACCAGGCGCTGGCGCTGCCCGTCGTGCAGGCCACGCCGATGGCGCAGGCCTGGGCGCTCTACACCGGCGCCGTGCTGGCCAGCAGCCAGGGCGACCACGAGACCGCGGTGCGCGAACTGGAAGCGTGCCTGCAGCTGCGGCGCACGCTCGGCGCGCCGGTCGAGATCGCGGCCACGCTGTCGACGCTCGCGCTGACCCTGCTGCAGGCCGGCGACGACCGGCGCGCCGCCGAATGCGAAACGGAGGCGCTGTCGCTCTTCGCCGCCGCGGGCGACCTGCGCGGCCAGGCCATCGGGCGCGTGCACCTGGCGCAGATCCGGCTCTGGTCGGGCCAGATGGCCGCGGCCAAGGGCGACCTGATGAGCGCGCTGACCTTCGCGCGCGCGGTCGCCAACCAGGAGGTCGAGGCCGCGTGCGAGCTCACGACGGCCGAGATGCACCTGCGCGAAGGCCGGCCGTCCCAGGCCGAGGACGCGGTGCTGCGTTCGCTGGAGATCTGCCGCGCCGCCGGCGACAAGCGCGGCGAGGCGCAGGCCGAGTGGTGGCTCGGGCGCATCGCCCTGCTGGAGGGCGAGCTCGCGCTCGCGCACGCTCGGCTGCAGCGGGCCATGGCCGAGTTCCAGGCCCACGACATGCGCACCCAGCTGCTGGGCTGCCTGGAAGACCTGTGCCGGCACATGGCCGAAAGCCGCCAGCCGGGCACCGCCTGCGCCATGGCGGCCGCGGCGGCGCAGGCGCGCCTGCGCTGGAAGCTCAAGCGCTCACCCTGGGACCAGGAACGCTGGCAGGCGCTGCAGCAGCTGATCGCCTCCGCCCTGCCGCCCGACGAGGCCGAGCGGGCCGCCCGCACCGGGCGCGAATGGGAACTGGAAGACGTGCTCAAGGCCGCGCTGGGCGACCCGGAACAGGCGACGGTGCTCTTCGGCACCGCCGCCTGAGCGGAACTTCAGCCGGCGCGTCGGGCGCGCGAGCGCAGGCCGAAGGCGGCCATCATCAGCAGCGCCAACCCGGCCAGCAGCGGCGTGCCGGGCTCGGGCACCGAGACTTCGGTGATGACGAAGGTGGGCGGGAAGTTCGCCGCGTCGTTGAAGCCCCGGACGTCGCAGCCGGTGTCGACGTTGCAGGAACCCCAGGCCAGGGTCGGGCCCGAGAGGGTGAACTGGAGGCTGAAGAAGTCGTTGGCGCCGACGCCGTAGTTGGCGAGGTCGGCATCCGGGACCACGAAGTTCGAGAGCGAGGTCGTGAGCTCGGTGAGCGCGCCGTCCACGTAGCGCAGGGTGCCGATGGTGAGGCTCACCGGATCGAAGCCGAGCGTGACCAGCGTGGTCTTGTCCGGGTCGGTCGTGTCGTAGAACTGCACGGTGGCGGCCTGCACTGCGGCCAGCCCGTCGCACTGCGCGACGTTGCCGATGTCGATGGTGCCGCCGGGCTTGCAGAAGTCGGGCACGAAGAATTCCGCCGTGCCGCGCCAGCCCAGGTTGCCGAAGGGAGCGCCGTAGGTCGGGTCCCACACGCCGGTGTAGTAGACCGCCTTCGCCGGCAGCGCCAGCAGGAGCAGCAGGCATGCCGCGACGCGCCCGATCCACGAACTTGCCAAGCGTTTGATGGTCATGACGAGGCCTCCTGCCTGATCGCTTTCACTGATGCGCGAATGGTGAGTGACCCCGCATCCGCGGGGCACCCCAGACCTGCGGGGGGAGAGGCCCCATCCCCCTACCCCTGAATCGCGCGAAGCGTGAAAAAAGAAACGCCGGGCACGAGGCCCGGCGTTTCGGTCGCTGGAGTCAGAGCCCGATCAGGCGTGCTTGCGGTCGAAGAACTGCTCGTCCTCGGTGCTGCCCTTGAGCGCCGCGGTCGAGGCCTCGCGCTCGATGGTCGTCGTCACGGCGTCGAAGTAGCCGGTGCCGACCTCGCGCTGGTGCTTCACCGCGGTGAAGCCCTTCTCGGCGGCGGCGAACTCGGCTTCCTGCAGTTCCACGAACGCGCTCATGTTGTTGCGCGCGTAGCCGTAGGCCAGGTTGAACATCGAGTAGTTCAGGCTGTGGAAGCCGGCCAGCGTGATGAACTGGAAC
The DNA here is from genome assembly GCA_964454485.1 of uncultured Rubrivivax sp. GTDB lineage: Bacteria > Pseudomonadota > Gammaproteobacteria > Burkholderiales > Burkholderiaceae_C > Rubrivivax. The sequence continues at coordinate 19,142 of CAYVXO010000017.1, forward strand.
TTGTAGCCCATGGCGCCCAGTTCGCGCTGGAACTTGGCGATGGTGGCGTCGTCCAGGTTCTTCTTCCAGTTGAAGGACGGCGAGCAGTTGTAGGCCAGCAGCTTGCCCGGGAACTTGGCGTGGATCGCGTCGGCGAAGGCCTTCGCGAACGCGAGGTCGGGCTTGCCGGTCTCGCACCAGATCAGGTCGGCGTAGGGTGCGTAGGCCAGGCCGCGGCTGATGCTCTGCTCGAGGCCGTTCTTCGTCTTGAAGAAGCCTTCCACCGTGCGCTCGCCGGTCATGAAGGGCTTGTCGTTGTCGTCGACGTCGCTCGTCACCAGGTCGGCCGCCTCGGCGTCGGTGCGCGCCAGCAGGATGGTGGGGGTGCCCATCACGTCGGCCGCCAGGCGGGCGGCGACGAGCTTGCTCACCGCTTCACGCGTCGGCACCAGCACCTTGCCGCCCATGTGGCCGCACTTCTTGACGCTGGCCAGCTGGTCCTCGAAGTGCACGCCCGCGGCGCCGGCGTCGATCATGGCCTTCATCAGCTCGAAGGCGTTGAGCACGCCGCCGAAGCCGGCTTCGGCGTCGGCCACGATGGGGGCGAAGTAGTCGGTGTCGTTCTTGCCTTCGCTCCACTGGATCTGGTCGGCGCGGGTGAAGGCGCTGTTGATGCGCTTCACGACCTTGGGCACCGAGTCCACCGAGTACAGGCTCTGGTCGGGGTACATCTCGCCGTTGTCGTTGGCGTCGGCGGCGACCTGCCAGCCGGAGAGGTAGATCGCCTTCAGGCCGGCCTTGACCTGCTGCATGGCCTGGTTGCCGGTGAGCGCGCCCAGCGTGTTCACGAACGGCTCGCTGTTGAGCATGGCCCACAGCTTCTCGGCGCCGCGCTTGGCCAGCGTGTGCTCGACCTGCAGCGAACCGCGCAGGCGCACCACGTCGGCGGCGCTGTAGCCGCGCTTGATGCCCTTCCAGCGGGGGTTCTCGGCCCAGTCCTTCTCGAGGGCGGCGGCTTGTTGTTCGCGGGTCAGTTGAGACATCGAAAGCTCCTGTGACGAAGAAGATTCAAGACGCCTTCAGCGTACCGCCGCCCGTGTCCCTCGGGAAGACTTCTGTCTTATATAAGACAAAAGATTGATTCTTTGAAAATCAATGGGTTATATCCTCGCGTTCACGATACGAAACGCCGTTCTCTCATCTGGTGGATTTTGCTGCGCCGCAGCGTGCCTCCTTTTCGCAATGCAAAACGGTCACTCCAACGCGTGAAAGGAAGGTCTCAGCGCGCCGCGAAGAGCCAGCGCCGGTACAGCCGGTCGGCCAGGGCCTGGTGTGCGGCCAGGTGCTCGGCGAGTTCGCGCCGCATCGCATCGCCGTCCTGGACCGACGCGGGATGCGCCGCCAGCGCGTCGAGGAAGCGCGCGCCGGTGTCGCGCGACCAGCGGTCGACCTTCTCCTCGTCGACCTCGATGTGGAACTGCATGCCCAGGTGCGGCCCGATCGCGAACGCCTGGTTCGGGCAGGCCGTGCTGCCGGCCAGCCGCACGGCACCGGCGGGCAGGTCGAACGCCTCGTAGTGCCACTGGAAGACGACGCGCGGGCCGGCGGCGCCGAACCACTCGCGCGCCACCGGGTCGTCGGACACCACCATCGGCTGCCAGCCGACTTCCGGTGCGGGCGAAGGACCGATGCTGCGGCCGAGGGCCCGCGCCATCAGCTGCCCGCCGAGGCAATGGCCGATCACCGGCACGCCGCGTTCCATCGCCTGCAGGATCAGCCGCTCGGCCTGGCGCAGCGATGGCAGCGGGTCGTTGGCGCTCATCTCGCCGCCCAGGATGGCGAGCGCGCCGAAGCCTTCGATCGAAGGCGGAAAGTCCTGCCCCGCTTCGGTGTTGCGCACCTCGAAAGGCACGCCTTCGCGATGGAGCCACCGGCCCAGCCAGGCCGGGCCGTCGCCGGTGAGGTGCTGCAGCACCAGCACCGGCTTCATCGGGCGGCGGTCCTTATCATGGGGCGCGAGTGTGCCTCATGACGTCATTTGCCTACCTCTCCGACCACCGCTTCCTGAAGGCGCCGCCGGCGGCGCCGGGCCTGCCCTTCGCGGTGGCCGGCATCGCCTGGGACGGCGCCACCACCAACCGCCCCGGCGCGCGCTTCGGGCCGGCGGCCATCCGCGCCGCCAGCCACATGCTGTGCGACGGCAACCACCCGCTGTTCAACGTGACCCCGCTCGGCCGCCTGGGCGACGCCGGCGACCTGGCGCTGCCCAACACCTCGCTCGAAGGCCTGCGCGCCGCGCTCGAGCCGCAGGCCGAGGCGCTGATCCGCCGCCACCACATGGCCTGGCTGGGCGGCGACCATTCGGTGACGCTCTCGCTGCTGCGCGCCTACCGCCGCGTGCTCGGCCGGCCGCTGGCGGTGCTGCACTTCGACGCCCACTGCGACACCTGGACCGACCACTTCGGCGAACCCAGCGGCCACGGCACCTGGGTCAGCGAGGCGATGGCCGAAGGCCTGGTGGTCGACGCCTGCTTCACCCAGGTCGGCATCCGCTCGGCCGGCGAACGCGCGGCGCGCGAATACGTGCGCGACCGCGGCGGCCTCATCTTCACGGCGCGCGACCTGCGCGGCCTGGAGAGCCCGGCCCAGCTGGCCCCGGTGTGCGAAGCCCTGCGCGAACGGATGCAGCGTCACGGGAACCCGCCGCTGTACCTGAGCCTGGACATCGACTGCCTCGACCCCGCCTTCGCCCCCGGCACCGGCACCCCCGAGCCGGGCGGCCTTTCCACCGCGCAGGTGCTCACGCTGCTGGAGGAACTGGCGCCGCTGCCCTGGGTGGGCATGGACTGCGTCGAAGTCTCGCCCCCCTACGACCATGCCGAGCTCACCAGCAACGCCGCCGCCACGCTGGTCTGGACCTATCTCTGTGGCCAGGTCGCGCGTGCACCGTGAAAGGGCCCTGAGCGCTCCTTGATCCGCCGCAAGGTCGGCGGTGGCCGCGTCCGAACAATCGGTTCGAACCGCGAGGAGTTGCCATGGCACGTTCGACCACCGTTCCGTCCGCGAAGAACCGCCCGCAGCGCGCGCCCGCGCCGGCGCTGCCGCCCTTCGAATCGCTGGACCGCGTGCACCACCGCATCGTCGAGATGCTGGGCCGCTTCGACAAGCTGCTCGAGCACATCGACGACAACGGCGCCGACGACGACGCGCGCACCATGGCGGCCGAGATCCATGCGTTCTTCCAGGAACACGCACGCCAGCACCACGCCGACGAGGAACGCCACGTCTTCCCGCAGCTGCTGGCCAGCGGCAACGCCACCCGGGTGGACGCCGTCAAGCGCCTGCAGCAGGACCATGGCTGGCTCGAGGAAGACTGGCTCGAGCTGGCGCCGCAGATCGAGGCGGTCGCCAACGGCTACGGCTGGTACGACCTGGCGATGCTGAAGCTGGCGCTGCCGGTCTTCACCGCGCTCTACCACGAGCACATCGGGCTCGAGGAATCGCTCATCTACCCCGAGGCCAAGCGCCGCCAGGCCGCGCTGGACAAGGGCGCTGCGCAGCGCCACTCGTAGCGCCCCACTCTCGCGCCAGCGGCTAGACTGGCAGCCCGGCACGCCGCGACACCGCAGGTGCTCGCGGCGTGCGCCCATTTGCGGAGCTCGCCTGCCATGACCACGAACCTCGACGCGTTCTGGATGCCGTTCACGGCCAACCGCCAGTTCAAGAAGGCGCCGCGCCTGCTGGCCCGCTCCAGCGGCATGCACTACTGGGACGACCAGGGCCGGCAGATCCTGGACGGCGTGGCGGGCCTGTGGTGCGTGAACGCCGGCCACGCGCGGCCGAAGATCGTGAAGGCGATCCAGGAACAGGCCGCCGAGCTGGACTACGCGCCGCCCTTCCAGATGGCGCACCCCAAGGCCTTCGAACTGGCCGACCGGGTAGCGAAGATCGCGCCCGCCGACATGGGCAAGGTGTTCTTCACCAACTCGGGTTCGGAAGCCGTGGAAACGGCGCTCAAGATGGCCATCGCCTACCACCGCGTGCGCGGCGAAGGCGCGCGCACCCGGCTCATCGGCCGCGAACGCGGCTACCACGGCGTCAACTTCGGCGGCATCTCGGTCGGCGGCATCGTCTCCAACCGCAAGATGTTCGGCACCCTGCTGGCCGGCGTCGACCACATCCGCCACACCCACGACCCGGCGCGCAACGCCTTCACGGTGGGCCAGCCGGCGCATGGCGCCGAGTTCGCCGACGACCTGGAACGCCTGGTCGCGCTGCACGACGCTTCCACCATCGCCGCCGTCATCGTCGAGCCGGTGGCCGGCTCCACCGGCGTGCTGATCCCGCCCAAGGGCTACCTGCAGCGCCTGCGCGAGATCTGCGACCGCCACGGCATCCTGCTCGTCTTCGACGAGGTCATCACCGGCTTCGGGCGCACCGGCAAGCCCTTCGCGGCCGACACCTTCGGCGTGGTGCCCGACATGATCACCTGCGCCAAGGGCATCACCAACGGCTGCGTGCCGATGGGCGCGGTGCTGGTGAAGGACGCCATCCACGACGTCTTCATGAACGGCCCCGAGCACCTGATCGAGTTCTTCCACGGCTACACCTACTCGGCGCACCCGCTGGCCTGCGCCGCCGGCCTGGCCACGCTGGAGACCTACGCCGACGAAGGCCTGCTCACGCGCGCGGCCGACCTGCAGGGCTACTTCGCCGAGGCGGTGCACTCGCTGAAGAACGAGCCGAACGTGATCGACATCCGCAACATCGGCCTCGTGGGGGGCATCGAGCTGGCGCCCATGGCCGGCGAACCGGCCAAGCGCGCCTTCAACGTCTTCCTCGACTGCTACGAGAAGGGCGTGCTGGTGCGCGTCACGGGCGACATCGTGGCGCTCTCGCCGCCGCTCATCGTGCAGCGCGAGCAGATCGACCAGATCGTCGACACCCTGCGCGGGGCGATCCGGCGCGCCGCCTGATCGCCGCCGGCCGCATGTCCTTCGTCGACACCGACGAGGCCCTCGCCCGCGATTCCTGGTACGCCGCCACCGCGCCGCGCGCGCAGGGCTTCGCGCCGCTCGCGGGCGACGCCACCTGCGACGTCGCCATCGTCGGCGGCGGCCTGGCCGGCCTGTCGGCGGCGCTCGAACTGGCCGGCCGCGGCTACGACGTGCGCGTGCTCGAAGCGCGCCAGGTCGGCGCCGGGGCCAGCGGGCGCAACGGCGGCCAGGCCATCCACGGCCTGGCCTGCGACCCGGAAACGGTGGAAGGCCAGCTCGGCCTGGACGACGCGAAGCGCGTCTGGGCGATGTCGATCGAGGCGCTGGACCTGCTGCGCGAGCGCATCGCCGCCCACGCCATCGACTGCGAATGGCGCGACGGCTGGCTCGGCCTGGCGATCGGCGCGCGCAAGGCGAAGGCGCTGGCGCAATGGGCCGACCGCCTCGAGCGCGTCTACGGCTACCCGCTCACGCGCATCGCGGCGCCCAGGGTGCGCGACTGGATCGCCAGCCCGCGCTACGCCGGCGGCATCCACGACCCGCGCTCGGGCCACCTGCACCCGCTGAAGTACACGCTGGGGCTGGCGCGCGCCGCCGCCGCCGCCGGCGCCAGGCTGCACGAGGGCACGCCGGTGCTGAAGCTCGAAGCCGGCCCGGCACCGCGCCTGCACTGCGCCGGCGGCACGCTGCGCGCGCGCCAGGTGCTGCTGGCCGGCAACGTCTACCTGCAGGGCCTGGCGCCGGCACTGGCGGCGCGCATCATGCCGGTCGGCACCTACATCGCCTGCAGCGAGCGGCTGGACCCGGCGCTGGCGGCTTCGCTGATCCCTTCGCGCTCGGCGGCCTGCGACACCAACTTCGTGCTCGACTACTTCCGCCTCACCGACGACGACCGCGTGCTCTACGGCGGCCGCGTCAGCTACAGCACGCTGACGCCGGCCCGCCTGGCCGAGAGCATGCGCGAGCGCATGGTGCAGACCTTCCCGCAGCTGGCGAACACGAAGGTGGAACACGCCTGGGGCGGCTTCGTCGACATCTCGATGAACCGGGCGCCCGACTTCGGCCGCCTGCGGGAAACGCCTCAGGTTTACTACCTGCAAGGCTTCTCCGGCCACGGGCTGGCGCTCACCGGCCTCGCCGGCCGCCTGGTGGCCGAGGCGATGGCCGGCGACAGCACCCGCTTCGACGTCTTCGCGCGCCTGAAGCACCGGCCTTTCCCCGGCGGCAAGGCGCTGCGCACACCGGCGCTGGTGCTCGGCATGGCCTGGTACCGGTTGCGCGATATGCTCGCGTAGACGTCAACACCATGACCCGCCCCGCCATCGTCCTGGTCACCAGCTGCAACAAGCCGCTGGGCGACCACCCGTTCCACGTCGCCGGCCGCAAGTACGTCGACGCGGTGCGGCTCGCCGGCGCGTTGCCGCTCATCGCGCCGCCGTTCGCCGAAGCCGAGCTCGACGGCCTGCTCGACGCGGTGGACGGCGTGCTCGTCACCGGCTCGGTCTCCAACGTGCACCCTTCGCATTTCGGCGAGGAACTGCACGACCCCGCGCTGCCGCTGGACCCCGAACGCGACGCCTGGACGCTGCCGCTGATCCGCAAGGTGCTGGCGCGCGGCATGCCGCTCATCGGCATCTGCCGCGGCACGCAGGAAGCCAACGTGGCGCTCGGCGGCACGCTGCACCAGGCGGTGCAGGAACAGCCGGGCCTGGCCGACCACCGCGCGCCCGAAGGCGAACCGGCCGAGGTGCAGTACGGCCAGGCGCATGCCGTGCAGGTGGTGGCGGGTGGCCTGCTGGACCGCATCGTCGGCCTGCCGGAGTTCCAGGTGAACTCGGTCCACGGCCAGGGCATCAAGCGGCTGGCCCCAGGCCTGCGCGTCGAGGCGCGCGCGCCCGACGGCCTGGTCGAGGCCTTCACCAAGCCCGACGCCCCCGGCTTCAACCTCTGCGTACAGTGGCATCCGGAGTGGAAGGCCGCCGCCAACCCCGTCTCCGTGAAGCTGTTCGCCGCCTTCGGCGACGCCGTGCGCGCCTACCGCGACCGCGCACGCGTGCCCTTGCCCCGCCCGGCCGCGCTCGCCTGAGCCTTCCCCCGGCCGGCAGCGGCGCCAAGCTCCAAGGCCCGCCGCCACGCAAGCAACCGTTTCCGACAGGTGTCCCATGGTGGTCCGCGAACCCTTCAGCTTCAGCGACCTCGAACAGTGGCTCAACAACCGGCGCGTCACCGAGATCGAGTGCCTCGTGCCCGACCTCACCGGCGTCGCCCGCGGCAAGATCCTGCCGCGCGAGAAGTTCACCGAAGACCGCGGCATGCGGCTGCCCGAGGCGGTGGTCGCGATGGGCGTGACCGGCGAATTCCCCGAAGAGGGGCCCTACTACGACGTCATCACCCCCACCGACCGCGACATGCACCTGCGGCCGGACCCCAGCACCGCGCGCATCGTGCCCTGGGCCACCGACCCCACGGCGCAGGTCATCCACGACTGCTACGACCGCGACGGCCGCATCGTGCCCTTCGCGCCGCGCAGCGTGCTGCGCCGCGTGTGCGAGCTGTACGCGCAGGAAGGCTGGGACCCGGTGGTCGCGCCCGAGCTGGAGTTCTACCTGGTCGCGCGCAACACCGACCCCGACGTGCCGCTGAAGCCGCCGGTGGGCCGCAGCGGCCGCAGCGAGACCAGCCGCCAGGCCTATTCGATCGACGCCGTCAACGAGTTCGACCCGCTGTTCGAGGAGATCTACGAGTACTGCGAGAAGATGGAGCTCAACGTCGACACCCTCATCCACGAGGTGGGGGCCGGCCAGATGGAGATCAACTTCTTCCACGCCCACCCGCTGGGGCTGGCCGACGAGGTGTTCCTCTTCAAGCGCACGGTGCGCGAAGCGGCGCTGCGCCACGACATGTTCGCCACCTTCATGGCCAAGCCGATCGCCGGCGAGCCGGGCAGCGCGATGCACGTGCACCAGAGCGTGGTGCGCAAGGCCGACGGCAGCAACCTCTTCAGCAACCCCGACGGCACGCCTTCGAAGGAGTTCTTCTGGTTCATCGGCGGCCTGCAGCGCTACATCCCGGCGGCGATGGCGCTGTTCGCGCCCTACGTCAACAGCTACCGCCGCCTGGCGCGCTTCACCGCGGCGCCGATCAACATCCAGTGGGGCACCGACAACCGCACGGTGGGCATCCGCAGCCCGGTGGCGCCGCCTTCGGCGCGCCGCATCGAGAACCGCGTCATCGGCGCCGACGCCAACCCCTACGTGGCGCTGGCGGCCACGCTGGCCTGCGGCTGGCTGGGCATCCGCGACCGCATCGAGCCCAGCCCCGAATGCAAGGGCGACGCCTACCTGGGCGAATACCAGCTGCCGCGCAGCCTGGGCGAGGCGCTCACGCTGCTGCGCGACGCCCGGCCGCTGGCCGAGGTGCTGGGCGAAGGCTTCGTGACCGTCTACACCGAGGTCAAGGAAGTCGAGTACGCCGAGTTCATGAAGGTGATCTCGCCCTGGGAACGAGAACACCTGCTGCTGCACGTCTGAAGGACCGCGCATGACCCGCACGACCCAACAATGGCAGGCGGCCGACGCGGCCCATTTCCTGCACCCCTTCACCGACTTCCAGGGCCTGGCGCGCAAGGGCTCGCGCATCATCACGCGCGCCGAGGGCATCTACCTCTGGGACAGCGACGGCCACAAGATCCTGGACGCGATGAGCGGCTTGTGGTGCGTGAACGTGGGCTACGGCCAGCGCGCGCTGATCGACGCCGCCACCCGGCAGCTGGAGACGCTGCCCTTCTACAACGCCTTCTTCCAGACCGCCACGCCGCCGGCCATCGAGCTGGCCGAACGGCTGGCCGAGGTGACGCCGCCGCAGTTCCAGCATGTCTTCTTCTCCGGCTCCGGCAGCGAAGGCAACGACACCGTGGTGCGCATGGTGCGCCGCTACTGGGACCTGCTCGGAAAGCCCGAACGCCAGGTCATCATCAGCCGCACCAACGCGTACCACGGCAGCACCATGGCGGGCGCCTCGCTGGGTGGCATGGCCGGCATGCACGCCCAGGGCGGGCTGCCGATCCCCGGCATCGTGCACATCGAGCAGCCGTACTGGTGGGACCACGGCCGCCCGAAGGGCCTGAGCCGCGACGAGTTCGGGGTCGTCGCCGCGCGCTGGCTGGAAGAGAAGATCCTCGAGATCGGCGCCGACAAGGTGGCCGCCTTCATCGGCGAGCCGGTGCAGGGTGCCGGCGGCGTGATCATCCCGCCTTCCACCTACTGGCCCGAGGTGCAGCGCATCTGCGACCGCCACGGCATCCTGCTCGTGAGCGACGAGGTGATCTGCGGCTTCGGCCGCACCGGGCGCTGGTTCGGCTGCGAGACCATGGGTTCGCGCCCCGACCTGATGACCTTCGCCAAGGGCGTCACCAGCGGCTACGTGCCGCTGGGCGGCGTGATGGTGGGCGAGCGCGTCGCCAGGGTGCTCATCGAAAAGGGCGGCGAGTTCGCCCACGGCTACACCTACAGCGGCCACCCGGTGGCCTGCGCGGTGGCGATCGCCAACCTGAAGCTGATCCAGGAGCAGCGCCTCGTCGAGCACGTGCACGACGACGTCGGCCCGCATCTTGCAAAGGCCTACGCGGCCTTGCGCGATCACCCGCTGGTGGGTGACGCCGAGACCTGCGGCCTGATGGGAGCGATCCTGCTCGTGAAGGACAAGGCGAAGGGCACCCCGTTCGACGAAGCGCTGGAAATCGGCATGGTCTGCCGCGGCCACTGCTTCCGCGAGGGGCTGATCATGCGCGCCGTCGGCGACCGCATGATCGTGGCGCCGCCGCTGGTCATCACGCGCGCGCAGATCGACGAGATGCTCGCGCTGGTGCGCCGCTGCCTCGACCTGACGCTGGCCGACGCGAAGGCGAACGGCTGGCTCGCTTAGACTCCCGTGCCGACAACCCCCACCCGCATACAAGCCCCAGGAGGTTCTCCCATGAAGTTCGCGTCCGTCCTCGCGGCGGCGGCCCTCACCGTGCTCAGCACGGCCGCCTTCGCCCAGGAAGAAGAAAAGGTGCTCAACATCTACAACTGGTCGGACTACATCGCCGAGGACACGATCAAGAACTTCGAGAAGGAAACCGGCATCAAGGTCCGGTACGACAACTTCGACAACAACGAGATCCTCCACGCCAAGCTGGTGGCGGGCAAGACCGGCTACGACATCGTGGTGCCCAGCTCCAACTGGGCCAAGCTGCAGATCGACGGCGGCCTGCTGCGCAAGCTGGACCGCAACCAGATCCCGAACTGGAAGAACCTGGACCCCGCGGTGCAGAAGGCGCTGGCGGTGATGGACCCGGGCAACGAATACCTGGTGAACTGGCTCTGGGGCTACACCACGGTGGGCATCAACGTCGACAAGGTGAAGGCCGCGCTGGGCGGCATGCCGATGCCCGAGAACGCCTGGGACCTGGTCTTCAAGCCCGAGTACATGAGCAAGCTCAAGAGCTGCGGCGTGAGCTACCTCGATTCGGCCACCGAGATCGTGCCCGCGGCGCTGCACTACCTGGGCAAGCCTTCGTTCAGCAAGAACCCGAGCGACTACACCGCCGCCTCGCAGCTGCTGAAGTCGGTTCGCCAGTACATCACGCTGTTCAGCTCGTCGGGCTACATCAACGACATGGCCAACGGCAGCATCTGCCTGGCGCTGGGCTGGTCGGGCGACATCAACATCGCGCGCCAGCGCGCCATCGAGGGCAAGACCGGCCAGAACGTGCAGGCCCTGATCCCCAAGACCGGCGGCCTGCTGTTCTTCGACACCATGGCCATCCCGGCCGACGCCGCGCACCCGGGCAACGCGCACAAGTGGATCAACTACATCCTGCGCCCCGAGGTGCATGCGTCGCTCACCAACAAGGTCTTCTACGCCAACCCGAACGCCGAGTCGAAGAAGTTCGTGAAGCCCGAGGTGGCGAGCAACCCCACCGTCTTCCTGCCGCCGGCCGATCTGGCCAAGATGATCCCGCCCGACTCGCTCAACAACGACCTGCGGCGCCTGATGACGCGCACCTACACCTCGTTCAAGACCGGCCTGTAGAGCCCGTGGCCACCGCCGACCAGGCGTTCCTGCGCATCCAGGACGTCGTCAAGGAGTTCAACGGCTACAAGGCGGTCGACCACGCCACGGTCGACATCGCCAAGGGCGAGATCTTCGCCCTGCTGGGCCCATCGGGCTGCGGCAAGAGCACGCTGCTGCGCATGCTGGCCGGCTTCGAGACGCCCACCTCGGGCCGCATCGTGCTCGCCGGCCAGGACATGGCCGGCGTGCCGCCCTACGAGCGGCCGATCAACATGATGTTCCAGAGCTACGCGCTGTTCCCCCACCTCACGGTGTGGAAGAACATCGCCTTCGGCCTGGAGCGCGAAGGCATGGCCAAGGACGCGATCGGCCAGCGCGTGGACGCCATGCTCAAGCTCACCCAGCTGGGCAAGTTCGCCGAACGCAAGCCGCACCAGCTTTCGGGCGGTCAGCAGCAGCGGGTGGCGCTGGCGCGCAGCCTGGCCAAGCAGCCGCAGCTGCTGCTGCTCGACGAGCCGCTGGGTGCGCTCGACAAGAAGCTACGCGAGCAGACCCAGCTGGAGCTGGTCAACATCATCGAGCAGGTAGGCGTGACCTGCGTGATGGTCACGCACGACCAGGAAGAGGCCATGACGATGGCCTCGCGCATCGCCGTCATGAACGAGGGCCGCTTCCTGCAGGTGGGCGCTCCGGGCGAGATCTACGAGACGCCGGCCTCGCGCTTCGTGGCCGACTTCATCGGCAACGTGAACCTGATGGAAGGCTCGCTCACGGTGGACGAGCCCGACCACGTGGTCATCAGCTGCGCCGACTGCAGGCACTACGTGGGCCACGGCATCACCGGCACCGAAGGCATGGCGGTCACGGTGGCGCTGCGGCCGGAGAAGATCCACCTCGGCCGCAAGGCACCGGAAGACGAGTTCAACAGCGTGCGCGGCAAGATCAAGGAGATGGCCTACTTCGGCAGCTTCACGGTCTACCACCTGCTGCTGGGCAGCGGCGCGATCCTGAAGGTGAGCGTGCCCGCCACCCAGCGCCACCGCGACGAGGAACTCACCTGGGGCGACGAGGTCTGGGCGCACTGGTCGCGCTCGGCGCACGTCGTGCTGACGCAGTGAACGCGCTGCGCCGCTTCTTCACCGGCCGGCGCCTGGTCATCGCGCTGCCCTACCTGTTCCTGCTCGCGTTCTTCCTGTTCCCGTTCCTGATCGTCGGCAAGATCAGCGTGAGCGAGATGGAGAACGTCTCGTTCAAGGACCTGTTCACCTACGCCGACGGCGTGGTGGCGCTCAAGATCAAGCTGTCCAACTACTTCTTCATCGCCGAGGACAACCTCTACTTCGCGACCTACCTGTCGAGCCTGAAGTACGCCTTCTGGACCACCGTGCTGTGCCTGGCGATCGGCTACCCGTTCGCCTACTTCATGGCGCGCGCCAAGGCCACCGTGCAGCCGGCGCTGCTGATGCTGGTGATGCTGCCCTTCTGGACCAGCTTCCTGCTGCGCGTGTACTCGTGGAAGGGCCTGCTGTCGGAGAACGGCCTCGTGGCCGACTTCGTGATCGGCACCCATCTCGATCTGCTGCTGGCCGGCGCCGGGCTGATCCCGGCGCCGGGCAAGCTGATGAACACCGCGTTCTCGCTCGTGCTGGGCATGGTCTACACCTACCTGCCCTTCATGGTCCTGCCGCTGTACGCCAACCTGGCGAAGATGGACCTGCGCCTGCTGGAAGCCGCCGCCGACCTGGGCGCCACGCCGTGGGTGGCGTTCTGGAAGATCACGGTGCCGCTGTCCAAGGCCGGCATCATCGCCGGCAGCATGCTGGTGTTCATCCCCTGCGTGGGCGAATACGTCATCCCCGAACTGCTGGGCGGCCCCGAGACGCTGATGATCGGCCGCGTGATCTGGGACGAGTTCTTCTCCAACAACGACTGGCCGATGGCCAGCAGCGTGGCGGTGGTGATGATCCTGCTCATCATCGTGCCGCTGGCGGTGTTCAACAAGTACCAGGCCGAAAGCCAGGAGCAGCGGCGGTGAACGCGGCCCGCTTGAACACCTGGTTCGCGCGCGGCTGGCTGGTCGCGGGCTACGGCTTCCTGTTCCTGCCCATCGTCACGCTGGTCTTCTACTCCTTCAACGACTCGCCGCTGCCCAACGTGTGGCGCGGCTTCACGCTGAAGTGGTATGCCGCGGTGGCCGGCGACGGCGAGCTCATCAGCGGCTTCCTGCTCAGCTTGCGCATCGCGTTCTTCACCGCCTGCGGCTCGGTCGTGCTGGGCACGCTGGCGGCCTTCGTGCTCGTCAAGTACAAGCGCTTCGGTGGCCGCACGCTGTTTTCCGGCATGGTCAACGCGCCGCTCGTGATGCCCGAGGTGGTGGTGGGCCTGTCGCTGCTGCTGATGCTGGTGACGGTGCAGCGCGCGCTCGGCTTCCCCGAGCGCGGCGCGGTGACCATCTGGCTCGGCCACCTGCTGCTGGGCATGTCGTACGCCACCGTGGTCGTGCAGTCGCGCCTGATGGACCTGAACCCGCAGCTGGAAGAGGCGGCGATGGACCTCGGCGCCCGCCCGGCCCAGGTGTTCTGGCTGGTCACGCTGCCGATGATCTCGCAGTCGCTGGTCTCGGCCTGGCTGCTGACCTTCACGATCTCGCTCGACGACGTCGTGATCTCCAACTTCCTTTCCGGCCCCGGCTCGACGACGATGCCGCTGGTGATCTTCTCGCGCGCGCGCCTGGGCCTTTCGCCCAGCGTGAACGTGGTCGCGGCGATCACGGTGGCGGTGGTGTCGGCGGGCATCCTGGTGGCCAGCTGGCTGATCGCGCGCGCCGAACGCCAGCGCGCGCTGGACCTGGCCGCGGCCGCCCGCGCCTGAACCCGAACGGACGAACGAAACCGCACCCGAGGAGAAGACCGATGAGAACGCTCCGCCCCACGCTGCTGGCCCTGTCGCTGGCCGCCGCCTTCCCCGCCTTCGCGCAGAGCAACCAGCAGCTGCTGGACGAACTGCGCGCGCTGCGCGAACGCGTCAACGAACTCGAGAAGAAGCTGGCCGCGCCGCAGCAGCAACAGCAGCCCGCGCAAGGCCAGTGGGGCATGACGCCCGAGCAGGCGCGCGAGCTGAGCCGCATCGCCACCAAGACCGAGGCGCTGGAAGACAACGCCGAAGCCGCCGGCTTCAAGGGCCTGAAGATCAGCGGCCTGCTCGACCCGGTCTACATCTACAACAAGAACCTCTCGACCTCGAGCTTCGTCTTCCTGAACAACTTCGCCAGCGACAGCGAAGCCTTCAGCTACGACAACTCGTACTTCGGCATGGCGGTGATCGACTTCCAGAAGGAACTGGAAGGCGGCACCCGCTGGCGCCTGACGCTGGCACCGCACAAGAGCGTGGGCAGCAACTACAACTACCCCTCGATCGTGCACGAGGCCAGCGTCTCGATCCCCATCACCGACCTGCAGACGCGCTGGTGGGTGGGCCAGATCCCGGACTGGTCGGGCTACGAGTACTACCTGTCGAACCAGACGAAGTTCATCACCCACAACATGATGTTCGACTTCCTGGCGCCGACCTTCTACACCGGCCTCGGGACCGACTTCGTCAGCGGCAAGTGGCAGCTGAAGACCTTCGCCGGCAACATGAACGCCGCCCGCAACAACCCGGGCGACGATGGCCGCTCGCTCAAGCAGCCGATGCTGAGCGCCCGTGTGGACTATTCCAAGGGCGAGTTCAACGGCTGGGGCAGCGCCTTCCAGTTCGGCAAGCTGGCCAACAACGTGGCCGGCGGCAACTCCAGGCTCTTCAACATCGAGGTCGACGGCTACTTCATCCGCGGCGACCTCACGGTGCAGGGCCAGGTCAACTACGGAACCCAGAAGCAGGCCGCCTTCAACGGGCAGGACGCGCGCTGGTACGGCGCCTCGGGCCTCGTGGCCTACAAGGTCACCCCGCGCTTCGAGATGGGCGCGCGGCTGGACTACATCAACAACGCCAGGAACGGCGGCGGTATCTTCAACATCCTGTTCCCCTGCGACGGCGCCGGCACCTGCACGCCCGACGGCGTGAACGGCTTCGGGCCGGGCATGGTGCAGGCCGACGACGGCACCTGGGCCGTCAACAACCCCGACAAGGGCGCGAACCGCTACGCGCTGGCGCTGGGCGTGAACTACGCGCTCACGCAGAACGCCACCTTGAAGGCCGAGTACCGCTACGACCGCGCCTCGCTGCCGGTCTTCCTCGTGCTGCCCGAAGGCAGCTACCGCAAGGACAACCACCTGCTCGGCGCCTCGGTGGTGGTCTCCTTCTGAGCCCTTGCCGACCGCCTTCCGCCCGGCGGCGTCACACTTGTTGACGACGCCGGGCGCGGGTTCGCGAACTTCTTCGCTCCAGCGGCGGCGTGCGCGGCCGATGATCAGAGTTGCGCCGCCTTGGCGTGACTTCCGGAGTTCCGCGCCATGCCCCGCATCCGCACCGCCGCCTGCGCCCTGCTCGTTCTGGCCGCCCCCGCCGCGTTCGCCGGCGAGGTCTACGGCGCGATCGGCCTGCCCGGCGCGATCGGCGGCTACGCGCAGCCGCTGGGCGATTCGTTCACCGTGCGCGCCGACTTTGCCACCCTGGGCAACCGCAGCCGCACCTCGAACGAGGAAGGCATCGACTACAACCTGAAGCTGAAGGCCAATCGCTTCGCGGTCTTCGGCGACTGGTACCCCTTCAGCGGCACCTTCCGCCTCACCGGCGGCGTCACCGTCAACAACTACAAGCTCACGCTGGCCGCCACCGGTGCCGGCGGCTCGCTGACGATCGGCGACAACACCTACACCACTACCGCCGCCGACCGGCTGGACGGCACCGTCAAGTTCCCGAGTTCCACGCCCTACCTCGGCTTCGGCTGGGGCCACCAGAACGGCAGCGGGCTGCGCTTCTCGGCCGACATCGGCGCCATGTTCGGCAAGGCCAAGCTGACCTACACCGTCTCCGGCCCGCTCGCCGCGCAGGTCACGCAGGCCGACCTGGACAAGGAAACGCAGGAGCTGCGCGACGGCGTCGCCAAGGTGCGCTGGATCCCGCAGCTCTCCTTCGGCATCGGCTACAGTTTCTGACGCCCGCCGCCGCAAGCTCCGGCGGCGCGCCACCGGAGCCGAGGCGATGAACCACCCCCTGCCTTCCTGGCACGAACGTGCCGCGGCCGCCGTGCCCGACGGCCGTGCCGTCGTCGACGGCGAACGCCGCCCCGCCGCCAGCGGCGAGACCTTCGAGAAACGCTCCCCGATCGACGGCCGCCGCCTCGGCGACGTGGCCCGCGGCCGCGCGCCCGACATCGACGCCGCGGTGAAGAGCGGCCGCGCCGCCTTCGCCGACGCGCGCTGGCGCGGCAAGCCACCGGCGGTGCGCAAGAAGATCCTGCAGCGCTTCGCCGAGAAGATCCTCGCCGCGAAGGACGAACTCGCGCTGCTCGAGACGCTGGACATGGGCAAGCCCATCAAGGACGCGCTCGCGGTCGACGTGCCTTCCACCGCGCGCACCATCGCCTGGTACGCCGAGGCGGTGGACAAGGTCTACGACGAGATCGCGCCCACGCCGGCGAATTCGCTCGCGCTCGTCACGCGCGAGCCGGTGGGCGTGATCGGCGCCATCGTGCCCTGGAACTACCCGATGATCATGGCCGCCTGGAAGCTGGGCCCCGCGCTCGCGGCCGGCAACACGGTGGTCCTGAAGCCCAGCGAGAAGAGCCCCTACACCGCGCTGCGCCTGGCCGAGCTGGCGGTCGAAGCCGGCCTGCCGCCGGGCGTGTTCAACGCCGTGCCGGGTTACGGCGGCGAAGCCGGCGAGGCGCTGGCGCTGCACATGGACGTCGACGCGATCGGCTTCACCGGCAGCACCCGCACCGGCCGGCGGATGCTGGAATACGCCAGCCGTTCGAACCTGAAGCGGGTGTGGAACGAGCTGGGCGGCAAGTCGGCCTTCGTCGTCTTCCCCGACTTCGGCGACCTGGCGCGCGCCGCCGAGACCATCGCCGGCAGCCTGTTCTTCAACCAGGGCGAGAGCTGCAACGCGCCTTCGCGCGCCATCGTGCACGAGAGCATCGCCGAGGAGTTCGCCGCCCGCGTGGCCGCGCTGGCGCCGCAGTACGCGCCGGCCGACCCGCTGGACCCGGGCACGGTGATGGGCGCGGTGGTCGACGAGACGCAACTGGCCACCGTGCTGGGCTACATCGATTCCGGCCGCAGCGAAGGCGCCAGGGTGCTGGCCGGCGGCCAGCGCGCGCGCGCCGAAAGCGGCGGCTGCTACGTCGAGCCGACGGTGTTCGACGGCGTGGCCAATGGCATGCGCATCGCGCGCGAGGAGATCTTCGGCCCGGTGCTGTCGGTCATCCGCTTCAAGGACGAGGCCGAGGCGGTGGCGCTCGCCAACGCCAGCGCCTACGGCCTGCAGGCCAGCGTGTGGAGCGACAACCTGAGCCGCGCCCACCGCGTGGCGCGCGCGCTGCACGCCGGCACCGTGCACGTGAACCAGTACGACGAGGACGACATCACGGTGCCCTTCGGCGGCGTCAAGCAGAGCGGCAACGGCCGCGACAAGTCGCTGCACGCCTTCGACAAGGTGACCGAGCTGAAGACGACCTGGATCCGCGTCGACCCGGCATGACCGAGCTGAAGGAACGCTTGCGCGCCGCGGGCGTGCACACCCTGCTCGTGCAGTTCGCCGACGTGCACGGCGTCGCCAAGGGCAAGCTGGTGCCGCTGGCGCATTTGCAGGATGTGCTGGCCACCGGCGCCGGCTTCGCGGGGCCTTCGATCTGGGGCACCGGCCTGCCGCGCACCGGCCCATGTTCGGAGTACTACGCGCGCGGCGACGCCGCCACCGCGCAGCCGCTGCCGTGGATGCCGGGCGTGGCGCGCATCGTGGGCGACGGCTTCGTCGACGGCAGGCCTTTCGAAGGCTGTTCGCGCCAGGTGCTGCGGCGCGCGCTGGCGCGGCTGGCCGAACGCGGCTGGTCGATGCGCACCGGCATCGAGCCCGAGTTCTTCCTGCTCAGGCGCACGCCCGGCGGAGGCTGGACGCCGGCCGACGACCACGACCGCGAGGACAAGCCTTCGTACGACCTGAAGTCGCTGCCGCGACAGGCCGGCTTCCTGCAAGAACTGCAGGCCGCGCTGACCGCCTGCGGGCTGGACGTGCTGCAGCTCGACCACGAGGACGCGCACGGCCAGTACGAGGTCAACTTCGCGCACGACGAGGCGCTGGCCAGCGCCGACCACCTGATGCTCTTCAAGCTGGCCGCGCACGCGCTGGCCGAAGCGCGCGGCATGGTGTTCTCGATGATGCCCAAGCCCTTCGCCGACCAGCCGGGCAGCGGGATGCACTTCCACGTCTCGCTGTGGCAGGGCGGGCAGGTGCTGGAGGGCGTGGCGAAGCATTTCGTCGCCGGCGTGCTGGCCCATGCGCCGGCGCTGGCGGCCGTCGCGGCGCCCACGGTCAACTCGTACAAGCGGCTCACGGTGGGCACCTCGCTCTCCGGCACCACCTGGGCGCCGGCCAGCATCGCGCACGGGCCGAACAACCGCACGGCGCTCGTGCGCACGCTGCCGGGCCGCTTCGAATGGCGGCTACCGGACGCGAGCGCGAACCCGTACCTGGCCACGGCGGCGCTCGTCGCGGCCGGGCTGGACGGTGTCGATCGCCGGCTCGACCCCGGCCCCGCGGTCACCGACGACCTCTTCGTCATGCCGCCGGCCGAGCAGCGCGCGCGCGGCATCGGCCTGCTGCCGCAGTCGCTGGCCGAGGCGCTGGACGCGCTGGAGGCCGACGCCGTGGTGCGCGGTGCGCTCGGCGACACGCTGGCCGCCGAGTTCCTGCGCTTGAAGCGCGCCGAGTGGACCGGGTACGCACGCCACGTCGGCCCCTGGGAACTCGACCGCTACGCGGCGCGCTTCTGACACGTCGCCTTGCGGCATGATCCGAAAGCCCCCAGAAAGGAGAAAGCCATGAGCGACCAACCCGTCCGCGCTTCCGATACGCCCTTCGCCGTCGACGTCGTCGCCGGCCAGGACTACTGGTGGTGCGCCTGCGGGCGCAGCGCGAAGCAGCCCTTCTGCGACGGCTCGCACAAGGTGACCAGCCTCACGCCGATGAAGTACACCGCCACCCAGACCGGCAAGGTCTTCTTCTGCGGCTGCAAGGCCAGCGGCAACAAACCCTTGTGCGACGGCTCGCACAAGAAACCCGTCTGAGCCCGGCCACCCCCTGGCTCGCCTACGCCTGCCTGGGCGCCAGCATGGCGCTGGTGGGCAGCTACGTGGGCCTGTCGCGGCTGCTGGTGGCCGTCTTCCCGGTCTTCCTGCTGGCCTGGCTGCGCTTCGGCATCGCCGCCGTGGCCATGGCCGGATGGCTGCACCGCACGCCGGGCGAGGCCCCGCTGTCGCGCCACGACCGCCGGCTGCTGTTCTGGGAAAGCTTCCTCGGCAACTTCCTGTTCTCGATCTGCATGCTCTTCGGCGTGCGCGCCACCTCGGCCGTGGCCGCGGGCGTGGTGATGGCCGCCATTCCCGCCGCGGTGGCGCTGCTGGCCCGGGCCTTCCTGCACGAGCGCATCACGCGCCGCATGGCGGCGGCCATCGCCTGCGCGGCCACCGGCATCGGGCTGCTCGCCTGGGCCAAGGCCCCGGCCGGCGCCGCGGGCAAGGCGCCCTGGTGGGGCTACGCGCTGCTGCTGGGCGCGGTGTTCTGCGAAGCCTGCTACGTGGTGATCGGCAAGCGGCTCACCGGCAACGTCTCGCCGCGGCGCATCAGCGCGCTCATCAACCTGTGGGGCCTGGCGCTGGTGACACCGCTCGGCCTGTGGCAGGCGCTCTCGTTCGACTTCCGGGCCGTGGCCACGGCACACTGGGGCCTGCTGCTGTTCTATTCGCTGGCCGCCAGCATGGTCACGGTGTGGCTGTGGATGCGCGGCCTGCAGGAGGTGGCGGCGCCGCAGGCCGGTGTCTTCAGCGTCATGCTGCCGGTGGCTTCGGCGCTGGTGGGGGTGGCCTTCCTGGGCGAAGGCTTCGGCCGTGCGCATGCGGCCGCCTTCGCGCTCGCGCTCGCCGGCCTGCTGCTGGCGACCTGGCCGGCGCGCCGAAGCTCACCCTGAGGCGCGGCGCGCCTTGCCGTAGGACTTGAAGCGTTCGATCACGGCGGCCATCTCGTCCCGGGACAGCAGCACGGGTTCGCCCACGGCCAGCGCCTGCAGGTAGATGCCGCAGAGGCTTTCCACCTCCAGCGCCACCTTCATCGCGTATGCGGTGTCGCGGCCACCGGCCACCAGGCCGTGGTTGGCCATCAGGCAGGCGTTGCGAGCCGCGAAGGCCGCGGCCACTGCCTGAGACAGCGCCTCGGTGCCGAACAGGTGGTAGGGCGTGCAGGGCACGTCGTCGCCGCCGGCCACCGCCACCATGTAGTGGAAGGCCGGCAGGCCGCGGCGGAGGCAGGCCAGCGCGGTGGCGTGCGGCGAATGCATGTGCACCACCGCGCCCAGGTCGGGCCGCGCGGCGTAGACCGAGCGGTGGAACGGCCATTCGCTCGACGGCGCCCACTCGCCTTCGAGCGGCTGGCCGTCGTCGGCCAGGCGCACCAGCGCGCGCGGCGTGATCTCCTCCGGCGGCATGCCGGTGGGCGTGATCCAGAAGCCGCCCTTCGAGGCGCGCACGCTCAGGTTGCCGGTGCTCCCGCGGTTCAGGCCCAGTTCGTCCAGCCGCGCGACGGCGGCCACGAGCTGCTCGCGTTGCGGCTGGTCATCCATGGGCGATCTCCGCGATGGCGTCTTCGCGCGCGGCGACGATGCCGCGTTCGGTGATGAGCCCGGTGACCAGCCTGGCCGGCGTCACGTCGAAGGCCGGGTTGGCGGCCGGCGTGCCTTCGGGGCTGATCTGCACCTCCACGACCTCGCCGCGCGCGTCGCGGCCGGCCAGGTGCGTGACTTCGCGCGCGCTGCGCTCCTCGATCGGGATCTCGGCCAGGCCGTCCTGCACGCGCCGGTCCAGCGTGGACAGCGGCATCGCGACGTAGAACGGCACGCCGTTGTCGTGCGCGGCCAGCGCCTTCAGGTAGGTGCCGATCTTGTTGCAGACGTCGCCGCGCGCGCTCACGCGGTCGCAGCCGACGAAGACGATGTCGACCTGGCCGTGCTGCATCAGGTGGCCGCCGGCGTTGTCGGCCAGCAGCGCGTGCGGCACGCCGGCCCGCCCCAGCTCCCACGCCGTGAGGCTGGCGCCCTGGTTGCGCGGCCGCGTCTCGTCCACCCACACGTGCAGCGGCAGCCCCGCCTCCTGCGCCAGGTAGAGGGGCGCGGTGGCGGTGCCATAGCCCACGGTGGCCAGCCAGCCGGCGTTGCAATGGGTCAGCACGCGCACCGGGCCCGGCTTGCGCGCGGCGATGGCGCGCAGCAGCGCCAGCCCATGTTCGCCGATCGCGCGGTTGACGGCGATGTCTTCCTCGGCGATGGCGTCGGCCTCGGCCCACGCCGCCTCGGCACGCCGCGCCGGCGCCAGCGGCTGCAGCAGGCGCTGCAGGCGTTCCAGCGCCCAGGCCAGGTTGACCGCCGTCGGGCGCGCGCCGGCCAGCCACTGCACGCCTTCCTGCAACGAGCGGTCGGAAGCATCGCGCCGCATCAGCAGCGCCAGCCCATAGGCCGCGCTGGCGCCGATGAGCGGCGCGCCGCGCACCCACATGTCGCGGATCGCGGTGAACACCGCCTCGGGCGTGGCCAGCCGCTCCAGCACCAGGCGGTGCGGCAGCTGGCGCTGGTCGATCACCTCGACCGCGTCGCGCCCGGGCAGCGCGCGGATGGGGCGAAGGGTTTCCCTCGTCACTTCAGCACCCGGCCGGCGATGGCGCGCAGCTTCTCGATCATGGCCGGGTCGCGCGCGTCGGGGGCGGTGATGAGCGCGTGGTCCAGCGCGTGGCGGCAGCTGCAGGCCGGTGCCTTGGCGTCGGTCGCCACCGAGGCGGCCAGCCCCGCGACCAACTCGCGCGCGTGCTGGGCGTTCTCCAGCAGCACGCGGATCACCGCGTCCACCGTGACGGCGTCGTGCGCGGGATGCCAGCAGTCGAAGTCGGTCACCATGCTGACCGAGCAGTAGCAGAGCTCGGCCTCGCGCGCGAGCTTGGCTTCGGGCATGTTGGTCATGCCGATGACGCTGCAGTTCCAGCTGCGGTAGATCTCGCTTTCGGCACGGGTGCTGAACTGCGGCCCTTCGATCGTGAGGTAGGTGCCGCCGCGCACCCAGGGCACGCCCCGGCGCGCCAGCGCCGCCTGCACGTGGTCGCCCAGGCGGTTGCACACCGGGTGCGCCATCGACACATGCGCCACGAGGCCGGTGCCGAAGAAACTCTTGACCCGTGCGTGCGTGCGGTCGACGAACTGGTCGACGATGACGAAGGTGCCCGGCGCCAGGTCGGCGCGCAAGCCGCCGACGGCCGACAGCGAGAGCACGTCGGTCACGCCGAGCGACTTCAGCGCCGCGATGTTGGCGCGGAAGTTCAGCTCCGATGGCGGGATGCGGTGGCCGCGGCCGTGGCGCGGCAGGAAGGCCAGCTCCGCGTCGCCCAGGCGGCCCAGGAAGACCTGGTCCGACGGCGCCCCCCAGGGCGTGTCGACCGTGACCCAGCGGGTGTCGGCGAGCCCCGGCAGGTCGTACAGGCCGCTGCCGCCGATGATGCCCAGACGAGGTGTGCTGCTCATGCTCCCGTGCCTTCTTCTAGGCCGCCAGCGCGGCGGGTTCGTGGTTCAGGCGCGCCTGCGTGGCCAGGCGCTGCACCGCCGCCGGCGGCTCGCCTTTCAGGCGGTGGTCGGACCACACCTGGCGCCAGCGGCGCGCTCCGGGCGTGCCGTTCCACAGGCCCATCATGTGGCGCGCCACGTGCGGCCAGGGCACTTCGGGCCGGCTTTCCATGTAGCCGACCATCGTGTCCTCCACCGCCTCGCGCGCGGGCGCGGCGGCCGCATCGCCGAAGAAGCGTGTGTCCCACCCGGCCATGCTCCACGGGTGGTGGTAGGCCTCGCGGCCGATCATCACGCCGTCGACATGCTCCAGCTGCGCGGCGATGGCCTCGTCGCCCGCGAGGCCGCCGTTGACGGCGATGGTGAGCGCCGGGAAGTCGCGCTTGAGCCGGTGCACGAGCTCGTAGCGCAGCGGCGGCACCTCGCGGTTCTGCTTCGGGCTCAGGCCCTTGAGCCAGGCGTTGCGGGCATGGACGACGAAGACCTCGCAGCCGCCGCGCTGGGCGACCGTGCCGACGAAGTCGCGCACGAATTCGTAGCTCTCGACACGGTCGATGCCGATGCGGTGCTTCACCGTCACCGGCAGCGCGGTGGCGTCGCGCATCGCCTTCACGCAATCGGCCACCAGCAGCGGCTCGGCCATCAGGCAGGCGCCGAAGGCGCCGCGTTGGACGCGTTCGCTGGGGCAGCCGCAGTTGAGGTTGATCTCGTCGTAGCCCCAGCGCTCGGCCAGCTTCGCGCACTTCGCCAGGTCCTCCGGCTCGCTGCCGCCGAGCTGCAGCGCCAGCGGGTGCTCGGCGGCGTCGAAGTCCAGGTGACGCGCCACGTCGCCGTGCAGCAGCGCGCCGGTGGTCACCATCTCGGTGTACAGGCGCGCGTGGCGGGTGATCTGGCGGTGGAATAAGCGGCAGTGGCGGTCGGTCCAGTCCATCATCGG